>DFFH01000020.1:482-48101 GCA_002368805.1 Mageeibacillus sp. UBA3781 | reverse complement strand
CTATCCTGCTGAGCTACGTGGACATATGAAAACAGCACTTCTGCCGGTTTCAATCTGATTATTTCAGACGTTCCATCGTCTTTTTAGTCTCGGCTTTCACCTTTTCAAGATCGATCGTCTTAAGCTCATGCTTATACAGTACGAACTGTCCGTCGATCATCACCGATTCGACACACTTCGGGCCACAAGAGTAAACCAGAGCGGAAATCGGATTTCCGAGAGGCCACATCTGCGGGCAATCATAATCGATCACCTGAAGATCTGCCGTCATGCCTTTTTCTATAATACCACACTGATCAAAACCACAAGCAAGATATCCGTTTCTTGTCGCCATAGTAAAGACGTCTTCGGCCTTTAACACGGTAGGATCAAGAGTATTCCCCTTAGCCATAAAAGACGCAAGACGCATCTCCATATACATATCCTGATTATTGTTGCTGGCTGCACCATCCGTACCGATACAAAGACGTACTCCATCCTTCTGCATATTTACCATATCAGCAAATCCGGAAGCAAGCTTCATATTGCTCGAAGGATTATGTGCGACCCATACCTTTCTGGATGCAAGGATCTTTCTGTCTTCTTCGCTAAGATGAACACAGTGAGCGGCAACTGTCGTATCCGTCAGAAGGCCGACAGAATCGAGCTTTTCAACAGGCGAGCAACCATAGCTCTTACGGCAATTCTCATTCTCTGTGATCGTCTCGGAAACATGTACACTTACAGGGATTCCATATTCCTTCGCAAGATCGGAAAGAGGCTGATAGAAGTATTCCGGATAAAGATAGATCGAGTGAACGAGAAGACTATGGGAAATAAGGCCATTTCCCTCTTTCCGGATGAAATCATTTAATTCTTCCACGCTGTCTTTATCGATCGACCACTTCCCGTCTATACACTTCTTTCCCATAGAAGTCTGCTGGACACGGAATCCCGATTCGACAGCACCTTTGGCAATCAAAAGCGCACCATCATACATATTTGCGGCACATGCTGTACCACTTTCGACCATTTCAGCGATCGTCAGAAGGTTTCCGTAGTAAAAATCATCCGGGATCATCTTATCTTCTCTTGGGATGATCTGGCCGAAGAGCCAGTCCTGAAGAGCCCGGTCATCGGCAATATTACGGAAGATCGACATCGGAGTATGTGCATGAGCATTCGCAAATGCAGGACAAAGGATCTTATTCTTTCCCGTATAAACGAAGTAATCCTCATCTTTTAATTCTTTCAAAGCACTGACCGCTGCTTCTTCCGAAGTACCGGCATAGAGTATCTTCTTATCAGCCACCGAACAATACCCATGTTCGATAACAGAAACAGGCGCATTATCATGCGGGCTTACGATCGTAATATCGGAAAAAAGAACTGCTTTACTCATTTCACTCCTCCAGATCCCAAGAGTGGATATATTTTTCCTGCTCCGGGGTCAGCTTGTCGATCGAGTATCCCTTCGACTGAAGCAGGAACTCTCCAACACGGTCATCAATTACAGTCGGCGTATCATAAACATGCTTGTTAAGTTCTTTTCCATGCTCGGCGATATAACGGGCGCTCTGAGCCTGAAGAGCAAAACTCATATCCATGATCTCGACCGGATGTCCATCACCGGAAGCAAGATTTACCAGTCTTCCCTCCGCAAGGATACAGATCGTTCTGCCATTAGGAAGAACAAAACCTTCGATATTCTTTCGGAGTTCTTTTCTTTCTGACGCCATCTCCGCGAGCTGGACAAGATTGATCTCCACGTCAAAATGGCCGGCATTACAGCAGATCGCGCCATCTTTCATCTTCTCGAAATGCTGTTTGGTGATAACATCTTTACATCCGGTTACCGTTACAAATACGTCGCCTAAGGGTGCTGCTTCATCCATGGTCATGACATCATAGCCTTCCATGATCGCTTCGCAGGCCTTGACCGGATCGATCTCAGTAACAATAACACGGGCACCCATACCTTTCGCACGAAGTGCAACGCCCTTGCCGCACATACCGAAACCGGCAACAACTACATACTTACCGGCAACGATAAGATTCGTCGTCGCCATGATCGCCGTCCAGACGGATTGACCGGTTCCAAAACGGTTATCAAAGAGATGTTTGCAGCGGGCATCGTTTACCGCAATTACCGGATATGCCAGCCTTCCTTCCTCTTCAAGGATCTTCAGGCGGTGCACACCCGTCGTTGTCTCCTCGCAGGCACCGAGCATGCCGGCAACCAGATTCTTATGGGTAGAGTGAAGAAGCATGGCAAGATCGCCGCCATCGTCAATAACGATATCCGGACCAAATGCCAGTGTCATCTCAAGATGTCTTCTATATGTCTCCGGGTCCGCACCATGGATGCAGTACACCTTCATTCCCCGCTCAACAAGCGCTGCGGCCACATCATCCTGTGTGGATAAAGGATTGCATCCGGTAAGGGCTACATCCGCGCCGCCTTCACGTAGAACAAGTGCGAGGTTTGCTGTTTTCGCTTCCACGTGTACACTGACAGAGATCTTCAGTCCTTCAAAAGGACGTGTCTCTTTTAATTCTTTTTCAATTATACGAAGAACAGGCATATTCTTATATGCCCAATCGATCTTATGGTGTCCTTCCGGAGCCAGTGAGATATCTTTGATTTCATAACGGGGAAATCCGCTCATAAATACCCTCCTTATAATTTGGAGAAGAACTTCTCCATTAATGCAATACTATTCTCTGAAGATGCATTGGCATTCTGCATAACTTCTTCGTGCGACAGCGGCATACCTGAAATTCCGGCAGCATAATTCGTAATGCAGGATACAGCAAGGACCTTCATGCCACTGTGACTTGCAGCGATGGCCTCAGCGACTGTGGACATACCGACAGCATCACCGCCAAGCGCCTTTAATGCACGTATTTCAGCAGGTGTTTCATACTGAGGTCCTCTGGTATACACATAAACGCCCTGATGAAGCGGAATCTGAAGTTCCTTCGCTGCTTCAACAAGTTTATCCCGAAGCGAGATGTCATATACCTGAGTCTGGTCGGGAAAACGCGGACCGAATTCATCAAGATTTGCGCCACGAAGCGGCGAATCACAGAAAAGTCCGATATGATCAGTGATCACCATCAGTTCACTCGGCTTCATGTTCTCATTGATTCCACCGGCAGCATTTGTCATGACCAGTGTTTTTACGCCCAGACATGCCATCACACGAACATAGAAAGTGGCTTCTTTCGTGGAATAGCCTTCATAGTAATGGAAGCGCCCCTTCATAATAAAGGTCAAACGGCCGGAAAGCCTGGCAACAAGAAGCATTCCATCATGTCCGGCAACGGTCGTCGTCGGGAAATGCGGGATCTTCTCGTACGGAATCGTGACAATAGCGGTTACACGGTCTGTCAAAGGACCAAGCCCGGAGCCAAGGACAAGACATACATCCGGTATATCCGTTACCTGCGAACGGATATACTCTGAAGCCTCGAGAACATTTGAATAGTAGTCCGGATCAGTCATTGGAATCCTTTCCACAGCAGTTCTTATACTTCTTTCCACTGCCACACGGACAAGGGTCATTACGGCCAACCTTCTTGGAATCACGCTTTACCGGCTGATTCTGTGTAATTCCAGCCTGCTGATGCGCTTTTGCATCCTCACCGGACTGTGCTCTCTTAGCAACAGAATCGAGCTGGGCACTACCGTGACCTTCCTGAAGTTTCTTGACAGAATTCTTTCTCTCGATACGCTGGCCTGCCTCGATATTCGCCTTCATGATAAGACGTACAGTATCATTCTGGATAAGCATGTTCATCTCATCGAACATCTCGGAACCTTCGATACGATACTCAACAACAGGATCCTTCTGACCGACACTTCTCATTCCGATAGCATTACGGAGCTGATCCATGGCATCGATGTGATCCATCCACTTCTGGTCAACATTGAAAAGGAGAATCTGACGCTCAGCTTCACGGAAGATCTCGGAAGTTAATTCCTCATCACGCTTCTCAAGTTTCTCGAGAGCCTGCTCTTCAAGCTTATCAGAGATATCTCCAGCATCAGCTGCTTCTTTTGAACTGATACAATCGGACAGATCCTTAATAACCGGAAGATCACCGAAAACATCAGAAATAGATGCCTTTAAGGCGACACACTCTTCTGTGTCGATCTTTCCATCAAGATTCACACGATCGACGATTCTTTCTGCAACAGTAGAAGTCATCTTCTTGATCGTATCGTGAATATCAACACCGTCAAGAACCTTTCTGCGCTGTTCGTAGATAAGATTTCTCTGTACATTCATAACATCATCGTACTCAAGAACGTGACGTCTGGTGCTGAAGTTCATACCCTCGACTTTCTTCTGTGCACTCTCGATCTGCTTGGAAAGAAGACCGTTCTGAATCTCGACAGTCTCATCTACGCCAAGTTTCTCAAATGCAGCTGTTGCGCGATCGCCGCCGAACAGACGCATAAGATCATCATCGAGAGCCAGGAAGAACTTCGTACGTCCCGGGTCACCCTGACGGCCGGCACGACCTCTCAACTGATTATCGATACGACGGGATTCATGACGCTCAGTACCCACAATGAAAAGACCGCCGGCATCTCTAACCTTCTGTGTCTCTTCCTTGATTTCTTCTTTAAATTTCTTCTCCAAAGATGAGAATCTCTCACGAGCTTCAAGGATGACTTCATCATCTGTCTCGTTATATGCAGTGGAGGCATCGATCAGTTCCTCGGTATAGCCGAGTTTTCTCATCTCCTGCTTAGCCATGAACTCCGGGTTACCACCCAGCAGAATATCAGTACCACGACCGGCCATGTTCGTAGCGATGGTAACAGCACCATAACGGCCTGCCTGTGCAACGATTTCAGCCTCTCGTAAGTGGTTCTTCGCATTGAGTACATCATGCTTTATGCCCGCACGGGTGAAGATTTTAGAAAGGAACTCGGACTTGCTTACCTCTACAGTACCGACAAGAACCGGCTGGCCTTTCTCGTGAGCTTCCTTTACCTGACGGAGAACAGCAGCATATTTTCCGCTCTGGTTCTTATATACTGCATCGTGTTCATCTATACGGGCAATCGGCTTATTTGTCGGGATCTGGATAACATCGAGACTATAGATCTGACGGAATTCAGATTCCTCAGTATAAGCGGTACCGGTCATACCGGCAAGCTTCTCATACATACGGAAGTAATTCTGGAAAGTGATGGTAGCAAGAGTCTTGGACTCTCTCTCCACCTTAACACCCTCTTTTGCCTCGATCGCCTGGTGAAGACCATCGCTGAAACGACGGCCATACATAAGACGTCCGGTAAAGTCATCTACGATAATAACCTCACCATTCGTAACAACGTATTTCTGGTCACGCTCCATCGTACCATTTGCTTTCAGAGCATTATTAATATAGTGCTGAAGGTCGAAGTTCTCAGGATCGGAAAGGTTATTCACACCAAAGTGCTTCTCAGCCTTCTCGATACCCTTGGCTGTAAGGACGGCTGTTCTTGCCTTTTCATCAACAACGTAGTCGCAATCACCGCTGACATCATCGATATCAACTTTCTCATCGGTCTCGACTACAACGAACTTCTTAAGTGTCTTAACGAAGCGGTCTGCCTTGGTGTACATATCGGAAGACTCGCCACCCATACCGGAAATAATGAGAGGAGTTCTCGCTTCATCGATGAGGATACTATCGACCTCGTCGACGATGGCATAAACAAGATCACGCTGAACCATCTTCTCTTTTCTATCTACCATGTTATCACGGAGATAGTCGAATCCGAATTCATTGTTCGTTCCATATGTAATATCGGAATTATAAGCTTTACGGCGATCGGAATTATCCATATCGTGAACGATCAGGCCGACGGAAAGACCGAGATAACGGTAAACCTTACCCATCCATTCACTGTCTCGGCGGGCGAGGTAATCGTTTACGGTAACAACGTGAACGCCACGTCCGGTAAGTGCATTGAGATAAACAGGAAGTGTAGCAACAAGTGTCTTACCTTCACCTGTCTTCATCTCGGCGATTCTACCCTGGTGAAGAATAATACCACCGATAAGCTGTACCTGATACGGACGGAGTCCCAAAACTCTCCAGGCAGCCTCGCGGATCGTAGCAAATGCGTCAGGGAGGATATCATCCAAAGACTCTCCGTCAGCAAGACGTTTTTTCAAGACATCTGTCATGCCTTTCAGTTCTTTTTCCGACATATTCTTAAACTTGTCGGAGCGGCTCTCGATCGCCTCTACGATCGGCATGATGTGTTTGATCTCATGATCGCTGTGCGTACCGAAGATCTTGCTAATAATGCTCATTTCTTTCCTTTTCCTTCCGTTTTTCCTTTTTCTGACTTTTCAGCCTGTATATTCATTCTGTCAAGCACTGTCCGGTAGCCATCAGCTCCATAATCCAGACAACGCTTCACACGACTGATCGTAGCTGTACTTACACCGGTTTTTTCGAATATCTCGGTATAGGTATATCCTTTTGCAAGAAGGATAGCAACCTGAAATCTCGATGCAAGCGACTTGATCTCGGAAATCGTGCAAAGATCCTCAAAAAGAGAGTAGCACTCATCCGTTGTCTCCAAAGTCAAAATTGCTTTGAAGAGATCATCCATATGCTCATCTTTTAACTTATCGTTTACCATCGGTTCATTCCGCAAGACTGATCAGATAATCGGCAAGTCGTTCAAAATAGCCGGCAGATGCAAAAAACACAACCAAAGTAATCAGAAGGATTACAAAAATAGCGATCAAAATACGCTTGGTCATCAATTGTCTATTTGCTCTGCGAAGCACATCACCAATGGATAACTCTTTATTACCCACAGTTGAAGCTTGCTTTGTAGAACCGACTTCTCTAACCTGCTCGATATTCTGTTTCAATCTCTTTCCTCCGAAAACACAGTAACTCAAAATATCAGCTCCTAATACTATACCGCAAGGAAGGAAATGTGACAACAATTTTTTTATTATATATATATAATATAAAAATGAAGCTATTCTTCTTCATGTTCATCCGTTGTATCTGATATATCCGGTGTTTCATCATAACGGTAGGATTCTTCAAACTTCACTACTTTCAGCTCTATCCCCCTTTCCGCAGCATACGGAGATAATTCCGAGATATAAAGGTCACCCTCTGCCGTGCCGTTTTCAGGGATTACCAGCAAAAGCACTTTTTTCGTCTTTTCCGTAACAGAGACGGAAACACCGGATTGTTCAGCACCGGAGAACTTCTGCAGATCGTTGATATATGACACCAGCCGCCTCTTCACATTTCTTTGTTCCTGATAATACGGAGATGTGGTGTCCATACTTTTGATCGATGTCACTTCATTTTCTTTATATGAACTGATCACAGGGAAATTATACGGGAGATTCCCGCCGAATTTCTCCCTTATAGCAGTTCCACGCTCGAAATTTTCCTTGTCCCA
This sequence comes from Mageeibacillus sp. UBA3781, assembly GCA_002368805.1. Taxonomy (GTDB): domain Bacteria; phylum Bacillota; class Clostridia; order Saccharofermentanales; family Saccharofermentanaceae; genus Scatonaster. Next base: position 40,675 of record DFFH01000020.1, on the reverse strand, counting down.
GACAGAATCTGTCTCATTTGCGGAATCCTTGCCATCACTTCTCAGAGCAAACATCTCCGTATATAGCGCCACAGAAGTACAGTATGATCTTTCGATCTTCACTTTGCCTGCAGAAATATCGTAATAAACATTTATATAGATGCTGCGGTCCTCTTCTTCATAATCAATGTACACAGATACATTTTGTACTATTTCATCATATATCCAATTTTTATTTACAAGCTTTCGATACTCCGTCACGATCCGGTCTCTGACATACCTTCCGAAAACTGCTGTGCCGGCCACATCTTCAAGATCAACACCTGTTGCCCCGCTTAAAGATCCGAACATTCCGAGAACTTCATCCATCTTATCCGTATCAATAGAAGCTTTATCCGATAATCCAAACGTGGAAGCAACATCGTCAATACTTTGAACCCCGTTAGTAACAAATGGAATGGCCACATTCAACTCCGCTACAACGTTTTCCGATGCCCGCTGCATGTAAAGGTCCGCATTTACAGCGGTGATCGAAGATATCGCTGCACATATCAGGACAAGGAACAATGACATGCCTATCGCAGCTTCAAGAACGATCGAGCCTGAATTTCTACTTGCTTTATTCACGATTCGCATAGAGTTCAAACCTCCTCTTTACCGAATATGAAGCATCCCGTAACGTGCCGGTTGCATCTGCGCCTGTGTAAAGATGATCTCCGCAATCTCTTGATATAACGTCCTTCATTCGGCCTAGGAGTGTGTCTTCAGAAACAAAAAGAAGGAAAACCCTGAAATAGTCGCGGTAATATGTATTGGCGAAATCTCCGGCAGCAGAGGTAAATGTATCATTGTAAAAAAGTGGCACGGATTTACCGGACACAAGTTTTCCTGTATCTGAAACCGCTCGAATAAAAGCCATAAAGAATATGATGGCATACTGAATGGAAACAGGATCAATATTGACTATGAACATTGAAAACACCGAAACCAATACTGCCATGACAGACGCTATGGCATAAGCAATAGTCCTGATCGTGTCGTCCATCATGAATGCGCAGAAATTCAGGATAAGCCTGGTTCCGAGAATCATGGCATATGACCCTACTTTATTGACGCTTTTCGAGTCGCTACCGATAAGAAGGTACTCCAGATCACAGGTATTTTCATCGCCGTGCATATCGGAAAATGGTAAGCCGACGATATTAGACTCTTCTACCGAACCATTCTTCCCTTCATAAGCGGTAACTCTGGAATCAAATGAAAAAGCGGCATATTCATTGATAAGAAGCCTGTCAACAATGGAAGGAAGTTCAACATCCATATACTGATCCATGGCAGATGTCAGCGTATCCATACATGATGGATCAAATAATGATACTGTCACGCTGGTATCACCGATCTGCATGACTGAACTGACATTTCTTTTCATTATATCTTCAATATCATCCACAAAAGAGTAGAAATACGGTAATTCATCCTCCAGTCCGTACTCCTCGCACTTATCTTCCACCTCATCCCACATACCGGAATATTTATCCCGGTTTGAAAGATAATCCTTAAATGTCGGAAGCCAAGCCCCGATTCCGCTTCCCGCTGCATTTTTACCTGTCAGTGTAGAAATCGAAAAACCAAGCCGGTCCATGATTCCGGATCCCTCAAATGCCAGTCCACGAAGCCTCATGAACTCCGTAATCGACACGCGAAGATCCTCTTTCGAAAACTCATCCGTCAATTCATACTCAAATGACATATCTTTGTGGCCTTTTGTCATCTCGTCAAAGACCGCATGATCAGCATTTATCTTATCCAGCACATAGATCCCATACCAATCCAGAGATTCCCGATCAAACTGGGAAAGAATCTGCTCCATCTGATGAGAGACCGCTCTTGTAAGAAGAACTTCCTCTTTACGCTGATAAGCTCCACGAATATATATTGTTTCCAGGATAATTGCCGCAGAAAGCACGATGCAGAGAAAAAGCGTGATCGAACCTTTCCGCCCATATAGTCTTTTTCTCATATTTTCACTCCTACCCCATCAGGATGCGCACAGAATCCCTAATGCCACGGCTGAAACGATACGCTTTTTCCGGACAGCTTTTGGCCACCGGCCAGTCATTATTGTCGCTTTGCATTGTGAAAACAGAATAGATCGTTTTTTTATTGTTATCCTCATCCTGGCATTCTACGGAAAGAACAGACAATTCCTCTGTCCGCACATACATAGCCGGACACAAGGTCAAAACGGAACAAAGTACTGCAAATACTAGAGAAAAGACGATTGCTGTTTGTGTTGTATGCATTTATGATCACCTCCTGCCTTAATATAGCAGGAAGCAAAAAATAAATACTTGATTTAATTCGACAAATGATAGCAAAAGAACGAAATGTAGTGCTTTTTACATCAGAAAAACGGATTTGATCTCTTTTCCGAACCAAGGTCTGTCTCAGATCCGTGTCCCGGGAAACATTTGATCTCATCATCCATGCTCTTCAATAATTCAATAGAGTCATGCATCTGGAGATCCGACCCGCCCAGATCTGTGCGCCCGATACCACGCTTAAACAGCATATCTCCGGTAAACATTATCTTGCGATGCTCACTACTTACATCAAACAGAAAACAAACAGAACCCGATGTGTGCCCGGGGGTCGGTATGACCTGAAGATCAAATGCTTCGCTGCTGCTTAAACCTAATTCAGCAGGAGAAAAATGATCTTTAGAGATAGAAAGTGCCGGAGAGACAACGGCTACACGAATACCAAAGCTCATTGAGTGATTCTTTACAGGATCCGGAAGCATGTCCCGATCATTTCCGGAGATATAAAGAGGGCAGGAAAAGCGAGAAACTATATCATCTGCCTCCGCGATGTGATCAAAATGGCCATGGGTACAAAGCACTGATTTTACTGAGATACCGGAAAGGCCGGTCTCCTCCCAGGGACAGCACGGGTCAATCACAATGGCCTCATTTCCAAAACAGAGGACATACATATTGGCATATGCCAAACCATATGGAAAGCAAAGGATCTTCATAATAAGTATCAGAATGAAGAATCGCGGACAAGATCACGCCAGTCAAGATCACCACGATCGATCGCAAGGATCAGGATCTCAGCACTTGCCAGATTGGTAGCATACGGGATGCTGTTATAATCGCATGCCTTAAGGAGAGGATTGATCTCATTATAGTTGGCAAGCTGCGTATCTCTCAGATAGATAACAGAATCGATCTCGTTATACTCGGCTCTGGAAGCAAGCTGATCAAATCCGCCGGAATAATCGGTCGAAAGACCAACGACATTTAATTCAGCAGCAGACTCAAGCAAAGTGGCAGTATTATGCAGCGAAATCAAAGTGTGTTTTGAAAGAAGCTGACGATATGCTATACAAAAGTTTACAAGAAGCTCATTCTTCCGATTATCAGCCATAATAACGATCTTCATTCTCGCTGCCTCCAAAAAAGTATATATATATTCTACTAATTCAAGGGAGAATCTGCAACTAAAATTTACTATTTTGCATAAAGCGCTGCAAAAAAACGGACCCCTACTCCTGATTCTGATCAGGTTTCTTATCCGTTTTCTGTTCAGGATCCTGGTTCTGATCCTGATTTGTTTCATTAAGAGGCTCCTTGTCACTGACATCTCCCAGCGGAGCATCTTCTTCCGGAGTTGCTTGCTGACTCGGATCCGAAACGCCAAAATAAGCCATAAGCAATTTCTTTGCGATAGCAATAGTTTTATTTCCCCAAGCACCTTTTTCGATACAAAGAGCAATACAGACTTTGGGATTATCGGCAGGAGCATAACAAACAAACAATCCGTTTGAATACTCCATTTTTATATCCTCAAAACCTGTTTCCGCCGTACCGGTCTTACATGCAACTTTGATCGGGAAATATTCAAGTTGCTTATGTGCGGTACCTTGAGGATCTTCAGCAACTGCTACCATGCCGGTATGAATCGCATCCAGATACTCCTGCTTATACCCGAGAGGAATTGTTTTTGTCGATCCCTCGTAGAGAACGGAACCATCCGCCGCAACAACTCTTTTGATTACATGAGGTGTAACAAGTTTATTTGTCGCGATCGCAGCAGTATACCGTGCAAGCTGGATGACAGTAAAGCAGTTGTCGAACTGTCCAATTGCAGCCTGAGCAGTATCGGCAACGTGCCAGTCCGTATCCTCATCCGTCATACCCTGACGAAGACGAGCCTTATTCGCACGATTGGCACGGATACCAGGGTCCTCACCGGGAAGGTCCACGCCTGTCTTCTCACCTAAACCAAGAGACTTTCCGATACGGTCGATCTCATTGATCGTTGTATCTACACCGAGTCTTGCAAAATAAATATTGCAAGACGTAGCCATACCAGATGTCAGATCCAGAAGGCCATGTCCTCCATCCTTTCTCTCGAGGCACTTCCAGGGCATGCCACCGAAATCAGTCGGACTTACGCATCGAACTTCACTATTCGCAGGCGTTATAACTCCACAGTCAAGCGCAGCCAGTGCTGTAACCATCTTAAATGTGGATCCCGGCGGATAGATCTGCTGGATCGCACGGTTATAGATCGGCATATCAGCCGCTGTAATATCCTGATATTCATCAATTCCAAGATAGTATTTAACCTGAACTTTTGCCTGAGGATCACCTTCCATCGATAATACGAAGTCGTTCGGGTCAAAATCCGGGTAAGATCCCATGGCAATGATCTCGCCATTTTGGACATCCATCATTACAAAAGAACCGGAATCGGCTGTTTTATGACGTTTAGACTCTTCTTTTTTTTCCTCTTCTTCTTGAGCGTTCGCGATAAAATCCTTAATCGCACTAATTCCAACCTGCTGAATGTTCGAATCAATCGTAAGCTCAACAGTTGCACCGGGAAGTGGATCGATACCTAACGCAGAATCATAGAAGATGCCGTTTTCCTCATCCGTTGACCAGATATTATACGGCTTCTCACCATACTGTCCATGCAGATAACGCTCCATCTGCGCCTCTACACCGCCCTGACCTACAAGATCAGATGCCTGATATCCAACAGGTGCAAGCTCGGCAAGTCTTTCCTGCGAGATCTTTCCAACATAGCCAATGACATGAGATTCATACTTGGCAAGAGGTGTATAGATTCTCCGATACTCTTTATTTGGTAGAATTCCCATGTAGTGGTAATTCTGTTCCAAAAGCATACGAATAAGCTCTTCCGGAACATCTTTTGCGATTTTGACCGGAGTACCGGTCTGAAACGACCAGTTATCCATATAGATCTGGTACCTTATACGGATAATGCGGTACGCTTCATTTTCATTATAGTTTTCGTCCAAAGCAAACTTTCTACGAAGATAAAGGAAGAAAACTCTCGGATCGCTCTTCACATATGAATCGGAATATGTAACAACTGCATTCGGATTCGCTTCTTTCAAGGCAAAAAGGTTTCTGTTTGTCTGCCACAAAGCGATTTCTTCGTCCGATTTTAAAAATCTATATGGCTCAACGGCAAAATAGTCATCAAGATCAGCAACCGGAACACAATTGTACTCGTCGAAAAGATAGGATAACTCGAGGCACATACTATTGAGCTGATCATCGGAAAGGCCGGAATTAGCGAGCATAAGCACATTGGTTTCCTGGCTTGTTGCAACCACACGGCCGTTTCTGTCAATAATATCGCCTCTAGGCGCAGGAACAACGTATTGATGAGATACACCAACAGAATCTGCAGAAATCTTCTTTGAATAATCCGAAAACTGCAAAGATATAGTTCTAATAAGGATCAAAAGTCCGAAAATACAGAAAATCAAGCCAAGCACAAAATACCGGCTGGTGAAAAAACCGATCAGACGCCGGCCAAATCCTCCGTTATTCGGCGCCAGACCGGAAGGAATGTGATCCTCATCAAATACATATAAATTGTCATCTTTCAGATTTTTTGCCATCTTCGGTCCTCCATACTATATCCGTCAATAAGACCGGCTCGTATGCCCTTTTTATATGGACCCGCAAATCGCAGAAGTAAAAGGAGCGGAAGCGCAGCAATGACATTTACAAGGATCTGCGGCAAAATACTCGAGAAAAGAATATACCGGACGGAATGATAAGACTGATAATTCTTTGAGATCTTCAGATAGAAAAGCGAAATAATGTGTCCAAGAGAATAATAGATGGCAGACAAAACCACTACCTGAATTATCGCCTGATTATACTTTCTTCTAAATCTCTTTCGGAAAAGAACAGACGACAGAAGGCCGATATAAAAGAAAGCAAGAAGTCCGATTCCCAGGACTGCTACCGGTGTTCTGTCAATACCGGTGAGAACCGGTCCGGAAAAATAGTCTCGGAGCATTCCGACAAAAAGCCCCACGACAATTCCATCTTTCGTTCCAAACAGATAGCCGGAAAGGACAACAAAAACGAGCATAAGATCACAAGTGTGGCCAAAAAGGCGGAACACATGAGGGAAAGTAACCTGCAAACAGCATACGCTCAAAATATATACAGCATATACAATGATCTGTCTTGCTCTTTCTTTCTTGTTCATGCCGCACTTTCTCCGGAAGATGGCGGTGTTGACTCAACACCCGTTTCTGTCGTTTCTGCAGGTTTTGTTGTTTCTGCTGATTCTGTCGATTCCGGCGGAACAACAGAGGCAGGCGGCACAGAAGACTGCAGACTATCAGAAACATCGGTATCTTCTTCAGCAGTATTCGGAACCATGATAAAAACGTCCTTAATGTCTGAAATGGAAACATACGGGCGCATGGTCGCCTTATGATTATCCGGATCGGAATCATCAAAGCTCTCTATCGTACCAATAGGAATACCTGCCGGGAAAAGGCCGCCTTCACCGCTGGTAACCAATTCCGTTCCAGGCTTTAAAACAATATTTGAAGGAATTCTGGTAACCACACATAATCCCTCATTCTTTAATACAATATCTCCGGAAACCAGTACAGTTGCACCGTTTACCTGGTTTACCTTCGCACTTACAGTAAATCCTTCATGGTACAGAGGGAGGATCTTCGAGGAATCCAGGTCTGTTGACATAACACGGCCAACAAGATGCATACGGGCATCAACGACCGCATATGAACCGGAAGATGTATCAATACCGGATTTTGTACCCACATTGATCCTGATTACGGAAAACCATTCATCTGACTCACGAGTCAGGACGGATGCGCCACGAATATGATAGTTTTCAAATGTATCCTGGATCTGGAATGCACTTTTCAGCTCTTCCCAGCGAATACGAGCCTCTTCACCCTGCTGGACCTTATACTCGAGTTCTGCAATTTCTTCTTTTAATCTCTCATTTTCTTTACGGATCTCCATACCATCGGCGATGGCAGTATAAAAATCCGAAAACTTCGTGCCTATCTTCTGAAACACAGATTGAATCGGGTCAATGATAAATGACAGGGGTTTTGTGGCACCTGCCAGCGGACTTCCGGGAATCGCACTGAAAATGATGAAAGAAACCAGCAAAATGGTCGTTAAAACCAGCATCAGCAGTTTATTTTCAAATAATCTTCTCAATCCGGGCATCCTCCACTGCAAACTTTTGTAAAGTATACCACAATTTCCCCTGCCATGTTCAATTAACAACAAACTATGTACCCGGATCCTGAATCAAAAGCTCTTTATCGCCCAATAGGTACTTGATATTCTCTGATTTGCGGTCAAGATAGAATACCTCTTCTGAAAGCATGTTATCCGCAAGATTCTTATCCGAATTGATTCCGTGAAGCATGCCCAAAAGCATATCATCCACTATTCCCTCCTTTTTCTGTATCAAAAGCACCTCATGAACGGAAACAGGAAGCACATAATAGTCAGAATCCTTCATCTTGGCGAAGCTTTGAAGATACTTGGTCTGAAGAAACGCGGAAGAACCCGGAAACGGAGCGTCATACGAAACCACATAGATTTCCGGCGCTTCTTTTTCCGAAATCCGCTCTTCAATATCGAAATCAAGGAGATTGATTAATTTGATCCGATATTGTTTCATGTTTTCAAATGCAGTATCAAAAAGCTCATCTTTATCCTTTTCCCAGATATCAAGAAGTGCATGATCAACCATAACCGCACCTTTCCCGATGGACGGGTCATCAAGATAGATCTGGACAACCACCGCCATGTCCCCGAAGATCTTATGGGGAACAGATACCAGCTGTTCCTTGTTCTTTCTGAAATTGATAAGTTTTATGATCAGTTGATCTTTGACGTTTTCCCAAGACGAAAAAACTTCACCCAGGCACTCGTTTGTAAAATCCCGCTCTACCACAAAAGCAGTCATTTTCATGATACACTCTTCGATCGTGGCGCCTTTCTTGTATGCATCATAAAAATCTTCGTAATAGAACACGGGAGCGATCCTCGTCCCGGGTTTCCTGATTATGATGCCATGCAGGTTCCTGTTATTCTTATGAACTATCTGTTCAGTGATCATAAAGTCTTTCAGATCAGGCATCCCATACTTATATTGTGCATGAAACGCTTTCATAAAATCATTGAAAGAGAGCTTATCCATGACTGTTCTGTTCTCTGTTTTCATATTAGTTTTCCTCCATTAACCCGTTTTTGAGCATACTGAACGAAATACCCCGGCCGACAATGATATGATCGATCACGCTGATTCCGATCAGTTTTCCGCTTTTCTGCAAACTTACTGTTGTTTCTATATCTTCTTCACTCGGAGTAGGATCTCCGCTTGGATGATTGTGAGCGAGGATCAAGCCGGCGGCATTCTCTTTGACCGCCATCCTGAAAAGCTCGCGGAAACATAATCCGACGCCATTTACACTGCCTTTGCAAACCACATGATGTGATATAAGACTATGCTGGTTATCAAGAAGTGCCACTTGTACTTCTTCACTGTCCAAAAAGGCCATTTTCTCTTCGAAATATGCAGACGCGATATCACATGAGCGTAACTGTATTCTGTTTAGCCCGCCACATATCATGAAGCTTCTTCTTCCCAGCTCAAGGCAGGCCTTGAGAACGATCGCCTTTACTCGTCCGACACCTTCGTGATCCGCCAGTTCTTTTAACGTCAGCTTATATAAGCCGCTCAGGCCTTCCGGATTCTCAGCATTTGACAATAGCTGTGAAGCGATATCCTTTGAAGACTTTCCTTTTGTCCCGCTTCTGATCACTATAGCGAGCAGTTCTTCATCCGAAAGCGACTCAGCACCGTAGGTTTCCAGCCTTTCATAAGGTCTTACAGAGGGATGCAGTTCACTGATTTTCATACTTTTTCACCTCCTTTGCGCAAAAAAATCCCGACTACGAGAATTGAATGTCATACAATTCGATCTCATAGTCGGGTCAAAACCGATACTAACGGGCCATAAGCCCCAATATCATCATATTAAGTTGTTATAAAGAAAAGATCAGTTCTCTTTCTTACCGCAGCACTTCTTATACTTTTTGCCGCTTCCACACGGGCAGGGATCATTTCTGCCGATCTTCTCCACGTGAGCGATGTTATCTTCACGATACTTTTTCGTGATCTCCTGCATCTTCTCTTCTGTAAGAACATTATTCCAGCTCTTCAGAGAGTACAGCCACTCAGCCTTTGCATCACGCATATTGTAGTAAAGCTTCTCATAGTCGATCTTTAAGGAAACATCAGAATCGTCTGTGACGGACTTATAATCATATTCCTCCGTCAAGCTGGTGCTGACACCCTCGAGGAATCCGACAAAGATTTCCATCTCACTCTTGCCGAAACCGAGTTTCTCAGCAAGATCAACGGCTTTACCATTGAGAAGATCCTCATTATCCGGATACTTGGTAAGGATTGCATCATATGCATTCTTTTCCAGTTCATAATACTTGGAAATGTACGCCTTATAATCGTTTTCATTCTCGACCGTCTCAGAATGTTTGGTCCAGTCTTCAAAATAGCTCATAAAAGAAACCTCCAGATCAGTTTAATTTGTCTGCTATAGCATGCAAAAATGCTGCTGTATCAACAACTTTTTTATTCGGGTGATCCATAAGAGCATTAAGATCACCGGTAATAACACCCTCTTCGATCGTATCGATCGATGCTTTCTCCAGACGATCAGCAAAATCCACCAGATCCGGAAGGTCATCCAGCTGACCTCTCTTTCTGAGAGCTCCGGTCCAGGCAAAAAGTGTCGCCATCGGGTTTGTAGAAGTAGTTTCGCCCTTAAGATAACGGTAGTAATGTCTTGTTACAGTACCATGAGCAGCCTCATACTCATACTTACCGGACGGAGAAACAAGAACCGATGTCATCATAGCAAGACTTCCGCAAGCAGAAGCAACCATGTCAGACATAACATCACCATCATAGTTCTTGCAAGCCCAGAGGATACCGCCTTCAGAACGCATCACGCGTGCAACGGCATCATCGATCAGTGTGTAGAAATATGTAATACCTGCTTCTTCAAACTTATCTTTGAACTCATTATCATAAATTTCCTGGAAAATATCCTTGAAACGATGATCATATACCTTGGAGATCGTATCCTTGGTTGCAAACCACAGATCCTGCTTGATGTCCAAAGCATACATGAAACATGAACGCGCAAAAGCCTCGATAGATGCATCCAGATTGTGCATTCCTTCAATTACACCCGGGCCTTTGAACTCATGGATCTTTTTAACTTCTTTTCTTCCGTCCTCGTAAGTAACTACCAGTTCCGCAGTCGCTTTGCCGGAAACATACATTTCCACATCACGGTAAACATCACCATATGCATGACGTGCCAGTGTGATCGGCTTCTTCCAGCAGGAAACAAAAGGACTGATTCCTTTTACAAGGATCGGTGCACGGAAAACGGTACCATCAAGAATCGCACGGATCGTTCCGTTCGGGCTCTTCCACATCTGCTTGAGATGGTACTCATCCATACGCTGAGCATTCGGTGTGATCGTAGCGCATTTTACGGCTACACCCAGTTCTGCGGCGCGGTTTGCTGCATCGATCGTAACCTGATCATCTGTTTCGTCACGATGAGGCAGTCCCAGATCAAAATACTCCGTCTTCAGATCAACAAACGGTTCAATGACGATATCCTTGATCTGCTTCCAGATGATTCGTGTCATTTCATCGCCATCCATCTCAACGAGTGGCATTTTCATTTGAATTTTGCTCATCTTATCCTCCGCAATCGTAAAATACCAAGATATTCTATCTTAATTCCTATATTCCGTCAATTACAAATCATACCTGACTACAGGCTGAAAGTAATACTTCCATAGCCATCCGGTCTTCCATTTTACCGGTCTTTACCCACTGGTCAGACTCAAAGCAAAGGAAGTATATCTTTTCCAGCTGCTGTATCGTGAATCCTCTTGATTGGGAAACAAGATTTCTGGCTACAAACGGATGGACTTTCAGCTTAGATGCTATTTCTGAAGCATTCCCGATCTCCTTGGCGCAGATGAGATGGCGGATGTGCCTTGCCATCATAAGGCGGATCTTGGGGATCGCCTCTTTCAAAATGATCAAATCATTTAAGATCTCCATCGCACGTCCCGGCTGTTTCTGACCGATCGCGTCCGTCATATTAAAGACAGAAGCATGAACATCCGGAATAGAGAGACGGTTAAGAAGGCTCAGATCAAGCTGTTTTACGCCTGTATTCTCACAATACAGCATGATCTTCGTCACTTCATTCTCGATCATGCGCATCGAAGAGTCCGTCCTGCTGATAAGACTGGACACGCAATTCGCCGGTATCGCGATATTCTTCCTGGCCAGAGATGACTTGATCCACTTGGCAAGCATATCCTCGTCCTGAAGACTGAACTCTGCCAGTATTCCGACACCGGAAACCGCGTCCAGAAGCTGTTTCTTCCGCTTATCAACTTTATCTTCGACAAAGATCACTAAAGCAAATTCAGGAACAGAACTGATGGCTCCCTTCCATTTTTCTATATCAGCTGCTTGGGATGGTGCTTTTGTGGAAAACAAACCGGTATTACGGAGCACGGTCATACGGTATTTCGACAGAAACGGCGGAGTACCGGCAAGGGACTGGAATTCATCCAGCGGCATATCGGCATTAGCCTGATCCTTCAGATAGAAATCCAGGCTTTCCGCACCGGGTGCGATCCATTTCTTCTTCATTTCAGCAACTGTTTTATCAACAAGGTACTTCTCTTCCCCGGACAAAAGATAGATCCTGGAAGCACTATCATTCTTTATATCCGCGACAACATCCGCGTAATTCTTCCAATTGCTGTTTTTTTCCTGTCTTGCCATATATCCTCACACTAAAAGTAGTAATCCATCTGCCATTTTTCTTCAAAGACCTTTAGAAGCACACATCCCCGCTCATCTGTTCTGAAATAGCGGATCTTATGTGTTCTTAACCTCTGAAGAACCTCTTTGGACGGGTGCCCATAATGATTATACCCCACACTGATGAGTGCCGCATCAATTTTTACTTCATTTAGAAATATATCCGACGTGGAGAATTTACTGCCATGATGCGCTACTTTTAGAACGTCTATGTGGTCCGGAATAGCGGAATCAAGCTTCTTTTCAACATTTTCTGTGATATCTCCCGTAAATAATATCCTCGTATCATATAGATCACAAAGAAGTACCATAGAGTCATCATTTCCGCCATCAGTAGCCTTGTCCGGCCAAAGCACCTCAAAACAGAGGTCATCATCGATTCTTACCGTCTTCCCTTTACCTAGTGTTTCCACCTTACCCGGCAGATCAAGCCCTGACATCTTGAGCTGATCCATCTCGCTGCTTTCATCCCAAAACGGAGAATACAGCATTTTCACTCGTCCATTTTTCCAAAGCTCGAGGATCCCGGATATATGATCCGTATCGAGATGCGAGATAAAAGCCACATCGATTCCGGAAATATTGAGATGGTCCAACGTATTTTGGATCGTTTCGCCATTTCCCATATTTCCCCCATCGATCAATACCGAATAGTCATTATGAACAATCAAGGCACAATCTCCCTGACCCACATCAAGGAAATATATGTACGATCGCTTCGGATGGAAGAATATCGCCCCTGTCACCAACACGCATATCGAAAGGGCCGAGGAAAACAGCGCAATTCTTCTTTTAAAGCCGCTGTTCATAACTCTCGACAAAAGAAAACAGACCACAGCAATCAGAAGAACTATAGGTATATGTCTAAGATATAGTCGTCCAAAAGCGTCCATTTCACCGATTTCTGCAAGATTCTTAAGTAATTTTACCTGTCCCCGGACCGGAAGGAAAAGCAGTTTATGGACACCTTGGGGTACGATCATACACAGCAGCGTAAGCAAAAATCCAAGACTACAGATGATCTCTGACGGAAAACCTGCAAAAATAACTACAATCACAGAATTTAACGAGATCGTTCCGCTAAGGCAGAAAAGTACAGGAAGCATGCCGATCTGCGCACAAATAAAGCAGGAGACCGCCGTACATAATTCTTCGGGAAGAACAGGAAACCGCTTTCTTATCTTCTTGAAAGCTCTTTGATGGAAAAGCATGATCGAGAATGTTGCGCCAAATGAAAGAAGGATCGCCCAGGAAAACACAGCGAACGGATCAAAAACCATAATGATCAGAGCGCTGAGCGCACAAGCAGACAGTCTGTCTATGGCACGTTCTTCAAAAGAAAGGAACCCGACGATTATGTAAGACAATATGCTTCTCGCAGCTGATCCTCCCCATCCGGTAACAAAACCGAATAATGCCAGAGAAACAGATAAGATAAGCATTTTCTTTCTGTTTTTGAACAAAATTGAACAGAGCATACCGACTGTTGCTGAAAAATACCCGACATGAGCACCGGAGACAACAAGTATATGTGAAAGATTGCTTCTTTTAAACGTTTCTTTGACATCACTTGTCAGATGAGAATCATCTCCGACAATGATCGCTGATAAAAGAGCCGCGGTATCCTCATCTGTCGCTGCAAGCCATATACGGTAACAGTATCGTCTGACCTTGGCACCGAAACGGAACCCCAGATTAGTCATAGATAACTGCCCTTTCTCTATGCTCAAAACTTCCGGATCTGCTGCCTGACGCACGATACCTTTGCGGTAATAATACGAACGGACATCGAAATCTCCGGGATTTCCATGAGAAATGATCGGACGAAGAGTGCATCTTAATGTCAACGCATCCCCATAATCATAGACAGCATCCGTATAGAAGATCACTTTCTCACCGGTATCCAGTTTCAAAAGAATGTTTTTAGATCCTTCATCAGAAGCATTTACAGAGACGACTCTGGCCGATCCTTCGTACCCGCAAGCCTTGGGATCAGATAATATTTTTCCCCACAAGATGAATGCAGAAAGAAAAACAGCAAACCCGATCACACACATAAGGATCACAAAGATCTCCTGAAAACAGGGATTTCTCCGTGTGAGAGCAGCCAGAACAGTGAAACTGTAGAACATGATCGAGAGCGTCCTTGGAACTGCGGGACAGAAAAAACCAAGATATGCACCGATCGTACATGACACCAAAATACAGACTAAAGGTCTCTTTAAAGCAGTCGAATAGCTGAGATCGAGCCATTTTGAGATAGAAAAACCCGTATTTGACCGTTTTTTCAGCATATGCGGCAAATAAACATCCATCAGGGCTTCTCCTTTTTCATTCAAGTAAGGAAAGTCTAACCTTTCTTAGAGAAAACTTGGTGTATGATTTTTCGACAAAATATGACAAAACGACGAGAATTCGTCGTTTTCCAGGAAATAGTACGATTTACTGATCGTTTAATTCGTCACTGAGGAATTCCTCTATGCCATTACGAAGGTCATCCAGTCCGATCTTCTTTTCAGCAGAAACCGCATAACACCTGGCATCTTCGTGGAAATCCAGGATTTTGGCAAATTCACCGAGCTGTTTACGGATCTGCGCCTTTGACAGCTTATCGCACTTTGTAAAGACGAGGAAATACGGGATCTGCTGCTGATTCATGTATTCCAGCATACGGACATCATCCGCGGAAGGAGCATGACGGATATCAATAAGATGAAGGACCAGAGAAAACCTGCGTCCCGAGGTGAAATACTGGTCACAGAGCTTATTGAACTTCTCTTTGACATCTTTGGCTGCCTTGGCATATCCATACCCCGGAAGGTCCGCAAAATAAAGCTTATCGTCCACATTGAAATATATGACGAGTCGGGTTTTACCGGGGGTGGCGCTAACTCTTGCAAGTTTTTTGTTATCTGCCAGGGCATTGATCAGGGATGATTTTCCGACATTGGACTTACCGGAAAGAACGATCTCCGGGCGATCCTGCGGCGGACAGGAAGCCAGATCTGCAGCTGCTCCCCAATAGTTGGTCTTTCTAAACTGAATGCTCATATCTTTCCTCCCTGAATTCCCATACATAATACCATACAGTTCGTTAGTCCTAAAAGATTACCACAGAATCGCAAATGATTTTTATATGCATTTTACCCATATAACGGATAATTTTTTCCGATAATTCACAAAAGATAACAGTACCAAAACAAAAAAATTAGGGTTATACTAAATCTGTAGCGGATTGCTAGATTGCTTTTGTGGAGGATCCTATGCCTGAGAATATGTCAACACCGAGTCCTGTTGATTCTTTTGACTATCGCGGCTACCTTTTGGAACCATTCGGACCGATCGGGATCATTTCCCATACCTCAAATGAGGCATTTGTCCGTCAGGTAAATAATATCTTATACGAAAAAAGGCTTCTTAAGCAGCAAAACAATTATAGTCCTTATGTAAACAGCGCAGGCTACTTACGTAGGGATTTTACTATTTCTGCTACGATCACCCGTTTCGCCACCGGCGAAGGTAAAGTCACACTGAATCAGACCGTAAGAGGTCATGATATATACATCATCACAGATGTTCTTTCCCATGATGAGCAGTTTACACTGTCCGGACAGCCTCACTTCAAGAGCCCGGATGATCATTTCAGAGATCTTCTGCGTATTATTATGGCTGTCAGCGGCAAAGCCCGCCGTATCAATGTAATCATGCCTTTCCTCTATGAAGGCCGTCAGGATCACTCCATCACGAGAGAATCTCTTGACTGCGCCCAGATGCTGAAAGACCTGTATAATCTCGGAGTTGCAAATCTGATCGTCTTCGATCCGCATGATCCGCGTATCATCAATGCTGTACCTCTTATGGGAATCGAAATGCCGAAATCCGCATATAAGATCATCAGTACCCTGATTTCCAAAAATCCGGGTCTTCATATCAACAAAGACAACATGATGATCGTCAGCCCGGATGAAACTGCCGTATCCAGAGCGATCTTCTACTCCTCCATGCTTGAGCTTCCTCTGGGCATGTTCTACCGTGACCGTGATTACACGAAGGTGGATGACGAAGGAAATCATCCGATCAAGTCCTTCCGTTTCTTAGGTGATGATCCGAAAGGAAAGGATATCTTGATCGTCGATGATATGATCAATTCCGGTAATACCATGATCCGTACTGCGACCTATATGCATGAACGAGGCGCGGGAAACATCTTCTGTGCTGCTCCGTTTGGACTTTTCACAGATGGTCTTGAGCCGTTTAACGAAGCATATAAGAACAATATCATCAAACAGGTTTACTGCACCAATCTTACTTACAGACCTAAGGCGCTTCTTGATATGCCATGGTATGTGGATGTAAATATGACACCGTTCGTCGCACGCATCATCGATGCACTAAATGTGGATGAATCTATAGGTAAATTGATAAGTCCGATCGAGAAATATGACTCTCTTCTTGGACAAGTTCGAATCGAAGAATTGATGGGGTAAAGGAAAATGAGTGAATCAGAAGCAAAGAATCCGATTTTGGAACAGTTGGCACAGGGACCTGATGAGGGCGCCTATTCCCGTTATAACCAGTATGGTGATAACCCGATGGCTCCTGTAGGACCTATCGCTCTCGTTCCACTCAAAGGCAGTGTGGAATTCACCGATAAAGTTAACTGGTACCTCAATAAGCGCAGATCCGAATATCAGGAGCAGGAGTTCATCAGCAAGTACCCGGGCTTCTATCGTCAGGACTACAGAATCGCCGTCGAGAACACGCGTTTCTCTTCCGGTGAAGGTAAGGCTGTCATCCAGAGTTCTGTCCGTGGTCACGACCTGTTCATCATCAGCGATGTAACCAACTTCTCCTGCACATATAAGATGTTCGGCCAGACAAACCACATGAGTCCGGATGATCACTATCAGGATCTCAAGCGTGTTATTCTCGCATGCTCCGGTAAAGCCCGCAGAATCAACGTCATCATGCCGTTCCTTTACGAAGGCCGCCAGCACAAGAGAAACTCCCGTGAATCCCTCGACTGCGCTTTTGCACTCGAAGAGATCTACAATCTCGGCGTTGAAAACATCATCACTTTCGATGCTCACGATGAGCGTGTCGCAAATGCTATCCCGACTTCCGGCTTTGAGAGCCTGTCGGCTACCTATCAGATCATTAAAGAGATGTACCGTTCCATCCCGGATCTTCACTTCACAGAAGACAAGTTCATGGTCATTAGCCCGGATGAAGGCGGTATCTCCCGTGCTATGTACTTTGCATCCATGCTCGGTGTTCCGCTGGGTACTTTCTATAAGAGAAGAGACTATACTCGCGTGGTAAACGGCAGAAACCCGATCGTTGCACACGAATTCCTCGGTGATTCCGTTGAAGGACTGGATATCCTGATCGTCGATGACATGATCTCTTCCGGTGATTCCATGCTGGATATCGCCCGTGAGATGAAGCAGCGTGGTGCGAGAAACATTTATTGCGCAGTAACCTTCGGTCTTTTCACCGAGGGCGTTGAACACTTCGACAAAGCATATGAAGAAGGCATCATCTCCAAGGTATTTGCGACCAATCTGATCTACAGAAGACCGGAACTCCTTGCAGCTCCCTGGTTTGCAGATGTTAATATGAGCAAGTTCGTCGCTCTTCTGATCGATGCGATCAACCACGACTCTTCCCTGTCGAATCTTATCAAGCCTACCGACAAGATCAAGAAACTCCTTGCCAGCAAGGGTGATCTGAAAGATATGTCCGGTAACTCCTAACAGGCGGCATCATGGCACAGCGCAAAACAACCACGAGTAATCGTTCCGCTTCGAAATCCGGCTCTTCTTCCAAGAAGCCGGCTTCTTCGCGCTCCTCCAGGCAGCCCGCGCGCCGTCCGGAGCCTGTCGTCGAGAAAGAGCCTCTCTATTCTGTGATATGGTCTTATTCCTGGGGAAAAGCACTGTACCTTCTCCTGGCCATCCTGGTCCTTATCGGTCTGGATCTTCTTATCGCCATGAATCATTATCACCTGTTCTTTACGGTTCTGGGAGTTGAGATCATTGCCGCGATGCTGATCGGCTGGATCGCTTACATTATCATCGACCGCTGGAAACAGAGAGATATTCTCGAAGAGAACGGATCCGATCCTGAGACTGAGGAATAACATATGCCTTTAGACGGGATTTCCACTCATCTTCTGGCGCACGAACTGAATGAAAACCTTCAGGATGCGCGCATTGACAAGATCTATCAGCCATCACGTTTCGATATATTTTTTATCGTCCGTAATAAAAATGGTAACATCAAACTGCTCCTGAGCTGCGATCCGCAGAGCCCTCGGGTACAGCTGACGGATTATATGCGGGAAAATCCCCAGATGCCGCCGAATTTTTGTATGCTTCTTCGCAAGCATCTCCAGGGATCCCGTATCATCAGTGTTACCTGCCCGCATTACGAACGAATCATCGAGATCTCCATCTCTGTCACCGACGAGCTGCATGATACTTCCACCAAGAAACTCGTCATCGAGATGATGGGGCGATACAGTAATATCATCTTCTTAAACTCGGAGAACCGTATCATCGACGCACTTGTCCATGTTGACAGCAGCACCAGCCGCGTCCGCGAGATCATGCCGGCCAGGATCTATGAAGCACCGCCGGTCCAGGGGAAGATCTCCCCTGACGATGCCCTCGCCATGGTGGAAAAAGGCGAATTACCGATCCTCCCTGACTCGATGCACCGTCCACTGGCAAAAGCACTGCTGGACTCTCTTCTCGGATTCTCTCCTCTTCTGGCAAATGATATCTGTTTCCAGTCCAAAAACGACCCGAGATGCTCTCTGTCCTCTCTCTCCGAAGATCAGACGAGCTCTCTTCTTTCCGTCTGCCGCGATATTCTGTCGTCGATATGTACACTCCACAGCCATCCGGCCGTTTTCTATATCGACGGCGAACCGAAGGACTGGCATGCCCTCTCCTTACAGGACGCCGGAATCCGTAAAGATGCCGGAACGATTTCCGAAGCCATGGACATTGTCCAGCATTTTTCCGACCAGAGGACGAATTTTGAAGCCAAGCGCAGATCGATCCGTGCGATCTTAAATAATGCCTTTAACCATGCTTCAAAGAAGCTTTCGATCCATGAGGCCGATCTTCGGGAGACCGA
The DNA here is from genome assembly GCA_002368805.1 of Mageeibacillus sp. UBA3781. Lineage (GTDB taxonomy): Bacteria > Bacillota > Clostridia > Saccharofermentanales > Saccharofermentanaceae > Scatonaster. Next base: position 21,259 of record DFFH01000020.1, on the reverse strand, counting down.
AAATGCCGAGAAACTGAAGCTTGAGGGGGAACTGGTCTTAGCCTATCAGTACCTGATCCGCCCGGACGATACCGTGCTTACGATCCCGGATTATCCCGATTTCGGTCAATCGACCACCCTTTCTCTGGAACCGGGAATGACGCCCTCCGAACAGGGACAGTTATATCTTAAGAGATACCGCAAAGAGATAAGCCGGAGAGAGTCTGCACTTCGTTTTATCGAGACCGAAAAAGATGAAGTTTCCTATCTGGATTCTCTTCTTAAGGCGGTAGATGCGGCTAGCGAGCCGGATGATCTTTCCGCCATCGACTATGAAATAAAGACATCTCTTACTTCTGATAAAGATAATGCATCAAGAAGATCGGATCAAAAACAGGTCTATCATCCGGGTAAATCCAAGTCCGGCAAGGTTTCTTCGCGCAATCTGAGACAAGCGGCGAAAGCGGCACAATCAAAAAAGAATAAGATGAACAACGCGAAAAAAGCGGAAGATCCTTCTCTTCCCAGAAAATTCACTGTTGATGGCGGTCTTGAGGTATTATCCGGAAGAAATAATATCCAGAATGATAACCTTACTTTTCATGTCGCTTCCAAAGATGATCTGTGGTTTCATGCCAAGAATATTCCAGGAACACACGTTATTCTCCGCGCCTATGGAAAAGCACCCTCCGATAAAGCAATTACCGAAGCTGCTTCTATCGCTGCCTACTATTCACGGAGCAATAAGCCTTTTGCCAATGAGATGTCGGAATCCAAGACAGAATATGATGTACGTGTGGAGATCGATTACTGCCCGGTAAGTCATGTCAGAAAGATCCCGAAGGCCAAGCCGGGAATGGTGATCTACGAGGAATACAATACTCTTCTGGTCAGCGCGAAGCTTCCCAGGAATCAGGAAAAGACGCAATGATCTTCTCTTTAAACTCAGAGTCTTCCAGAGAATAGATGCATCCGCAGTACTTCTGACGATAGAGGCCGTGTTCCCTGGCCATAGTCTGGCCTTCCCTAAAATGCGGTCTCCAGTCAAAATATTCAAATCTTACCCCGTATTTTTCCGCACTGGCCGAAGCGATCTTCGCGATAAAATCATGCTGCTGATACGGGCTTACCAGAAGGCTGGTACTAAAGCAGTCATAGCCGTTTTCTTTCGCATATTCCGCCACATAGTCCATACGGATGGAATAACACATCTCACAGCGGGAGGAATACTTTCCTTCCCAAGCCTTTGAAAGCCAGTCATCCATACGGAAGTCCTCCGAATAAAAGCAGGAAAGGTCATAGATACTTCCAAGTTTAACGATCTGCTCTTTTCTTCTGTCGAATTCAAACTTCGGATGGATATTCGGATTATAGTAAAGGATATCCGGACGGACACCTAAAGACAGAAGGTCGGAAACCGGATATTCGGCGCACGGCGCGCAACAGGCATGAAGAAGCATCCTGCCATGATCCTTTGTCTCCATTTTTCTTACTTCTCCTTCTTACCGATCATCTCATCGATCGTGATCTGCGAAGGATCTGACGAACCCTTCATAGATATACCCATTCCGGTGAGACGCTTATCGAGGTCCTTAGGGCACGTAAGGCCGAGATGCTTCCATCCTGCAGGTGCGAGTACGCGTCCGCGGGGAGTCTTGGCAATAAAACCGCACTGCATCAGGAATGGCTCGTACACATCTTCGATCGTACCGGCATCTTCGCCGGTGCATGCCGCAAGAGTTTCCAGTCCGACAGGGCCACCGAGGAACTTCTCGGCGATCGTACTCATGATCCTTCTGTCCGTGAGATCGAGGCCCATCTCATCGATAGCCAGCTGTTCGAGACCGAACTCGGCAATATCCCGATCGATCACACCGCCGCCGCGCACCTCCGCATAGTCACGGAGACGCTTCAGAAGACGGATCGCAATACGCGGAGTACCACGCGATCTTCTGGCAAGGCAGTCAAGGCCGTCCTCATCGATACCGATATTCAGAATGTCAGCATCTCTTTTCAGGATCACCTTCAGTTCTTCCGGCTTATAGAGCTCCAGACGGTGCACCATGCCGAAGCGGTCACGAAGAGGTGCAGAAAGCATACCGGCACGCGTTGTTGCACCGATCAGGGTAAATCTCGGCAGATCCAGACGGATCGATCTGGCCGCAGGGCCTTTTCCTATCATAATATCTAATGCAAAGTCCTCCATCGCAGGATAGAGTACTTCTTCGACACTTCTATTTAAACGGTGGATCTCATCGATGAAGAGCACTTCTCTCTCCTGAAGGCTGGTAAGAAGTGCCGCGAGATCACCTGCCTTCTCGATGGCAGGACCGGTCGTAATACGGAGATTGACGCCCATTTCATTCGCGATGATACCGGCAAGTGTGGTTTTACCAAGACCCGGCGGACCATAGAGCAGGCAGTGATCGAGCGCCTCTCCACGGCGCATCGCCGCTTCGATAAAGATCTTCAGATTATCCGTAACCTGCTTCTGGCCGGAATAATCCGCCCAGGTAAGAGGTCGAAGACTCTTCTCGTCACGATCTTCAGGGAGGCGTTCCCTTGCGATCATACGCTCATCATGTTCAAAATCCGTAAACTCCATATTCTCCTGCCAGTTTCCTGAAAGACATGCCGCAAAGCGCGGTCTTTCATATTATACTCTACTATTTCGCCAGTAAACGAAGCGATCTTCTGATCAGTTCATCTACACTCAATCCGTCTTCATAAGCGGAGCGGGCCGCTTTATTGGCTTCAGATGCCGGATACCCGAGAACGACCAGTGCGGAAATACAGTCTTCCAGTTCACTCTGCGCCGGACCGGAAATCACAGCGGAGGAATCCCCAAGATCCTCCACAGAACTCATATCAAAGCCCTTCAGCTTATCCTTCAGTTCCAGAACGATCCTCTCTGCCGACTTCTTTCCAAGTCCTTTTACCGTACAGATCTTCTTGATATCTCCCTGTAAGACTGCCATGGCAAGCTCGGAAGGCCTTAACACCTCGACGACACCGATGGCGCTCTTCGGGCCGACGCCGCTTACCGTCAGCAGAAGCTCGAACATATCCTGATCTTCCGGCTCCGGAAATCCGTAAAGCGCGATCACATCCTCGCGGACATAGTGATATGTGTAAACGCACACCTCGTCACCGATATGACCGATCCTTCCCTGAAGCAGCATCGGCATATAGATCTTATAACCGATGCCATTATTCTCAACAACGATATTATCTCCACGAACAGAAACAAAAGTCCCCTTGATATATGCGTACATTAAATATCCCACTCTTTCTTGCCATAACGGCCGTATTGATATCCGGAAACCGCCTTAAATGCGGCATTGATACCGGTGTGTGCCTGACAGATACAGATCGCCAGGGCATCGGTGACATCGTCCGGCTTCGGAAGTTCCTTAAGATTAAGAAGCATCTTTACCATCTGTGAGACCTGATTCTTATCCGCTCGTCCGTAACCGGTCACCGCCTGCTTGATCTGCATCGGCGTGTATTCATAGACAGGAACGTTCGCTTCCGCAGCTGCCAGGATCTCGACACCTCTAGCCTGCGCTGTTCCGATCGCGGTCGTCGTGTTTCGCTCGAAAAAGAGTTCCTCGATGGCCATCACATCCGGATGATGACGCTCCATCAGAGCATCCATCTGCTGATGCAGAGTTAAAAGACGCTGTTCAAAAGGAGTATGGGCTTTCGTCGTGATGGCACCGTAATCCATGACGGTAAAGTGATTCTTTTCATAAGACACCACGCCGTATCCCGTGATCGCATATCCCGGATCGATACCTAGAATGATCATATCACTGCTCCTTTTTCAAAACGTGAACATTCGTTCTTTTCGATTATAACAATCATTTTTTGACTTCGCAACTACCTCTATGAAATCACTTCCAGGATCTCTTTCGGAGCAGTAACCGGAGAATCCGAGATCACATACGCATCCTGCATATGGAAAAGAGCTTCGTCGATCCGGTCGTCACTGACAGGTGCTTTTGTACCGGTATAAAGCGTGAAAAGTTCTTCGCCACGGGAGACCTTATCTCCGATCTTCTTATAAAGACGGATACCGGCACCCATATCGATAACATCTTCCTTTTCCATACGTCCCGCGCCTAAAAGACAGGAAGCTTCACCGACAGACAGCGCATCGCAGGAAGAAATATAACCGTCTTTTTCAGCATAAACAGTCATGACCTCAAATGACTTATCGACATAGACCGGGGTACCGTCAGACTGGAGAACACCTCCCTGGGAGAGGACCAGATCTCCGAATTTCGCGAAAGCTTCCCCGTTCTCCAGTTTCTCATTACAGAGCTTTTTAAGCTCGTCAATCTCTTTTCCTTTACCGAAAGGTGTCAGCTTCAGCATCTCGGAAGCCATTGTAAGAACCACGTTCTTGACATCTTCTCTTCCTCTTCCCTGAAGAACACTTACCGCTTCCTGCATCTCGAGGATATTTCCGACCATGATGCCCAGCGGCTGCTGCATCGACGACATCACACATGTTACAGGTTTTCCGGCAAGTTTACCGATCGCGATCATTCTTCTGGCCAGTTCTCTAGCTGATTCGATATCTTTCATAAAAGCACCGCTGCCGCAGGTGATATCCAGAACGATCGCATCTGATCCTCCCGCGATCTTCTTGCTCATGATACTCGAAGCGATCAGAGGGATCGACGGCACAGTACCCGTCACGTCCCGAAGCGCGTAGAGATACTTATCGCAGGGGGCAAGGTCTGATGTCTGCCCGCCAAGAAGAAGTCCGAATCTCTCTATCTTATTCTTGAAATCGGAAGGTTCCACCGACGTGCAGAAGCCTTCGATAGATTCGAATTTATCGATCGTACCGCCGGTAAAGCCCAGACCTCGGCCGGATAGTTTGACACAGGGAACTCCGAAGGAAGAAACGATCGGAAGCAGTATCGGAGTCACTTTGTCTCCTACACCGCCGGTACTGTGTTTATCCACCTTTACGCCGGGAATATCTGACAGGTCGCAGATCTTTCCGGACTTGGCCATACTGATCGTAAGATCTGCCGTTTCCTCGTCATTCATTCCCCTCCAGAGGACTGCCATAAGGAAGGCGGAGATCTGGTAATCCGGTATCGATCTGTCTGTTACACCACGGACAAAAAACTCGATCTCCTCTTTGCTGATGACTCCGCCATCACGTTTCTTTTCGATCAATTCAAGCATATTCATGAAAAGAAGCCTCCTTTATAAGCATCCTACTGATATTGTACCATTTTATGTTGGTTTCTCTTTCGATTATGTTAGAATATCGATAGACAAATCATGAAGCGGGGGAGAATCATGTCTCAGGAAGCTATTACGAATAAATTGAAAGTCGCCATCATCGGCTGCGGCAGGGTAAGCGAGAAGCATATCCGCGCTGTCACCGGGCTCTCTGACCGGCTTTCTCTTCTCGCCCTTGTGGACACCAACCCGGATGCTCCCGCTCACCTTCTTTCTGCTTGCAAAAAGAAGATCAAGAAGTATAAGGACGTTTGTGCTTCCATCAAAACATATATCGATTATAAAGAGATGCTGAATGACCTGCATCCCGATATCGTGGCGATCACTGTCCCTTCCGGACTTCACTTCCAGATCGCTAAGGATTGTCTCGAAGCAAATGCGAACATCCTTCTGGAAAAGCCCATGACGATGAGTAATAAATCTTCCCGCGAGCTCTATGAACTTGCAGAGAGCAAGGGGCTTCGCATCGCTATGGGCCATATATACAGATATTTCCCGATCGTATCCCTCCTTCACGAGGACATGGTCAATGGTGTTTTCGGAAAAGCCGGACACGGCTCCGTCATCGTCCGCTGGGGGCACGAGAACGAGTACTATCAGCAGGCTGCCTGGAGAGGCACCTGGAAAAGCGACGGCGGCGCTCTGATGAACCAGACGGTCCATGCGCTGGATCTGATGTGCTATCTGATGAATTCGGAAGCTGTCTCGGTCAATGGTATGATCGCAAGAAGATTCCGTGATATGGAAGCCGAAGATACGGCAATGGGCGTATATACCTTTGCCAACGGCGCGCTTTGCCAGGTCGAAGGAACAACTGCCACTTTCCCGAAGGAACATGAAGCATCGTTCTTTATCAATACGGAAAATGCTGCGATCCGTATCTCTCTTTATAAGGGAAAGCCATCGTATTCGATCCGTACTTCCAAGGGAAAGAATCTCGCATTTAAGTATCTTCGCAGATATATCAAGCAAAATGGCCTTTCTTACCTGATCTCGGTCGCGAAGAATCCGCACTACGGGATCTATACGGATCTGTACCGTGCCATTACCACTTCCACCTCCCCTGTTGCAGATGGAAGATCCGGCTACCTTGCCGTGGATATGGTGCTCGGTTTTTACCGCTCTGTCCTGAAAAAGACGGAAATAGAATTGCCACTTCCCGGCGAGTTTAAAATCGAGGAAATGGCAAAACTTGAACTTTAATTTATCCCGTTACAAAAAGTAATGAACCTTATGCCGGATCAGACGGTGCCTCTGTCTCTGAGGAAGGTGCCTCTGTTTCGGAGGAAGTCTCCTCGGACGAAGAAGGTTCGGTAGACTCACTGGAAGTCTGTTCTGAAGAGGACTCTGAAGGCGACGTCTCCGAAGAACTCTCGCTGGATTCCGAAGTTGCCTCAGAGGAGCTCTGCGGTGCGGATGTTGCCTCCGATGAGGACCCCGGCGGAGTGATCTCGGAAGTACTCTCGGATGTCTCCGGTGCGGATGTAGGTTCCGTTTCCTGCTTTTGAGATGTAGCCTTCGTGATCTCGGTAGGAGTTGTCGGGATCGGAGTCGGGTCGATAAACTCGGTCTCACTCTTCTCACCGATCGTCGGGTCTTCTTCGGAGATCATATCAAGCGGAACATAGCCCATCAAGCCGTTTTCTTTACGGATCTTTGCAAAGCTTCCGTTGGAAGCAAGAAGCGTAATCGCCTCTCCTCGGGCCAATGTATCGATCGTCTGACTATCCAGAGACTCTTCCACATAAAGAGCCGTATCATCATAAAGTGCATACATTACCTGATCAAGTTCCTCAAAAGACTGTTCAGAGGTCTCGATCGGCTTTAAGTCACCGTTCCAGTGCGCAATGTTAAACAGGACATACATTCCGGCATATCCGACCACACCACAGATCAGGAAGATCAGTAATCCGATAAGTATATTCTTCAACGCAGAACCCTTCTTCTCTTTCTTTTTCTTTTCGGAAGAACGTGACCGTGCAGGAGTCTCAAAGTCCTCATCATCAACATCATCCTCTTCTTCATCACCAAAAGCCGGAATCGGAGGTTCCTGGAATTGCTGGTTCATCCTGTATCGCAGTTCATCCGACTGGATCGTCGGCGCATTGTCAGCTGACGCAGGCTGCTGGACGGGAGCAACTGGTACAGCAGGTGCAACCGGTGCTGCCGCGACGATCGGTTTTGAAGCAACAGAAAGATCATTAGTGACTGCTGCCTCTTCGATCTTCGCATCACCCGGGAGCAAAAGTGTACTCTCGATACGGACGACCAGTGCAGTAAGACCTGCCTTAACGCCCTGCTTCATCGCACAGGAAATAAGCTCGGATGCCTTTGTTTCCGGCTGTGTCGGGCGAGCGATAACAACACCGAGTTTCTGGATCGGAACATCCTGATCCAATCCGGTACCGATCATGACAAGCTCATCGCCATCCATCAGTTTCAGATGAACTTTCTTATCCGGCAGTACTTCACCGTCCTGCGCAAATCTTCCCAGATACTGGGTCAGTTCATTTCTTCCTTCATGCGTATATTCGGCATCTTTCGGGATAGCGCCCATCTGAACATACCGATGTGCGACTGTCTGATTCTCTGTAAGAGAGATCAGTTTGCCCTGACGGAACATCCAGATATGTGTATTACCGATATTCAATACGCGGAGTGTATCTCCCTCGATAATGATCATCGACATGGAGACACGGATATTCGCGCCATTATGCTTGATCGATTCATTACATACCGTATTATTCAGAACATTAACGACCTTTGTCGTAAAGCTCTCATAATCGAGAACACTCATCTGCTGCGTAGTCGCCGTGATCTCCTGCATCTTTGCAAGAACAGCCTGAAGAGTCATAGCAGCAAGTGTATCTTCTCCCTGCGCGGAGAAAACAGCGCAGATCTGAATCGGAGCGGTGGACTTGGCTGAACGGATATAACTTGATCCGAATTCTTCCGGTACACGGTAAAGACTGTGGAAATAAACGTTTTCCTGGTTCTTTCCGAGAATCTGATTTGTTTCGCAAACAACTGCGGACGAAGTTTTACTCATGTTACTCCTCCTCCCAGATGAAACGATGCAGATCAGGAAGCTGCTTACTCCAGTCAACGATCATCATCCAAGGATTATCCTGAACCTTGAACATACCATCTGCCGGAGCACGATACTCTTTAACTTCACCAAGAACATCTACCGCATCGGTAGCAAGACGCATCATATCTTTCGAATTCATGTTCGTTTCAAACATACCAGCTGCATCTTCCAAAAGCGCGATCTTCGCAGTCCACTTATACGATGCGACCTTATGCATCAGTGAGATAGCAAGTGTACGCTGGCGTCCGGATCTTACATAATCGGAGTCGAGACTTCTGATTCTCGCCCAGGAAGTAGCCTGCACACCACTAAGCGTCTGACGGCCGCCGTGAGTAAGAAGCGGAACATTGGTTCCAAGAAGTGCATTTTCTTCATTAATGTTCTGATTTGCGAACTTAACTTCTCCTGCGGTAACGTCAATATCAACGCCTCCTACCATATCGATCAGGTTGGAGGAGCTGCCGAAGTCGAGCATAACAAAACGCTGGATATCCAGGCCGAAATTTTCATTGATCGTATTGATCAGAAGACCTACACCGCCGTAAGCGTAAGCATGTGTAAGCTTATCTGTCGAAGATCTTCCCTCGATCTTAACGCCGGTATCACGCATCAGAGAGATCATCTTCACACAATCTCTTCTCTTATCGATGGAAACGATCAGGATCGCATCGGCGCGGCAGGTAACATCTTTCGTTCCACGGGAATCGACACCGAATACCAGAATATTCTCGACTTTACTGTCTTTCTGGGATACTTTCTTAATAGGATACTTCTTATTGACATATACACGGGTGTGACCGCCGTCCTGCCAGGAAGACGCAACATCACCGGACTCAAGATCAATATCATCCAGATTATCAAAATCGATTGTTTCGTATTGGCTGTCGCTTACAAAAGGTGTATTTACAAAGCCTACTGCACCAAGTGTTTTATATACATATATAAAAGCACCTACTCCGAGGCCGAGAACGGCGCAAAGAATATAGCACAGAACCTTGATCAGGATCTTAACTGCTGATTTTTTCTTTGGAGCCTTATTATTTGAATCGGCTATATCCCGATTTTTCTTATTAGAAGGCATAATAATCCCCTTTCTTAACATGGAACATATTAACCGATTTTCTATTACATTTCAATGTTGTGCTTGATATTTCGAAGGTTATGTTACAATAGAGTCATATTACAAACAAGGAGAGAGAATATGAAAAAGCAGATTACTAAACTAGTGGCACTTTCGATGTCACTCATGCTTTTCGCATCACCTCTTACTGCATGCGGTAAAAAGAAACAAGAATCCCTGAGCTATGAAACATGGTGGACATCCGACGGCGAGTCCTCTTCTGAGACGACAGCCCCCTCGACGACTTCTTCCGAGACACAGACCACTGCGTCAACAGAACCGTCAGAGACCACTCCTGTCGGAATGATCGAGAACCCGTTCACCGGACTTTATGAAGTCGATGAAGCTAACAAGGGTAAAAAAGGTATCGGTATCACGGTCAACAACTGCAAGGTCGCAAATCCTCAGCGCGGAACCACGGAAGCTTCCGTCATTTTCGAGTATGAGACCGAAGGCGGTCAGACACGTCTTCTGTGCATGTACCCGGATATCTCCAAGATCCCGCTTGTAGGTGCTGTACGTAGCGGTCGTGTCGGCGCATCTGATATGTGTGCAGGCACAGGTGCTATCTTCGTATGCTGGGGTGCTGACTACACAGCTGTTCCGGCACATGTGAAGAGCAACAACATTGTATGGTTTGACCTGAACAATTACATCTATGATTCCCTTCGTGGCCACGATGCGGATGAAGTACCGGATGGACGCTACTGCTGGCGTGACCGTGAGTGGATGAACCAGCCCGGACATCGTACCGGTGTGGAGCACTGCGGCGTTACACGTGGTGATTTCATTCTGAAGGCTTTCGAGAAGAATAAGATCGATATTTCCGGTGAGATGCCGAAGATGTTTAACTTCGTAGAGACCGGAAAAGCGAAGATGCAGGATTCTGTACCTTGTAACGAGATCAACGTATACTTCTCTTCTACCAATGATGACGGTCTCTTCGTTTATAATGCCGCAGAAGGCGTGTACTACAAGAGCCAGTACAACGGTGAGCCGCAGATGGATGACAATGTGGACAAACAGATCAGTTTCACAAACGTTTTCGTAATCTTCTGCCCTATCGTTGCCCGTCCGAACGACAAGAGCTCCGAGCGTCACAAGGATATCCACTTCGAGGAAGGCGGATCCGGCTATTATGTCTCCAATGGAAAGCTTATTAACATCACATGGACAAAGCCGACTCCGAATGATCCGATCAAGTGCTTTGACAGCAACGGAAACGAGATCGAAGTAAATGCCGGCAAGTCTTACATCTGTGTCGTAGATAACGATTACATGAGCAAGACGACCTACAAATGATCGAAAACTGAATAAAACAAGAAAGGAGCGGATCACCGCTCCTTTTTTTGTGTGCTAAAAAACAGTAAATGAATCAGCCCTTTAACAGACTGGAAAGCTCGGAATACGTCAGAGGGCGAATGATCACTTCCTCTTTTGTTTCCTCCAGTTTATAAGGATCGAGAAGTTTGAGCGCTTTATCATAAGGAAGAGTGCCAAGGATCTTCTTATCGGTGGAGCTGATAAGAAGCAGCAGAAAACGATCTGTATCCTCATAGAACTCCTTTGGCTTCTTCAGAAGACGGGTGGCAATACCCTCATTCAGCGCAAAGGATGCGGCAGCATTTCCATTACTGTCCGACTGGTAATTATACGACGGAATATACGCATTTTTCCATAATGGTGATTCTTTATCATTTTCCTTACGGCGATCGAAGATACCCATTTATCACATCTCCTCCACATTCGCTTCCTGAGTGATCAGGGGCATATTCTCTTTTTTATTTTTCACATATACATAGATAGAAACGACTATACGGATTATAAGCATAACCACGACCGCACCGCACATATCCAGGAATACATCGAACAGGCTGGAAGAGCGGCCATCTACAAAAATCTGATGATACTCGTCCGCAGATGCGGAAAGCGCCGTGATCCAAAGGGAAACGGCAATATATACTTCGTTATCATTCTTGAATTTATCGAGGAATCTTATGCCGGGCTGATCCAGACGTGTCTGAATGTGGTTGGTGGCAAACATCGCAATATAAGCCAGCACCGAAAGAACCGTAAACTCAAAGATGTGAGCACAGCCACGGACAAATTCTTCCTTCACATCGGCATGGAAGAATTTGGAGAACCTGCGGAGCAGCTCCTGGGAACGAAGCGTAGAAGCATCACCGGTCTCGGCAGAAAGGGAAAAGATCACCGCAAGCCAGCCGACCACCAGGATCCACATGATGAACGCAAAAAGGAAATATAAAGGATGAAAAACCGCTTTCTTTTGTTTCTGTTCCAGTCCCATTCCAATCTTCTCCAACAGATATACAACAAAAGTATACTACAAATAAGGGAACTTCTCAAAATAATTAGTAAAAGAAAAAGGATCAGGAGCGATTTCTCTGATCCTTCATCGCGCGGTCGATGTCACGCTTCGCCGTTTTCTCCGCGGCGGAATCACGTTTATCGAAGTTTTTCTTACCTCTGGCAAGACCGATCTCAAACTTGACCTTACCATCTTTGAAATAGCACTTGGTCGGAACGATCGTAAGTCCATCCTGCTTCACCGTCGAAAACAACCGAATGATCTCGCTTTTGTGCATCAGGAGTTTTCTGGTTCGCATCGGATCGAGGTTAAACCGGTTCCCCTGTTCATACGGGCTGATATGTACGCCGATCAGGAAGATCTCGCCTTCCTTGACCTGGACATAACTGTCCTTAAGATTGACTTTACCGGCACGAAGTGACTTCACTTCCGTTCCCGAAAGTACGATACCGGCTTCGAATTTCTCATCTATAAAATAGTCATGGAAAGCCTTACGGTTTTCAGCAATGACTTTGATTCCTTTCTTAATTGCCATAGACACCTCCAAGTTCCAGTGAAGGATATGCATTCATATCCAGATTGTCACGCACACCTGAAATGAAAGCATAGTAGCCTTCTGAAGCGATCATCGCGGCATTATCTGTGCAGTAGGCCATCTTCGGAAGGCACAGTGCGCAGTGTTTTCTTTGGGCAAGATCTTCCACCTTCGCTCTTAGACATGAATTCGCGGAAACACCGCCGGCAAGGCAGATCTTCTTCATTCCGGTCTGTTTTACCGCTTTTTCCAGACGGTCACAAAGAATCGAACAGACCGCATCCTGATAGGAAGCCGCAAAATCATTGATATTTACGTCTTCCCCGCTCATTCTGACCTGATTGATCATATTGAGTGCAGCCGTCTTGATCCCGCTAAATGAAAAATCCAGCGAATCCGTTATCTTCGGCGACGGAAAAGTATAAGCATGCGGATCCCCTGTTTTACTTGCTTTATCAAGTTTAGGACCACCTGGGTAACCAAGACCGATCACTCGCGCGATCTTATCAAAAGCCTCACCTGCAGCATCATCTCTGGTACTGCAGATACACTCCATATCAGAATAATCCTTGACGAGCAATATCTCACTATGTCCGCCGGAAACGACCAGACAGAGGAACGGCGGTTCCCACGATGGATCAGATAAATAATTCGCGGCAATATGTCCTGCCATATGATTTACCCCTACCAGAGGGATCTTCTTTACTTCGCAAAGTGCTTTTGCAGCGGAAACACCGACAAGAAGCGCCCCCACCAGACCGGGTCCTTTTGTTACACAAACGGCATTGATATCTTCATATCTTACATCCGCCTGCTTCATCGTCTCGGAGATCACGGGAACGATCGCTTCGACATGCATACGGGACGCGATCTCAGGAACAACACCACCGTACTGACTGTGAAGATCCGCCTGCGACGCGATCATGCTCGCGCGGACGATGCGACCGTCTTCGATGACTGCACACGCGGTTTCATCACATGATGATTCAATTCCTAATGTCAATACTGCCATATTACGCCTCTATATAAAGTACTGCTGCAGGAAGTCCTTCAGAGCCTGCCTGTAGCCGTTCTGATCGATCATATACGATTCACAATAACCGGCGCCGGAAATCATCGTCGCCATCGTTGTATTCGGATTCATACGTTTTCTTTCTTCCACGATCTGCCCGATCTTATCTGATCCGACAAAGGTATCACGGCCTCCGTAGATAATACATACCGGGATCGGAAGTCTCGAGATCTTCGCCGCAAGGTTTAAACTTCCGGACTCACCGGAAGATACGCGGATAGCATACGGGACGAAATTCTTCGTGATAAAAGCCATCTTCGACTTTTTCATGACGAATGGAGTAATGTAATCATCGGAGTTCTTCGCCGGCGAATCCAGGATAATACCCGTGATATAGTGCTCATCAAAGCCGAGATCCGCGATCTTCTTGTTATAGTTTTCGAGGACCTCCGTATCAAGTGACGGCGGGAGTTTATCCATCGCAAGAAGACATGCACTGCAACCGGAACCGATTCCATACAGCACTACGTTTTTCGTTACCGAGATCTTCTTTACATGTTTGATCGCCCCAAGCACATCCTGCCACTCCAGATACCCGTACCCGCATATCGTTCCGCCGCTCTCGCCGGAGTTTCTAAGATCGAAAAGGAATACGTTGAAGTGCATATTCAGGAAATCTTCTATCATCTGTACCATCGATACACTGAACGGCAAGCGGTTGGACTGCGTGTCGTGCACTACGATGATCGTGCTGATCGGATCATCCGTTTTAAAGAACCATCCGGACAACTGCGTCTGATCATCCGCGGATGTAAAACTGGTAGCTGAATAAGGCGGAAGAACGTTGGACGGGATATTCGGAAGCGGCTTACTTTCAATACTCATCAGGTTGTTTGCCGTAGATGTCGTCATAACGATCACGGCAATCGTCGCGGCTGCCAGGATACTCAGGACCAGCGCCACACGGACGATAAGACCGGAAAGCGAAAGCCGTTTACCTGCACGTTTTGTAATACCTCTTCCCATACGTCGAGATTGTCACTTCACCCTTCTTCAGAATTAGTCTATTTTACCACAGACTTACACACCGGTCGAACCAAAACCGCCTTCTCTGTTTATACCGATAGTTTCAACATTATCGGTAACGGTAAAGTCACAGGTCTCGTATTTTGCCACGACCATCTGCGCGATACGGTCGCCTTTCTGAATATGGTACGGTCCTTTCTGATTCCCTTTATCCTTTAATGAAAGCACCTTCCCGTCGGAATAGTTTTCCGGAGATGTGTTCTCCATGATGATACAGATCTCTCCTCTATATCCGCTGTCGATCGTACCCGGAGCATTCGGGATACGAAGAGGTGTATTTAAGGAAAGTCCGGACCTTGGACGGATCTGTACCTCATATCCGTAAGGGATCGCAAACTTAAGTCCGGTATGTATAAGCACCGTCTCACCGGGGCGTATTACGATATCCGATACGCTGTAAAGGTCCATGCCGGCATCACCATCATGGGCATACTTCGGCAGGACAGCATCATCCTGCATACGTTCCACAAAAATCTCAGTACTCATACCACTCTTCTCCTTCATCATCAGTATCATCATCCAGAAGGGCATCAACGATCATCCTTCTTTCGTCCTGATCCTCGTTCATGAAGCGGACGACTGATGCAGCCGGGACGCCCATCCTTAAGATCTCCGAGACAGTCTCTGCAGACACGGTATTTCTCGCATTTCCGAAGAGATCCGCACGGCAGAATCCCGGATAACATACGACATCGACGCGGTCGTCATGATGATCATTCTTCTCTGAAGTCTTCTCTCCGATCGATGTTTCCGGATGGTCACGGCACACCGTGCAGTGTGCCTGATGGCGTCCGAGCGGACAGAATTCCGACTGCATCCACTCGATCGGTCCATAGCGGTGCAAACACATATATGCATGAAGCTCCTCACCACTGATGTCCATCGCGAGCTTGCGGATCTGATCCTGTGTCAGTTCGTAGGACAGATACAGGAAGTCAAGTGCTTTTGCTTCTTCATACATGTATGTAAAGTGATTATAGATATTTGCTCCGGATGTAAGTCCGACCGTTCCTTCCGATGCATTCGTACCGAAGAATCCGAGGAAACGCTCCCCGGCATGCGTTGATGCGAGTTTTCCGGCTTTGCTTACTGCATCGATCATATCATCTTTATATGCACCCGGAAGACGCAGCGCGATCTTCGCTTGCGGTTCCGAATTTAAGAGCTCATTGATATAGCTGATCCTTCCGGCCTGTCCGATCTGAAGCGCTGGGAATACATAAATATCCGCACCGCAGGCATATCCTGATGTGATGCGGCGCATATCGATATACTCGGCAATAACGACATGCATCTTTTCCGGTTTTTCGGAAGAGATGGTCTCTTCACTTCCGGATGCATATTTCTCAGAGCGTCCTAAGGTCTGTCTTTCCAGGATTTTCTCCGCAAGGAAAGCCATCGCATCCCGTCGCATCGCATTGATATTCGAGATACGAAGCGCGATCGGGAAATCTCCGTCTTTCTTAAGGTCAGAAAAAGCAAACGGCGTCTGTCCGGTCTTCTGGAGCTGTTCTTTCGTGCGCTCCCATGTCAGAGGTTCGCTATCACCAAGGTCCTGTATTTCTGCACTTGAAGAAGCTTTTACTCCGGCAAAAGCACCCTCCTTCACCATTACATCAAGAACTATCATATCCCCGTCCTGACGAAGCGTACCGCAGATCGGTGTGCGGCGAAGCTTCTCTCTCGGGATCTCGATCTTCTTACTCATCCGATAGACAGACATGCCGCGCGAAAGCTTCGCAATCGCGTCCGGATGAAGTCCTTTTACCACAGACATATCCCGCTCGACATCGATCTTTCCGAGCGGAAAACTCGCGATCTCTTCTTCTTTATCGCGGATCGAAAGGAAGTCTCCTTTCTGCGGCGGATCCGGGAGGAAGGAGCGGACGCTGATCGTTCCGGCTTTTGCACTCACGGAAATGATATCGCCCCAGTAAAGGCCGTATTTTCCCACATATTCACCGGACAGATAATCCGGACCTTTTCTGCCCTGCAGATACTGCGTTGTGAAGCTGCCGCCACGGTTGAACGTGATCAGAAGATCGTTTCGAACCTGTTCGAGAACTTCCTTCGAGTCCTTATTCTCATAGATCGCATCGATCATTTTTCTGTAGGCGGATACAACGGCGGTGACATACTGTTCATCTCGCATTCTGCCTTCGATTTTAAGAGAATCCACACCGAGATCCATGAGTTCACGTAAATAAGGAAGTGCCGACTGGTCCTTCGGAGAAAGGAGCTTTCCGGAGCGGATCGGTTTCCCGGATGCTGCCACCTCACGGTTCCCTTCCCACAGCTGATAGCTCTGGCGGCAGGGCTGTGCACAGGATCCGCGGTTACCGGATCTGGAGCCGGACTTATTCATCGCACTGAAGAGGCAAAGTCCGGAGTAGCACACGCACATCGCTCCATGGACGAATACCTCGACCTCGATATCGTTATCATGGAAAAGCTCCGCTCTGGCGCGGATCTCATCCATAGAGAGTTCTCTCGGGAGTACGACACGCTTCATTCCGAGTTTCTTCATCTCTTCACTATGGGAAAGAGAAAAGACATTCATCTGTGTACTCGCATGCAGCGGGATCTGCGGAAGATGCTCAGCAAGATAAGAGGCAAGGCCCTTATCCTGAACGAGAAAAGCATCCACACCTTTCATATAGGCGGCAAGTGCCAGCTCTACCGCATCCATCATCTCATCGTCATCGATGAGAGTATTGAGCGTGATATAGACTTTGGAATTACGAAGATGCGCATAATCCAGTGCTTCACGAAGTGTCTCCAGCGTGAAGTTTTCCGCATGCATACGTGCGTTATACTGATCCAGACCGAGATATACAGCATCCGCGCCTGCATCTATTGCGGCGCGGAGCATATTCATAGAGCCCGCCGGGGCCAGAAGTTCCGGTTTTTTCATAATATCTCCTTCGGAATATTGTTTTCTTTGCAGTACTGTTCCAGCGGAAGCAGCGGCTCTTCCTTCTCTTTTTCCTCAGGAGCTTTATGTACCTCATTCTGCCAGCGGAAGCAGGCCTCCATATAAGCGAGGATAAGTGCCTGATTTGTCGGGATCATCGGGTTTTCATCAAGCGTTTCCTGCAGAAGATCATTGGCGATCTTGGCACAGTAGAGCGTCTTTGCCTTTTCGATATCCGAGTCCACCTGGAAACGGTAATTCATACCGGCGATACGGATCATCAGGGTCTGCGGATACTTCTCAGAAGGATTCTTAGACTTTCTTTTTACCTTCGGCTCATTCTCACGAGGGAGCTGCAGATACTCTGCGATTGCCGGTTTTTCCTGTTTCTTACTCTTCTTCGACTTCGTCTTTCCCTTTTCAGAAGAAGAATACTTCTCGAAAAGAGAATCCGATATACGCTCATATCCCATGTCAGTTCGCATCCTTTCCTTCGTTTAGGATCTCATACATCTTGGTAAGATCCGCCGGCTGCAGTTCCTCACTTCTCACTGTTTCCTTCATTCCCAGTGCTTCTAGCGCCGAGAGGATCTTATCTTTACTATATTTCCCGCCGGACGAAAGACTGTTGACCAGTGTCTTTCTCCGTAATGCAAAAGCACTCTCCACGAATCCGATCCATTCCGGATTCCATGTATTTTCCTCCGCTTCGATCTCGATCACGGATGAGACCGTATTCGGCGCAGGATAGAAGCTTCCGCCATCGACGTTGAAGCACTTTCTCTTTCTACCGAAGAGATCTGTCAGGATCGACAGCGGACCATACTGTTTCGTCCCGGGACGGGCAAAGATCCGATCCAGTGCTTCTTCCTCCACCATGAAGACCATCTTCCTGCAGGTCGGGAAATCCTTCATAACCTTCAGCATAATAGGTGTCATGACATAATACGGAAGATTCGAAAGGATCACATCCGGCGTCAACTCCGGATCCGGAAGATCGTCTTTTCCGAGTGCCAGATAATCCTTATAGATCACCGTTCCGCCTTTATCTTCAATGATCGCATGAAGGCGGTCCGAAAACCTGGTGTCGATCTCCACAGCCACATATGTGCCGCAAAGACCGACCGCTTTTTCCGACAATGCCCCGAGACCGGGTCCGATCTCAAGGCATGTCTTCGTTTTATCAAGTTCCGAAAGATCGAGGATCTCCCCGATCACGTCATCATTACACAAGAAGTTCTGCCCCAGGCTCTTTTTGGCCGAAAGGCCATACTGATCCAGTATCGACAGAACTTCCTGCTTATTCATCCTACAAAATACCGTACACCGGCCTCGAAGATCTTCTGATCTTTCTCACCCGGGATATTCTTGGCAATGCCGTTACCCATACGCTCACTGTGTCCCATCTTACCGAGGATACGTCCGTTCGGGGAGATGATACCCTCGATCGCACACATGGAACCGTTCGGGTTAAATGCTGTATCCATTGTCGGGTTGCCGTTGTCATCGACATACTGGGTTGCGACCTGTCCCTTCGCGAAGAGTTCCTTAAGGAGAGCCTCCGATCCGCAGAAACGGCCTTCACCATGGGAGATCGCGATCTCGTAGGTATCGCCCTCGTTGGTAAAGCTGAGCCACGGAGAGTTATTGGAAACTATCTTCGTGGAAACATATGCGCTCTGGTGGCGGCCGATACGGTTAAATGTCAGCGTCGGGCCATCGTGCTCGAGCGGCAGGATATCACCGTACGGGAGAAGTCCGAGCTTCATGAGAGCCTGGAATCCGTTACAGATACCGAGCATCAGACCGTCTCTATTAAAGAGAAGGTCACGTACGGACTCCGTAACTGCCGCATTTCTAAAGGCAGCGGCGATAAACTTACCGGATCCTTCCGGCTCGTCACCGGCAGAGAATCCGCCAGGGATCATGATCATATTCGCCTTCTTGATACGTTCACTCATCTCGCGGAAGGATTCTTCAACTTCCTTCGAGTTACGGTTGCGGATGACCATAACATCCGGCTCCGCACCTGCTCTGGAGAATGCAAATGCCGTATCGTATTCACAGTTGGTACCCGGGAATACCGGAATAAAGACCTTCGGCTTCGCACCTGTAAGGATCGTCGGTGCGGTGATCGCATTCTTTACGACCTCGCCCTTCTCATAGGAAACCGCTTCGCCTTCATCAACGATCGTCGGGAAGATCGGCTCGAGCTTGGATACATATGCTTCGATCGCATCATCGATAGAGATGGACTGAGAACCGAAAGTAAGTGCTTTTTCAGAAGTAGTCTTACCGAGGAGCTTACCGCCGACCTGCTCGATCTTATCTACTGCATTTCCATCACTTACAGACAGGAGCACCGTACCGAAAGAGTGCTGGAACAGCGTCTCCATATCGATTCCGTCAGCAAATGCGAATCCGAGTTTATTACCCATGCACATCTGTGCAACACGGGCAGCGATACCTGCAGATCTTACGACGCCTGCGCAGCGGAGCTGGCCGCGATCCTGGATCTGTGTCAGGCACTTCATCACACGGATCGCATGATCCTTGACATAGCAGCCCTTCTCATCACGGCGGATCTTGATCATATAGAGTTTCTCGCCGGATGCGGTAAGTGTCGAGGAAACGACTTTATCAGTAGTAGTCATACCGACAGCGAAAGAAACAAGCGTCGGCGGAACATGCAGTTCATTAAAGGAACCGGACATACTGTCCTTACCACCGATCGATGCAGTACCGAAGTCAAGCTGTGCCTGATATGCACCAAGGAGTGCGGACAGCGGCTTGCCCCAGGACTTCTCACCGGTCATTCTCTCGAAGTATTCCTGGAATGTCAGTCTCGCTTTAAAAGGATCACAGCCGAGGCAGGCAAGACGCAGGAGAGATTCGGTTACAGCATGGTATGCGCCGTGGAACGGGCTCCATGCGGAGAAATAAGGATCGAAACCATATGCCATAACAGAAACGGCATTCGTCTTTCCTTCTTCTACCGGGATCTTGCAAGCCATACCTTCTTCCGGAGACAGCTGATAGCGTCCGCCAAACGGCATCAGAACAGTGCCGGCACCGATCGTTCCATCGAAGCGGGATACAAGGCCCTTTCTGGAGCAGCCATCGAGCGAGGAAAGCGCGCTCTTCACGGATGCAGCAAAGTCATCCTTTACAAAGGCTTCGGTCGTCTTATCGATGATACCGTTATTGAAATCAGGCTCGGTCACCTCAGCTTTTGCATAAGAGGAAGCGCCGTTCGTATCGATAAATGCTCTCGGGAGCTCTACGATGGTATTTCCCTTCCAGGTCATCTTCATGACCGGCTCCTCGGTAACAACTGCAACAACAGTAGCTTCTAGGTTTTCTTTTGCGGCATAATCGAAGAATGCCTTTTCATCCTTCGGATCGATAACGACCGCCATTCTCTCCTGAGACTCGGAGATCGC
>DFFH01000020.1:0-377 GCA_002368805.1 Mageeibacillus sp. UBA3781 | reverse complement strand
GCAAGACCGTCAGCGAGCTCACCGATCGCAACGGATACACCGCCGGCACCAAAGTCATTGCAGCGGAGGATCATCTTACTTACTTCCGGAATACGGAACAGTCTCTGGATCTTTCTCTCTGTCGGAGGATTACCCTTCTGAACCTCGGAACCGCAGGTCAGAACGGACTTCTCATCGTGGGCCTTAGAAGATCCTGTCGCACCGCCGATACCGTCACGGCCGGTTCTTCCGCCGAGAAGAACGACGATGTCGCCCGGTCTCGGACGTACACGGACAATATTTTCTGCCGGAGCCGCACCAACTACAGCACCGATCTCCATTCTCTTGGCAACATATCCCGGATGATAGATCTCATCGACGTGGCCTGTGCAAAGACC
>DFFH01000139.1 GCA_002368805.1 Mageeibacillus sp. UBA3781 | reverse complement strand
ACTTTGCCGGTCTGAAGGCGGTCGGTGAGAGCGTTGCAAAGCCAATAGAATATTATGAGAATAATGTAGTCGGTTCTTTGAATCTTATTCGTGTGATGAAAGAATTTGATGTTAAAAAGATCGTTTTCTCTTCGTCGGCTACAGTATATGGCGATCCTGCGATCATTCCGATCACCGAAGAATGTCCACTTGGCATGACGACCAATCCATATGGAGAAACGAAAAAAATGCTGGAGAGGATCTTTACTGATATCCAGAAAGCAAATCCTGACTGGCATGTAATGCTTCTGCGTTATTTCAATCCTATCGGCGCTCACGAAAGCGGCTTGATCGGTGAAGAACCCAATGGTATTCCCAATAACCTCATGCCTTATATTATGCAGGTCGCTGTCGGCAAGCTTCCGTTCTTGCGTGTTTTCGGCGATGACTATAAAACACATGATGGTACTGGCGTTCGTGATTATATCCATGTCGTTGACCTTGCGAAAGGGCATGTTGCGGTCATGAAGAAATTTGAGGATGTACCGGGTGTTTATATCTATAATCTCGGAACCGGAATCGGTTATAGTGTTCTTGACATTGTAAAGGCTTTTGAAAAAGCGAATGATATAAAGATCCCATATCAGATCATCGAGCGACGTCCCGGCGATATCGATGCCTGTTATTCAGATCCTTCCAAAGCGGAAAGAGAACTTGGCTGGAAAGCTCAGTTTGATCTTGAAAGAATGTGCAAAGACTCGTACCGTTTTGCCCGAAAGGCGCTGTAATACTGTAATTTAGCGATTTTTGCCTGTTGCCGTTGTTTGACACGATGGTATGTGTATGCTAATATAATTTCCGTCATTTATGGGGTTGTGGCGGAATGGCAGACGCAGCAGACTCAAAATCTGCCGACCTTAAATCGTATGGGTTCAAGTCCCATCAGCCCCACCAGATTTGTTAATGTGCAATAGAATCACCCTTTTTAGGGTGATTTTATTGTATTTAAAAGAAATTCACAGTTTTCGGCATGATGTGTATAATAAAGTAAAATACTATGTTTAAAGACAGTTGGGATATATATGGAAAAGAGATTTATTAAGTTCAGTCCGCCGGATATTAGTGAATCAGAGATCAATGAAGTATGTGATGCTCTCCGTTCAGGATGGATCACAACAGGTCCTAGAACTAAATTATTAGAGAGAAGACTGGCGGCATTTATTGAGACCGGCAGAGTAGATGTGGATACAGAATCCGATCCTTCCCGTTGGTCGAATCGTGTAGTCTGCCTTAATTCCGCAACTGCTTCTGAAGAACTGAATCTTCGAATTCTCGGTGTTACTGAAGGCGATGAAGTTCTTGTTCCTGCATATACGTATTCTGCATCAGCATCTGCTGCTATCCACTGCGGTGCAACAGTAAAGTTTGTAGATATACAGAAAGACGGCGATCCTACCACTCATATGCCGGAGATGGACTATGAGAAACTGGCCTCAGCGATCACAGAAAAGACAAAGGCCATCGTTTGTGTGGACCTCGCAGGTATTGTCTGTGATTATGAGAAAGTTTTCAGCATCGTGGAAGCTAAGAAGTCTTTATTCCACCCGATGGAGAGTGACGGTTCTCCGCTTTCCGAGTTTTCGTCCCGCGTACAGAAAGCTCTTGGCCGTATTGCTGTAGTTTCTGACTGCGCACATGGCCTTGGAGGAAGCAGGGTTTTCCATGGTGAATTGAAGTATTGTGGTGCTCTTGCCGATTTTACAGGATTCAGTTTCCATGCGGTAAAGAACTTTACTACTGCGGAAGGCGGTGCTTCCACATGGAAGAGTATTCCCGGCATTGATGATGCTGAGATCTACAAGTTCTTCCAGCTTCTGAGTCTTCACGGCCAGAATAAAGATGCACTCGCAAAGACAAAAGTCGGTGCCTGGGAATATGATATTATCGGCCCATGGTATAAGTGCAATATGACCGATATTATGGCGGCGATCGGCTTAAGACAGCTTGACCGGTATCCGGGATTGCTTTTAAAAAGAAAAGAGATCATCAGCAAGTATGATTCTGTATGTGATGAACTTGGTATATCGCATCTGAATCATCATGTTCCGGGTATCGATAGCAGTAATCATCTTTATCTGATTCGTATTCCCGGAATCGATGAAGAGAAGAGAAATCAGATCATAGCTGATCTGGCTGAACTCGGAGTTTCTACAAATGTTCACTATAAACCGCTTCCCATGATGACGGCATATCGTGAACTGGGCGCTGATATAAAAGATTTCCCGAATTCGTTTGATTACTATAAAAACCTGATCACACTTCCATTACATACACTGCTCAGTGATGAGGATGTGGAGTATATCTGTTCTGCTTTAAGAACTGTTATGAGGGAAAAAATCTGATGCTGAAGAAATGGAATGATCTTCCTGAATACATGAGAGCGCCGGAAGTTAAGCCATACTATGATGCCCTTAAGAAAAAAGGATTTCAAAGAGGCTGTAAACGACTTTTCGATGTCTTTACTGCGTTCATTCTTCTGGTGTTGCTTGCCGTTCCGATGATCATCATCGCTATTCTGATCAAGTGTGATAGTAAAGGGCCGGTTTTTTACCGTCAGGAACGCGTCACCAGATATGGCAAGCATTATCGCATCCATAAGTTCAGAACGATGGTCAATAACGCAGATAAGATCGGCTCCGCCGTCACTGTCGGCAACGACAGCCGCATCACGAAGATCGGTTCAAAACTCAGAGGGTGCCGTCTGGATGAACTTCCTCAGGTCCTGGATATTCTTACAGGGAATATGAGCTTTGTGGGAACCCGTCCTGAAGCGGTAAAGTATGTTGAGAAATACGAGCCTGAATACTATGCCACACTTTTAATGCCTGCAGGTATTACAAGTGAGGCATCGATCCGATATAAGGATGAGGACAAACTTCTTGATGCGGCGGACGATGTGGATCGTGTATATCTTGAGAAAGTTCTTCCGGATAAGATGAAGTGGAACTTAAAGAGTATCTCCGGTTTTTCTTTCGGTGGAGATATTATGACCATGTTCCGTACAGTTGCAGCTGTTGCAGGAAAGGATTATCAGTAATGCCGAAGTTTAGTGTTTTGATGTCCTTATATATTAAGGAGAAGCCTGAGTATGCTCGGGAGTGTTTCGAAAGCCTTTTAAACCAGACTGTGAAAGCGGACGAATGGCTGATCGTGGAAGATGGTCCTTTGACAGAAGAACTGTATGCTCTTCTTGATGAGTATGAGAAGAAGTATCCCGGATTGATCAAAAGAGTTCCTCTCAAGCAGAATTCAGGACTGGGACTTGCGCTTCGTGCCGGTGTGCCTGAGTGCACTTATGATCTTATCGCCAGGATGGATACGGATGATATTGCAAGAAAGGACCGTTTCGAGAAACAGTTAAAAGCTTTCGAAACTAATCCCCAAATCGATATCTGCGGATCTCAGATCGATGAGTTTGAAATATCTCCTGATGAGATCGTGGCTCATCGTACGGTTCCTGTAACACATGATGAGATCGTGAAATATCAGAAGAAAAGAGATGCTTTCAATCATATGACAGTCATGTATAAAAAAGAGGCTGTCCTGAAAGCAGGAAATTACGAGTCCTGTCCGCTGATGGAAGATACATATCTTTGGGTGCGTATGATCCAGAGCGGAGCGATCTGTATGAATATCGATGAGCCGCTTGTTTTTGCAAGGATCGGACATGATATGTATGAACGACGCGGTGGTTGGAGTTATTTCAAGAAATACAGGACCGGCCGCAAGATGGTGAAAAAAACCGGTTTTATCAGCAGCTGGGATTATCACAAGACGATCATCATTCAGTTTGTCGTAGCAATCATGCCTTCAAGACTGAGAGGCTGGGTTTTCAAAAAAGTGCTTCATAGATGATATGATATAATTTTCTTGGAGTTGTAAACGTATGAGCGCCTTTATACAAAAATTGAAAAGAGTCAAATTCAAAGAATTTGTCCAGATCTGGAAACTACCGGTTTCTCTGATCTGTGTTCCTTTTTATAGAATAAAGCACAAAAATCTTTGGATCGTTTGTGAAGACCGTAATGAAGCCCGTGATAACGGTTACTGGTTTTTTAAATATGTATGTGAGAAGCATCCTGAACAGGAGTGCGTATATGCTATTTCTCCGAAGTCACCGGATTTTAAGAAGATCTCTTCCATAGGTCCTACTGTAAAGTTCGGCTCATTAAAGCACTGGATCGTTTATCTCAGTTCCAGAAAGAAAATTGCCAGCCAGAAAGCAGGAAATCCAAATGCCGCGATTTTTTACTTTCTTGAGGTATATGGTCTTCTTAAGGATAAACGCTGTTTCCTTGGTCATGGAATAACGATCAATGACGCCAAATGGCTTTATTATGACGTTACAAAGATGTCCAAGTTTGTCTGTGGAGCAAAGCCTGAGTATGATTTTGTAAATGAACGCTTCGGATATCCTTCTTCAAATGTTATTTATACGGGACTTGCCCGTTTTGACGGATTGCATGATTTTCAGGTGGATAAGAATATGATCCTTATTATGCCAAGCTGGCGTGAATGGATCGCTGATGAGGACAGCAGACTTCTTGAATTTGAAGGCACGACCAATATTGCTGAAACCAATTATTTTGTTAAGTGGTGTGAATTCCTTAATTCTCCGGTACTGAAGGAACTGTCTGACAAATACGGCGTGAAGTTCCTGTTTTTCCCGCATAGAAACATGCAGAAATACATCGAGTTGTTTCCAAAGAGCCGCGACTATCTCGAGGTAGCTGATGCCCGTAAATATGATGTTCAGGATCTGATGAAAAGAGCACCTATGATGATCACAGATTACTCCAGTGTCTTCATGGATATGGTGTATATGAAAAAACCTGTTCTGTTTTATCAGTTTGATTATGAAAGATTCCGCAGCTGTCAGTACGGTGAAGGTTATTTTGACTACAGAAACAATCCGTTCTCGAAGAGTTTTGATGAACTTGATGGTTTGTTAGGTGAATTAGAGACGCAGATCAGTAACCGTTTTTCTGTCAGCGAGGAATATGAAAAGGCTCACAAGACTTTTTTTCAGTTATATGACTGCTATAACTGTCAGCGCATTTACGATGAAGTGGTTGGTAAATAAGTATGGAGAATCGGAGATCATCTTTGTATAGAGTAGACTTCAAAATGCTTATGCTTTACGCTATCGTTCTTCACCCGGTTATTGTCGGACGATTTGCGATGATCTGCTATCTTTTGCTTTATGGCGGAGCTTTGCTTTATTTGGTGATCAATGTCGGGTTCCCTCTCACTCTTTTTAAGAGAATGAACAAAGGAACCAATGTTGCTTTAACTTTCAGCGTTTGTATGATCGCGTTTGCGGCATTGTATCCTATCATCCGTGGAACAGGTGATATGTCGTATATCGGTGTCACACTGGCAGTGTTCCGAAAACTCTTGCTTCTGTTTTTCCTTATAACTTATACGCGTATCCATCATGGTGCGGAAAAGTGTTTACCGCTATTTCTATATTACTATGCGCTTAGTTCATGCCTGTATGTTTCATTTACGATAATTCTGCTTGTTGTTCCGAGATTAAAGTCTTTCTGGCAGGATCTTATCGGCCGCACAGAGTATCTTAACCAGCTCTATAAGACATTTGGATATTCGACCCGTTTCGGATGGTCCGGTTTCACAGGGTACAGAGGTACATTTGACTGCAGTATTGCACTACTGTTTACTTTGGTTCTATATGCAGACAAGAATCTCAAAGAGAATATCCGACCGCTTCGCTTTCTTATGATGACCGGATGCTGTTTCCTTGGAAATGTCTTTTACGGACGCACCGGTATTATCGTTTCTTTTTTCTGCCTGATAGTCGGACTGCTGATATACAGAAAACTATCCGTAAATGTTTTCTTTACAGGAGTCATTGTTATCGTTTTCATAATTGCTGTATTTGCCGTTTTGAAAAATTACATCTCGATCGTTAACGATATGTATGTATGGGCAATTAAGCCGGTTACCGCTCTTATGACAAAGGGCCGTACAGATAACTATTCCGCGAATCATCTATTCAATGATATGATCTACATGCCGGAGCCGAAGACACTTTTATTCGGCGATGCTATGTATACCGCAACTGACGGGTTAGGAGCCTATTATGGCCATACAGATTGCGGTTTTATGCGTCAGATACTTTTCTGGGGTGTTGGCGGCTGTTTGTTTTCATATATCACGACTTGGATTTCCGTTCGATCACTCGGGAACAAATTTTTTAAATTCGAGATCCTTTCGTTATTCCTGTTCTTTGTATTCGAAATCAAAGGCGAGGTTTTTTATGAAATGATTCCTCTTTATATTCTTTTAGGACTCTTATGTGCGTTTAATCCATGTGAAGAGAAGATCTCATGTGAATCAGAAATCAAGGAGATAGAGTATGCCTGAATTAGTTTCAGTATTGTTAAGTACTTATTCTGAACCGGTAAAATATGTTGAAAAGGCAGTTAACTCGATCCTTGGTCAGTCTTATTCCAATATTCAGCTGATAATCATCTGCGATAAACCGGACAATCAAGAGCTTATTGATGTTCTTCAGAATATCTGCGTGAAAGATCCGCGTGCAGAACTGCATGTAAATGAGAAGAATCTTGGCCTGGTCAAGAGCTTGAATAGTGCTTTATCGTTTGTAAAAGGTTCGTACATCGCAAGAATGGATGCTGATGATTATTCTTTGCCGGATAGAATTGAAAAACAGCTCGATTATCTTAAGAAGAACCAACTGGACCTTGTCGGATGCAATTTGTATAATCTGGATCCGGATGATCAGATCTGCTCCGGTGTCATCAGTTATCCCGAGACGGATAAGCTTCTTAAAAAGAAAGCAAAATACAGCAGCCCGCTGGCACATCCTACTTTTTTTGGTAAGAAGAAAGTATTTAATGAGCTCAACGGATATCAGAATATTCATGCTTGCGAAGACTATGATTTTTTAGTTAGAGCCATTCTTTCCGGATTTAAACTGGGATGCCTTCAGGAACCTTTGTTTAATTATCGGATCAATCCTAATGGCGTTTCATCCTTGAATAAAGCAAAACAGAAAACCAGTTTCTATTTTGTCTGTAAGAATTACCGTGCGGGGAAAATGATCACGGAATCCGATTATGAGGACTTTATTAATTCTCCGAAAGGAAAGAAGAAATATGACGGATTGAATTCATATTACAACAAAAAGGCCCAAATAATAGGCGAAACATCCAAATCGTTTTCTCTGCAATTTAAAAGATTATATGCTATATTATCATCTAAAGAAGGATTTTGTTTATTTTGGAATAGTTTAAAGGAGAAGATTTTTGTTCGCTGATTCTTCTGTGAACAGTCATTTTTTGAGGTTGAAATGAGCAGATTTGCAACTTTATTAAGTACACTCATCGAGAAGATCGATCGTAACAGCGGCAGAATCAGATATAGTCAGGGTAGAAAAAGAATCGGTTCTCTTGAGCAATATAAAGATTCGAAGAACATTTTTTACCTGATGGCTCCATCATTTGGAAATATTGGTGACGAAGCAATAGTCGAAGCTTCTGTTTCTTTCCTTCGTGACAATTATCCTGAATATAAGGTAATCGTTATTGATTATGATGATACGCTTCAAAGCTTGAAAGAGATCCGCCGTATCATAAAAAAAGAGGACAAGATATTTCTGCAAGGTGGTGGCAATATCGGAACTCTTTATTATGACGCAGAGAGAGTCCGTGAGTTTATCATCAGCAAGTTTAAAGATATAAAGATCGTTTCGATGCCTCAATCTATGTGGTTTTCTAAGAATGCTTCCGGAAACAGACGCCTGAAAAGAAGCCGCAAGATTTATAATTCCCATCCTGATCTTACGATTATCGCCCGTGAGAAGTATTCTTATGAACGAATGAAGGAAAACTATACAAATTGTAGAGTTCTCCTGAATCCGGACATTGTTTTCTATTATAGTAAGATGATATCTGATACTGATAATGCTTTGAGAAAAGGCGTGTTCACAGTTTTGCGCTCGGATGGCGAAGACGTTTTCCGTTCTTTGAAATATGAATTGCTCAACAAGATCGGTGATAAGTTCAAAGATTATGTTATTATAGATACTTGCGTTCCGAGAAGAACTCCGGACGCGATCCGTGAAAAGGAAGTAAGATCTCTACTGAACTTGTTTACAAGAGCAGAACTTATCGTAACGGATCGGCTTCATGGAATGGTTCTTGCAGCATTGGCAGGAACTCCCTGTCTTGCTTTTCCGTCTTTAGATGACAAGGTGCTTGGCACATATGAATGGATAGAGGATATCGATTATATCCAGTTTATCAACAAAGTCGATGATAGCGATTATATACTTTCCAGCATAGATTCAATGCTGAATAAAGATTTTAAGGAATACGATTGGAAGACATTCTGCGAAAAGCATTTTTCAAATCTTAAAGATCGTATAGAGGGTAGGATCAATGAATAAAACAGTATCTTCATTTTTGAAGAATATCTTTATTTTCCTAATAGGAAGCTTTGGCTCGAAGTTTCTTTCTTTTGTGTTGCTTCCAGTGTACACCTCGATTCTTTCGAAAGGTGAGTTTGGACAGTTTGATCTTGTTACAACTACACAGGGCCTTTTATTTCCAATGGTCACGATCGGATTATCTGAAGCGATTTTCCGCTTTGTTATGAATGAGAAATTCGATAAAAAGAATGTTATGTCCATTGGTACGATCGCTTCGGTTGTAACTTACATGATTACTGTATGTCTGTCCTTTATAGTAAACATATTCCTCAAATGGGAATACATGCAATGGATGAATCTCCTTCTTGCCTGCACTATCGTTTATGGCCTTTTCTCAAACTATCTTAAAGCAAACAAGGATACTCGTAAGTTTGTTGCTGTAGGAGTGCTATATACATTCTTAAATCTTACCTGCAATATTCTGTTCCTTGTCGTTATTCCGATGGGCGTCGAAGGCCTTATTATTTCGATGATCATCGCTAATGCAGTTCCTTCGATACTCATTTTCTTTGTCGAGAAACTGTACAAGCAGATCCGTGTCGAGTTTTTGGACAAAGCACTTGCTAAGCGCATGATCAAATATTCGCTGCCCCTTATTTTCACTTCTTTGTCATGGTGGATCGTAACTTCTTCCGACAGATACATGATCAGATACTTTTTGTCGGAAGATGAGGTTGGTGTTTATGGTGTTGCAACCAGAATTCCTCTTATTCTTCAGACGCTTATCTCTATTTTCCAAACGGTATGGCAGATATCTACAAATCAGATTCACGATGAAGAGCCTACAGAACTGAAGAAGAATTTTATTCTTTTCACGAGAGCTTTCCGCCAGGTAGGCTTTATATCCGGAAGCGGACTGCTTCTCATTACGCAGTTTTTGATGTTCCTTGTTGCAAGAAATGAGTTCTATGCAGGATGGATATATGCACCGTTCCTCATTCTTTCCATCGTTTTCTCATTTGCCACCGGTATGGTCGCCTCACTTTACGGAGCATTTGAAAAGAACTCAGGCGCACTCTACTCCGTGCTTGTCGGTGGTGTTGTTAATATCATCTTAAATGCACTTTTTATTCCACGCATTGGTGTCATGGGCGCGACAATTTCAACAGCTATCAGCCGCCTGATCATTGCGATTTACAGACTGAAAGATACGGAAAGACTCCTTTCTTTTGATCGTGAATACTCCAAGGTTGCTATAAACTGTATTCTGATCACTTCGCAGTGCTGCTGCCTGGTCTATATGAAGGATTTCGTCTATCCTGTTCAGGTCGCATTCTTCTTTGTAATCTGCTTGTACAATAGAAAACTGTTTTCCGATGGCGCCACTTTCTTAAAGAGTATAAGGAGCAAAAAGCATGAAAAAGCTGAAGAACAATGATGGTGTTGAGTATTATGTAATCGACCGCCTGTCGGACATTCAGAATCAAATGTTCCGACTTCTGTCTATCGTCGATAAGATCTGCCGTGAAAACGGCCTGCAATACTTTCTTGATGGTGGAACGGCCATTGGAGGTCTTCGTCACAAAGGGTTTGTGCCATGGGATGATGATCTGGATATCTCCATGCTTAAGCCGGATTATATCAAACTCGTAGAAATATTGAAGAATATGGATCGCTCGAAGTATTTTGTTTTCGATTACGACTTTTCCGTTCTTTGCTGCACATATTTCGGAGAATATGTTCCGATCTTTTCTTCACCGGATGAGAAGAAAAGACGTATACGTCCGATCAAGATCGATATCCGCCCTGTAAATGTCATCGAAGACACAGAAGAAAACCGGAAAGAAAATGTAATTTTGCGCCAGCTGGCCAATTATCTTGTTTTCAACGAATGTGATGCGGACAAAAAAGAACAGGTCATTGAGTATTTCAAATCCAGATTTAATAGTGATAGAAAACAGTTCTTCCGCTTTTACAATTTGGAATATGGCCGCTTTGATGATCTCGACCATGCTTTTCTGGCACACCCGTATTTAAAGTTTTCTTCAAGTAATGTCTATGACCAAAGTGATGTTTTCCCTCTGAAAGAGGTGAAATTTGAGTCTCTTCAGACTTTTGTTCCTGTAACAGATGTATTCTTGACAGATGTTTACGGAGATTATATGTCTTTCCCGAAACTTGAGTCTAGAAAGCCGGAAGCCTTAAAAGTTTTCGATTGCAAACGTTATATGCCGCTATATAAGTATCTGATCAATAAAAACCAGAAATCATTTTTGCAGAAAGTGTGCTTTGCTGTGAAAGCGAATCTGTTCTGCAAGTGATCTGTAATTGCGACAGCTGTAACAAAATTCAACTAAATTATTTTTTTCTCTGAAGAAATGCAACACAATCGATTTCTATCTCGTCTTTATGTTGATGAGCATAAATATACATGTTATTTTAGTCATTTGCATTCTGGAATTATATGTAATACTATTTATACTTATAGAAAATGACAATGAATCTTTAGGTTTGTTGAGAGGAGAAGAAGATGGAGAATTACTCAGAGATTTCGAATGTTGAACTGGAAAAGAGTAAACTGATCATTTCCAAAATAACGGACAGCTACTATAAGAAGATGGTAGGACAGACGAGGCTTGGCTGGTCGCTTTTGATCGCGATCATTTCTAACGGCCATATCCTTCTAGAGTCTGTTCCGGGTCTTGCGAAGACTACCGCGGCAAAAACACTTACCGATGCCGTAAATGGTAAGTTTTCGAGAATCCAGTGTACACCGGACCTTCTGCCAAGTGATATCATCGGTACACAGATCTTTAACTATACTACGAATACATTTGAGACCAAGCTTGGCCCTGTATATGCGAACTTTGTTCTTCTCGATGAGATCAACCGTTCCAGTGCAAAGACACAGAGTGCTATGCTTGAAGTCATGCAGGAGCACCAGACAACGATCGGCGGTTATAATTACGCAATGCCGAAGATCTTCACTGTTATTGCGACACAGAACCCGATCGAGCAGGAAGGAACATATCTCCTTTCTGAAGCACAGCTTGACCGTTTCCTGCTGAAAGAGAAGATCGACTATCCTACTAAGGATGAAGAGTTTGAGATCCTTAACCGTATTGAGAAAGATGTATTCTCCAAGTCCGAGGCTGTAGTTGAACTCGAAGATGTATATTTCCTGCAGCAGATGGCAAGAAAAGTATATCTTGATGATGCGATCAAGAAATATATCATCAACATCGTTAATGCCACCAGAAACCCTGCAGGTGTAATCGGCAAGGAACTCTCCGAATATATCACGCTCGGTTCCAGTACCCGTGGTTGCATCGCTCTGATGGAGGTTTCCAAGGCAGTTGCTCTTATCAACGGCAGAAGCTATGTTACACCTGATGATGTTAAGACTCTGATCCACAGCGTTCTCCGTCATCGTATTTCTCTGAACTTTGCAGCGGTAGCAGACGGAGTGACAGCTGAACAGATTATTGATAAGATCGTAGGAGCTATTCAGACACCATGATCCTCGACTATATTACGAAAATAAAGGCGAACATTTCGATCCATACCAACATCAAGGCGACAAGTATCCTTGATGGCTCGTATAAGTCTGTCTTTATGGGAAAGAGCCTGAACTTTGAAGATCTTCGTGAATATATCCCCGGTGATAATATCCGCGATATCGACTGGAAAGCCTCCTCCCGAAGCCGCATGCTTCTTGTGAAACGGTATATAGCAGAGAAGAAGCACAATATTCTTCTTGTTTTTGATTCCGGAGTCAAGATGAATGCGGAGACAGATAAGGGTGAATCGAAGAAAGACGTCGCGATTTATACTGCCGGTACTCTATCGTATCTCGCATATTCCAACGGAGACTTCGTCGGCTCGCTTTACAATATCGATGGGAAGATGCGCTTTTTCCCTTTGAGAAACAGGCTTTATGATATCGAGCATTTTCTGGCACAGTACGATAAGGATGTAAAGTCTTCCAATACATCTGACCTGAACAAGACTCTGGAATACCTTCTTAAGAATTTCAGAAGAAAAATGGTCGTATTTGTTATCACGGACATCAAAGGTGCATCCGAAGTTTCCGAAGCTGTCCTGAAAAAACTTATCTGTCAGCACGACATTCTGTTTGTTCAGGTAAATGATGCCGACTTAACCGGCGGACGGTCATTTAAAGTGGAGAATAACCGGTATCTGCCACGTTTTGTGACGATGAACAAGAAGTTAGCTTCCATGGAAAAGAATATTAAGAAAAAGATAACTGAAGAAAACGAAAAGAAACTTATGCATCATGCGATCCTTTCGACAAATGTAAGCGGCAAGGATGACATAACCATGAAGATCACTGAACTATTGGAGAGACACAGATATGCAAACATCCGTTGAGCTACAAGATCCATTCTCCTATAGCATCGTCCCGATCGTGGTTCTGTCTATAGTTATCCTTGCATCTCTTATTGCTCTGATAACCGTTCTTCTGATTCGCAGAAAGAAAAAAGCTCCTGTAAAGCAGAAGATCGAACCGGCACCTGTATTCAAGATCAAGAATAAGGAACTTGCTCAGAAGGAGTATTTGGCGAAGATCGCTGTAGTAGAGCAGAAATATCTTGCCGGACAGATCGATGCGCGTAATGCACATCAGGAACTGTCAGCAATTGTGCGTATGTTTGTGCATGACCTTACCGGTATCAATGCGCAGAATTTCTCGCTGAATGAGCTTAAGGCGCACAATATCTATCAGATCAGTAACCTGATCGAAGAATTTTATGCTCCGGAGTTCGCGGAGCGGGCAGAAAAAGAGACGAGCAACTCGATTGCTCAGGCCAGGGAGGTGATCATTAGATGGAATTAAGATTTCCCTATGCGATCGCTGTTGGTATTCCTGTGATCCTTTTGCTTGCTCTTCTGACATATGGAGTAAGGAAAAAGTTTAAAGACGGCCATAAAGTTGCGAATACTGAATATATTGAGAAGACACCGTATTTTAAGAGAAAGCTCCTGGAATACAGATTCTGCTCAGTTATCGTAATTGTCAGTATCGTTCTTTCGCTCTCGCTTCTTATGGCGCTTATCGCACGACCGTTCCGTTCCAAGCAGACGATCACGGAGATCCATAACCGCGATATCTTCCTTTGCCTCGATACTTCCAGTTCGATGTTCCACGTGGATCTCGAGGTGTGCGACAGGCTGAAAGAGTTTGTTTCCGGACTTCACGGAGAAAGATTCGGTATCACGATCTTTAACTGCCAGACTGTAACACTTGTGCCGCTGACCACGGACTATGACTATATTATTGAAGTTCTGGATCAGATCAAAGAAGCATGCCAGATCTATATCGACATTACGGAGAAGGGCAAGTTTTACGATACTGAGGAAATGGTGAAATACAGATACATCATTGACGGTACTCAGTCCGAGTCGTTCAATGCAGGATCGTCTCTTATCGGTGACGGACTTGCTTCTACGGTATTCCAATTCCCGAATATCAAGGATGATGCATCCAGAACGAGAGTTATTATTCTCGCGACGGATAACGAACTATGGGGTGAACCGTTTGTCCAGCTTGAAGAAGCCACGAATCTTTGTACTAAATACGGAATTAAAGTATTTGGTGCAGCGCCTGAAGAAGTCGTTGATTACGACCAGTATAGATCCTGCGTGGAGAGTACCGGCGGGAGACTTTTTACATTGGCGTCCAAGAGCATGGCAAAAGACCTGATCAAAGAAGTTGAGAAGACAGATACTTCCGTACTTTATAAGAGTGAGGTAACAGAAACGGAATACCCGGAAAAACTGGTATTTCTCCTGACGATCTGTCTTTGTGTACATTTTGTTGTAAGTAGAAGGGTGAAGTTATGAAGATCAATCCGATCATTCCAATCTGGCTCATGGCGATCATCTGTATTGCTATGCTGTTATTCAGAAGAAGAGGCGTATGGAATTACATCCGCCAGATTCTGATCGTCGTTTTACTCTTCGCGATGAATATGCGTTTTATGGTATTTTCCCATGACGTTCCGAAGAGAGAGCTGAATGTTGATGTACTCTTTGTCATTGATAACTCGATGAGTATGCTGGCGGAAGATTTTGACGGTGAAGGACGACGTATCGACGCGGTAAAGCAAGACTGCGAATACATTATGGATAAGATGGAAGGCTGCCGTTTCTCGGTTATTTCCTTCGGAAACTATGCGTACAGGCTCGCTCCATATACGAGTGACAAAGACGTGCTGATGTCTATCATCAATTCTCTTGAGGGCCAGACACAGTACTATGCACAGGGAACATCCCTGAATCAGCCATTTCCTCTGATGCTTGAAGCTCTGGAAAAAGATCATGAGCAAAATGAAGACCGCGTACAGCTTGTGTATTACTTTAGTGATGGTGAGATCACAAACGCAAACGAAAAACTCGGTTCTTATTCTAAGGCAAAGAAGTATATTGCCAGTGGCGCAGTCCTCGGATATGGTACTGAAGAAGGCGGAAGGATGAAGGTCCGTACTTACGAGGGTGATGACTTCGGTGCACCATTTTATATGAAAACGAAAGATGAAAAAGGAAGAAGAGTCGAAGCACGTTCATACATCGATGAGGATAATCTTGAATCGATCGCAGATGATCTTGGGGTGGAGTATTACCATGTTGAAAAATCAACAACGCTCCGGGATGTGCTGTCAGATATCAATGATTTCCTGGATGAATATGCATCGGAAGGAAAAAGTGGAGTGGAAGGCTATGTGGATACGTATTACTGGTTTGCAATACCGATTGCCGCGCTTCTGCTTTATGACCTTATCTACTATAAAAGGAGAGTGAGAGAATGATTAAACGTATTATTATTTCCGCATATATTTTTGTCGGACTTGTGCTTTTTAAGTTCGCTTTCACTTATGGATATAACGAGTGGGTCAAATCAAAATATGAAAAGGGCGACTATACAGAGAACTACAATCTTCTGGAAGTAGCTAACTTTAATGAGCCGTATATTGTTTACTATAACAACGGCAATGTCATGTATCAGCGTCAGGATTATGAAGAGGCGATCGGATATTTTGAAACTGCCTTAACAAAGAATCCTCCGGAAGAAAAGGAATGCCTGATCCGTATCAATCTTGTTCTCTCCAAACTTGCACTTCTCGGTGACGATGCTTTTTCGAAAGAAAAGATCGATGAAACGATCGAGATTCTTGAAGAATGCCTGGATATCCTCTCGGAAAAGGGCTGTGCTAACGATGAAGGAACAGGCCACAATAACCGGGCACAAAGACTCTATGACGAGATCAAGGAAATGCTCGAACAGGCTCAGCAGGAAAAAGAAAAGCAGCAGGAATCCGAATCCAGCCAGAGCGAATCGGATCAGAGTCAGCAGCAGTCTGACTCCTCTGATTCGAGCAATGGTTCTGATCAGAGCAGTTCTTCTGACCCGAGTGATGGATCTGACCCGAGCGATGGTTCTGAAACGAGCAATGGTTCGGATCCGAGTGATGGATCTGACCCGAGTGATGGTTCCGACCCGAGTGACGGATCTGACCCAAGTGACGGATCTGACCCAAGTGACGGTTCCGAAGATGAAGAGGAAAGAAGACGCAGAGAATCCGAACAGAAAGAATCCCAGCGGCAAAGTGAGATCGAACAAGAAATGCAGAGACGCATGTCCGACTCCAATGATCAGCGTCAGCAGCAGAGAAAAAAATCTATTGCACAGGGCGAAGACTGGAACTGGGACTATGACGAAGTTCCTGTATGGTAATGTTTCTCTGGTCTGCTAAGACCATACAAAATATCACTAAATCTATAGTTGCTTATTTGATGAACTTGGATTATTATCTTAACAGCGTATCCTTTAAGGCTGTTCCATGAGAGAACAGAAAGGTCGTTTGTCGATAATGTAATACCGTTTCCCGGGAATGGGAGGCATTCATATAGAAGACCGGCTTTTTAGGGTACCAGAAGGTATTTTACAGAGTCGGTTTTTTGTGCTCTGAATGATGGGAAGGAGTGGTATTTTTGAAAGAGTATCTTGAGAAAACAGTCCTTATGGATGAACAGGCCGTCCATAGAGCCTTGATCCGTATTGCACATGAGATCATCGAGAAGAACAAAGGTCTCGACAATGTTGCCCTTGTCGGCATACAGAGAAGAGGTGTTCCGATGGCAGACAGGATCGCGAAGGTCATGGAAGATGTTGAAGGTGTTAAGCCGGATGTAGGTGTTCTTGACATCACATTTTACAGGGATGATCTATCCACTTTGGCAGCACACCCTGTTGTGAACGGAACTGCAATTCATTTTAATATTAATGACAAAAAAATCGTCTTGATCGATGATGTGCTTTTCACCGGAAGAACGGTAAGAGCCGCGATCGAGGCGATTTTTGATATGGGAAGACCTGCCTGCATTCAGTTGGCGACCCTTGTGGATAGAGGACACAGACAGCTTCCGATAAGATCCGACTATGTTGGTAAAAACGTACCGACATCTCTCTCTGAGATGATCTCGGTGCAGTTAAGCGAGATCGATGGACAGGATAAAGTCGTTCTCTGTGAAGAGGTGAAATAATGGGACTAAAGAGTAAAGACCTGCTTGGGTTAAAGCAATTATCTGCGGAAGAGATCATGGAGATCCTTGATACTGCGAAAATGATGAAGATGGTACTGACATCCGGAAACAAGAAGACATCGCATCTTCAGGGTAAATCCGTTGTTACACTGTTTTATGAAAACAGTACCAGAACCAGACTCTCTTTCGAACTTGCTTCGAAATACATGGGTTCTGCCAGTGCGAATATCACGACTTCCGGAAGTTCGGTCAATAAGGGGGAATCTCTCCTGGATACCGCAAGAACGATCGATATGATGGCAACAGATATCATCATCATGCGTCATAGCCAGTCCGGCGCTCCACATTATCTGGCGCCAAGAGTCAAGGCATCTATCGTAAATGCCGGTGACGGTATGAATGAGCATCCGACACAGGCGCTTCTTGATATGTTTACTCTCTATGAGAAATATGGCCATATCGATGGTCTGAAAGTTGCGATCTGCGGCGATCTTTATCACAGCCGAGTCGTACGAAGTAACGTGATCGGCCTTACCAAACTCGGTGCAACAGTTAGTGTTGCCGGACCGAGGACCATGGTTCCTGTCGGACTGGATAAGATGGGATGCACTGTCTGTAAGTCTGTGTCAGAAGCCGTGAAAGATGCCGATGCGGTCATGGGCCTCCGCGTACAGCTGGAGCGCCAGCAGAAGTCTCTTTTCCCTTCGGTTGCGGAATATTCAAGATTCTATTCCATCTCCGAAGATGTTCTGAAGCTCGCAAAGCCGGGTGCGTATCTGCTGCATCCGGGTCCGTGTAATCACGGTGTTGAACTTCCGACATGTGTATATGACTGTGACCAGTCCGTGATCAATGAGCAGGTCACTAACGGTGTGGCAGTTCGAATGGCAGTCTTATACTTACTGATGGCAAGGAGAAACCAGAATGAAAACAATTGAGATAAGAAACGCGAAGCACTTCGCTTCAGATGAAACTGTTACGATTTATATCGAGAATGGCGTTTTTACCGATAAGATCTCCGGTGATGCGGATGAAGTCATTGATGCAAAAGGACTTACGGTATTCCCGGGTCTTGTGGATATGCATTGTCACCTCCGTGAACCGGGGTATGAGTATAGAGAGGATATTAAATCCGGTACGAAAAGTGCAGCGAAAGGCGGATTTACAAGCGTATGCTGCATGCCGAACACAAACCCTGTATGTGATAACGCCGCAGTTGTTGAAGGCATTTTAAGAAAAGCGGAACAGGTAGGTTCATGTAACGTATTCCCGATCGGTGCGGCCAGCAAGGGCCTTGCCGGAAAAGAAATCGCGGAGATGGGACTTATGAAAGAAGCCGGGATCGTGGCCGTATCTGATGACGGAAAGCCGATTGCTACAGCAAACCTTTTGAAAAAGGTGCTTGAGTATTCATCGGATTTTGACCTTCCGGTACTTAATCACTGTGAAGAAATGTCTATTTCCGAAGGCGCGATGAACGAAGGCGCGATCTCAACTGCACTTGGTCTTCGTGGAATACCTGCGATTGCAGAGGAGATCATGATCTCCCGTGATATTCAGACGGCGGAGTATCTTGATATGCCGATCCATATCTGCCATGTCAGCACAAAGCGTGGAATCGAGATCATCCGCCAGGCGAAAAAGAGGGGCGTGAAGGTCACTTGTGAGACCTGCCCGCATTATTTCTCTTTGACTGAAGAAGCTTGCCAGACATATGACACGAATTTCAAGATGAATCCGCCGCTTCGTACCGAGGATGACCGCCTTGCAGTCATTGAAGGCCTCAAGGATGGTACGATCGACTGTATCGTAACAGATCACGCGCCACATCATATTGATGAAAAAGATATCGAGTTCTCTCTGGCAAATAACGGTATCATTGGTTTTGAAACCGCATTTGCTGTAGGTTATACTTATCTGGTCAAGACCGGCCTGATCTCTCTTGCTGACATGATCAAGACCATGACAGTAAATCCTTCTTCCATCTTAAAACTCGGAAGAGGAACATTGGAGAAGGGAATGCCGGCAGATGTTATGCTTGCAGACCTGAATGAGACCTTTGTATATACTAAGGAAGAGATCTTGAGCAAGTCCGCTAATTCTCCTTATATCGGAGATGAGCTTACAGGCCGTGTAAAACTTACGATCGCAGGAGGAAAGATAACATATGACGAACTTCGCTGACAGACTTACCAAGAGAATTGAGGAGTGCAATAACCCGACAGTAATGGGACTGGATCCGAAACTGGAGTACCTTCCCTCAGATATGCTGAATGAATGGCTCAAAGAAGCCAAAGATCATGAGGAGAAGAGCGGTCAGCCGGCAAATATGCAGATGGCGACCGGAATGGCGATCTTTGATTATAACCGCCTTCTGATCGATTCTGTATATGACATTATTCCGGCGATCAAGCCGCAGTTCGCTTATTATGAAATGTACGGCATTCACGGTATTATGGCACTTCGCAAGACCATTCAGTATGCACATGATAAAGGCATGCTCGTTATTGCTGATGCCAAGAGAAATGATATCGGAACAACAGCTACCGCGTATGCGAATGCGATCATCGGTGAGACCAAGATCATCAATGATACGACAGCCTGCATGTTTGACTGCGACTGTATCACTGTAAACGGCTACCTCGGCATCGATGGCATCAAGCCATTTATGGATGTTGCCAAAGAAAAGGGCAAGGGTCTCTATGTTCTCGTAAGAACATCAAATCCTTCTGCCGGTGATCTTCAGGATCTGAAACTCGAAGATGGCCGTCAGGTATTTGAAGCCATGGCTGAAAATGTTGAGAAATGGGGTCAGGAACTCATCGGAGAATGCGGGTTCTCGTCTGTTGGTGCGGTAGTCGGTGCTACATGGCCGGAGCAGGCTGTAAAAGCCAGAAAAATCATGCCGCACGCATTGATCCTCGTACCCGGATATGGTGCGCAGGGCGGTTCCGGAAAGGATGCAGTTGCATCTTTTGTGAACGGTAAGGGCGGAATCGTAAATGCTTCCAGAAGTCTGATGTGTGCCTGGAAGAAGAGAGCTGACATCGAGCCGATGGAACTGACACAGATGCACGGACCTTCCGGTGCGCCGCTTCTCGGTTTCCAGAGAGCAACCAGAGAAGAAGCACTTCGTATGCGTGAAGATCTGAATAACGCGATCAAAGCTTCCGCGGAAGCCTGATTCTGTGAGGAAATAAAATGAAACAAGAGTACAGTATAAAGCTGATCAAAAAAGAACTGCTGGGAGAAACATGTGCGGTACTGACTTTTGAATGCCCGGAGATCGCTTCGTCGGCAAAGCCGGGACAGTTCGTAAATCTGTCCTGCGCTTACTTCCTGAAGAGGCCTTTCGGAATCATGTCTGTAGATAGAGAAACAAATACCTTTAGTGTCGGTGTAAGAAAAGTCGGAAAAGGAACGGAGAAGATCATCACGGCCAAGGAAGGGGAGATGTTCACGGTCCTCGGGCCTCTTGGAAATGGTTTCTCTTTTGAAGGTGTAAAGAAACTCCTTCTGGTTGGCGGAGGAACAGGTATTTTCCCGATTTATTTTGCTGCTCAGTATGCAAGAGAAAACGACATCCCCTGTCAGGTCGTTAACGGATACCGCTGTAAAAATGACGCATTCCTGTATGATCAATTCTCCTGCGCTTGTAATGATTTCCATGTAACAACAGATGCCGGAGATCTCGGAGTAAAGGGAAACGTCATGGCATATCTGGACACCATGGATGAAAAAGAACTCTCCGATGTGACAGTTATGGTCGTCGGCCCGGGTATCATGATGAGAAAAGTATCCGAATGGGCTCAGGCAAAAGGCCTGACTTGTTATGTTTCTCTTGAACAGAGAATGGCTTGCGGCATCGGCGCCTGTCTGGTATGTGTCTGCAAGATCAAGGCAGAACAGGAAGGCAAGGAATTCGTACATAAAAGATGTTGCAAAGATGGCCCCGTATTTAAGGCTGAGGAGGTGATCTGGTGAGTATTTCCGTAAAAGTAGGTAATGTTGATCTCAAAAACCCGATCATACTTGCGTCCGGCACTTGTGGTTTCGGCAGGGAATTGTCCGAATATATGGATCTTTCTGAGCTCGGAGCTCTTTCTTCAAAGGGCCTGACGCTTCTTCCGAGAGATGGTAACCAGGGAGTCAGAGTAGCCGAGACACCGTCTGGAATGCTGAACTGTGTCGGTCTTCAGAATCCCGGAGTCGATGCTTTCCTTGCAACAGAACTTGATTATATGGTCGATAGTGGCGCCGGTGTAGTCGTTAACGTTGCCGGTCATTCAAATGAAGACTATATCGCTATGGTCGAAAAACTTGACCCGTACAAAGACAAGATCGATGCACTGGAACTGAATTTTTCCTGCCCGAATGTTAAAGAGGGCTGCATGGTCATCGGATCCTCTCCGATAGCGATCGAAGCTCTTGTTTCCGATCTCCGGAAGAGAACAGAGCTTCCTCTGTGGATCAAACTGACACCAAATGTAACATCCATAGCTGAAACGGCTAAGGGCGCAGAAGCTGGCGGTGCGGATGCGGTGGTTGCCATCAATACCATGCTGGGTATGTCTATCGATATAAGAACGAGAAGACCTCTTCTGCATAACAATACCG
This sequence comes from Mageeibacillus sp. UBA3781, assembly GCA_002368805.1. Classification (GTDB taxonomy): domain Bacteria; phylum Bacillota; class Clostridia; order Saccharofermentanales; family Saccharofermentanaceae; genus Scatonaster. Next base: position 53,115 of record DFFH01000139.1, on the reverse strand, counting down.
GCGGACTTTCCGGTCCTTGTGTAAAGCCGGTGGCGCTTCGTATGGTCCACGATATTTATGATGCAGTCAAGATCCCGGTCGTCGGCTGCGGCGGCATCTCCACCTATGAAGATGTCCTCGAGTTTATGATCGCAGGCGCATCTGCCGTGGAACTCGGTACGATCACACTTGTGCATCCGACTCGTCCTGTCGAGATCATCGAAGAGCTTGAGAAATACTGCAAACAAAATCAAATTGATGAACTTTCGTCTTTAACAGGCACACTTGAATTGTGGAGGTAAAACATGAAATCGATCACAGATTATCTTTTTGAAACTAATGCCGTTCGCGTAAGCGACCCGGAAAAGCCGTTCTGGTATGCATCCGGAACACTCGGTCCATTCTATGTGAACACGCACTTTCTTATCGAATCGGAAGAAAAAGCAAATGAGCTTCTCGCGCTGATCGAGAAATCCGCTTCCGGTGACCGTACGAAATTCCTCTCGACGATCCTTGAGTTTGTCAAGAAACAGTATGAGACGTCGGAATCGTATAAGATGGTCATCGATCTTATTGTTGAAAAGGCAAAAGAACTCGATTTCGATATTATTTCCGGTGGTGAGCGCCGTGATTATTTCTTCTCCCTGATGCCGGCATACATTCTCGGAAAGCCGCATCTTTCCATCTTCAAAGACGGCGAGACATACTTCTCCCGCAATGTTGAAGAGGATGCTGTAAAAGTAGGTGAGGGGGATCTTTCCGGCAAAGTATCACTCCATATTGCTGACCTGATCACCGAAGCTTCGTCTTACACGAATGCATGGATCCCGTCGATCCGCGGTGTTGGTGCCGAAATCAAGGACACCATCGCAGTCATTGACCGTCTCCAGGGCGGTGAAGCAAATCTTGCAAAAGAGGGCGTAAACATGTACACCTTTGCCAAGATCGAGCTTCCGCTCTTTGATGAAGGCGTCAACAAAGGCATCCTCACGAGTGCACAGCGAGATATGGTTGCTCATTTCATGGAAAACCCGATCGATTATATGAAGGCATTCCTTACCGCACATCCTGATTTTATCGACGAGCAGATCGCTCTTGGCGGCAAGCCGAAGCAGAGAGCTGAAATGGCGATCTCCCGCGGATACGTACCAGGAAGAAGTTAATCCTGTGCCATCTTCTCCGAAAAGCACTACCAGAGAATACATCACGTCTGTTCATCGCCTTCCGGTTCTGATCACCTACGGCAAACGCCGCAGACTCAAGATCGCACTGGATGACGATGGACGGGTGTGTGCTTTTGCGCCGAAATATATGTCACTAAAGGACATCGACAAGTTTGTCGAATCGAATCACGAGTGGATCATCAAGCATCAGGCAAAACTTGCTGATCGGATCAAACTTCCCTATATCGATGCCGTGGAGCAGAAGCGGAAAGCAAGGATCATAAAAGCCAGGGCAAGTGCTTTTCTGGCAGTATATGACGGGAAAAAGCCGGTCCGGATCTCGGTGCGGAATATGACATCCCGATGGGGCTCTTGTTCTGCAAATGGAAACATATCCCTGAATGTCTATCTGCTCGATGTCGAAACGGAGCTGTTTGACTATGTTCTGATCCACGAGCTTTCTCATCTTTATCAGATGAATCATTCGCCTGCATTCTGGGCACAGGTCTCCAGATATTGCCCGGACTATAAGAAATGCCGCGCGGCACTTCGAAAATATCAGATACCGAAAAAGCTTTAGCATTACCCTCACAAATAGATGTAACAAGTGTTGCACCGATCGGGATTTCTTCTTTAATCCTTGTATAAAAAAGCACAATTCGATATACTTGAATTGTTGGTAAATCAAAGAGTTTTGCCAATATTTCAGGAAACGCGAGGATCGCTTTTATGAAGAATATTCCACTATATGATGTGCGCCATATAGAAGATCTCCGTGATATGCTCAAGCAGAGTACTGAGCTGTATGGAGATCTTCCTCTGTTTTATTACAAAAAAGTTAGAGGCGGTGACTACGAATACCATACCTTTAACGAGTATAATACGGCTGTTCAGGCGATGGGAACAGGACTTTCGCATCTATGCGGTCTCGGATCCCGTGTTGCTATTTTGGCGGAGACAAGATATGAGTGGTATATCTCCTATCTGGCAACTACTAATGGTACCGGCATTGTCGTTCCGCTCGATAAGGAATTACCGCCGGATGAGGTGGCCAGCTGCCTGAACCGTGCGGAAGTAAACTGTATTATATATTCCTCCTCCAAGCAGAAAGTCCTTGATGAGATCAAGGATCAGATCCCGGGTGTGAAAGATTATATCTGCATGGATAAAACGGACAAAGAAGGTGTCGAGTATTTCTATGACGTCCTGAACAAGGGCCAGGAACTTCTGGATTCCGGAGACCGTCTTTTCCTCGATGCACCGCTTGACAGGGAAGCAATGACTGTCCTGCTTTTTACGAGTGGAACTACTGCTCAGAGTAAGGCGGTAATGCTTTCTCAAAAGAATATCTGCAAAAACCTCGAGGGCATGTGTTCGATGTGCTATATCGATCAGAATGACATGTTCCTTTCGGTGCTTCCTTTGCATCACACTTATGAATGCACCTGCGGATTCCTTTGTCAGGTATACCGCGGCTCCCATATCGCTATATGTGAAGGTCTCCGTTATATCGTCCCGAATATGCAGCAGTCCAAGGTCTCCATTATCCTTGTCGTTCCGCTGATGCTCGAAAAGTTCCATAAAAGCATCATGTCCAAAGCAAAAGCGACAAAGAAGATGGCCAGAAAATTCGAGTTTGGCAGAAAGCTCTGCAAATTCCTTCTTTTCTTCGGTATCGATAAGCGCAAAAAGCTCTTTAAGCAGGTCCACGAGACCTTTGGCGGGAATCTGCGATTGATCATCTGCGGCGGTGCCGCGATCGATCCTCAGATCATGCAGGATATGCAGGATATGGGATTCGGATGTATCCAGGGATATGGTCTTACAGAGTGTGCTCCGATCCTGGCACTTAATCGTGACTGTGACTATAACAACCGTGCTGCGGGCCTGCCGCTTCCGGATGTGGATGTTCAGGTCATCGACAAAGATGAGAACGGTATCGGTGAATTTATCGCAAAAGGCGATAATGTCATGCTGGGCTACTATAAGAACGAGGAAGCAACCAGGGAAGCCCTCGATGAGAACGGTTATTATCATACCGGCGATCTCGGTTTTATCGATAAGGACGGATTCTGTATCATCACCGGAAGAAAGAAAAATGTCATCATCGCCAAGAACGGAAAGAATGTTTTCCCGGAAGAGATCGAGACGATGCTCTGCTCTTCGGACTATATTGAGGAGTGTCTCGTATCCGGAGAAGAAGAAAATGATGATGTGATCATCACTGCCACGATTTTCCCCTGTATGGATGAAGTTAAGAAACAGCTTGGCGACAATCCGGACGATGATGCGATCCAGACCCTTCTTGAGGAAGAAGTGTCAAAGGTAAATAAGAACCTGGTGAACTATAAGCATATCAAGCGTGTTGTTCGCCGTGATACCGAGTTTGATAAGACAACAAGTAAAAAGATAAGAAGACAGTACAAAAAGTAATCACATATTAGTAGGAGGCATTTTCTGAATGCTAAGCAAAACAAGTATCGAAAGGATCCTATCCGCTGCGTTGTCTAAAGGAGGAGATTTTTCAGAGGTCTATATCGAGCGCAGTAAAATATCTTCTGTTTCGCTTCTTAACGGAGTCGTGGAAGGTGCCGGTGCGAGTATGGATATGGGAATCGGTATCCGCATACTCGAAGGCGACAAGTGCGTATATGTTTATTCCAACGATATTTATCACGAGGAAAAACTAATACAGATGGCAAAAAATGCGTCTGCCTCGCTCACGGATGCTCCCAATAACAAGACGATCTATTTAACTCCGGAAATCGAGTATTTTTCCCAGAAGTTTGAGATTTCACCGACTTCAGTTTCCAAAGCCGACAAGGTTTATAAACTGAGAAAAGCAGGCGAGACTGCGACGGGATATTCCGATCTGATCACTCAGACTTCCGCGTCTTCTTCAGATGTCGAAAGAGACGTATGGATCGCAAATTCTGACGGGCTTTATGTAAAAGATCACCGTTGCCGCACGAGAGTTGCTATCACGGCGATCGCAAGTTCAAACGACGACAAACAGCAGGGCTATTTTGCACCGGGAAGCGGCGAAGGTTATGAGTTTTTCGAAAGACTCGACCTTGATGAACTTGCTGCAAAAGCCGCTAAGACCGCAGTGACCATGATCGATGCCAAACCATGCCCCTCCGGAAAGATGCCGGTCGTCATTGGCAACGGTTTCGGCGGAGTTATTTTCCATGAAGCGTGCGGACATGCTCTGGAAGCAACAGCCGTTGGCATTAAGTCATCCTATTTCACAGGGAAAAAAGGTCAGAAGATCGCAAGCTCTATCGTATCCGCCTATGATGATGCAAAGATCGCCAATGAATGGGGCAGTTATGAAGTCGATGATGAGGGTACACCTTCGACCACGAACCTTCTTATTAAAGACGGTATCCTGAATAGTTACCTGATCGATAAGATCGGAAGCAGAAGGATGAATGAACCTTCCACCGGATGCTCGCGCCGCCAGAATTATGCATATGCGCCGACATCCCGTATGTCGAATACTTTCATCGCCAACGGCGAAAGCAAACCGGAAGATATCATCGCCGATACAGAATACGGCATCTATGCAGCCAGCATGGGCGGAGGATCTGTGGATACCTCCACCGGAGAATTCAATTTCGCGGTAAATGAAGCATACATGATCAGAAACGGAAAGGTCTGTGAGGCTGTTAAAGGCGCTGCCCTGATCGGAAAAGGAAACGAAGTTCTCCTTAATATCGATCGTGTCGGAAATGACCTTAAGCTCGCGCAGGGCGTATGCGGATCTGTCAGCGGCAATATCCCGGTCGATGTCGGTCAGCCGACGATCCGTGTATCCGAGATCACTGTCGGCGGTCAGGCGTGATAATAAATCAAATGATATCGTACAGGTGAGCAGAAAATGGACAATAAGATTCGTGAATATATTGATGAATTACTTAAACAGGCTTTGAAGGAAGGCTTCTCCGAGGCGGAAGTGTACTATGGTTCCGATAACTCCATGTCGGTTTCCGCAAGAGAGGGTAAGATCATCGAGTTTGAAAATTCGGATTCATCCGGAATCTCTTTCCGTGGTCTATTTAACGGACAGATGGGAAGTGCCGATACGGAAGATATTCAGCCCGATATGATCCCGTTCCTGATAAATCAGGCAAAAGACAATTGCCGCGTTCTGGAAGTCAAAGAAGAGATCACAGTTTTTGAAGGGGAGAAGGAGTATCCCGAGTTTAACGGTTATTCCGAAGATCTTGCGAAGATCGACTATCAGACACTTGCGGACGCCGCTCTTTCTATGGAAAAAGAACTTCTGGGATACGATTCCCGCATCGAGGCAGTGGATGACTCAAATGCCATCTATTCCAGCACGATTTCCTATCTTCAGAATACGAAAGGAATGATCTGCGAAACTCAAACCAATGATTTCGCTGTATATCTCGGATGCCGTGCGAAAGACGGTGAGGATGTTCAGACATATGGAAAATCCTGGTCTTATGGCGAAAGATCCGAATTTGATGCAAAAAAATGCGCCGAATATGTTGGTGAACATGTCATTGCGAAACTTGGCGCTGCTCCTGTGGATTCTCTGAAGACACCGATCGTTCTCGACCGGTTTGCCGCAAAGAGTATTCTTGCTGCATTCTCGGGTGCTTTTAACGCCGAAGCGATCCAGAAGGGACTTTCACGTCTTGTCGGAAAAATCGGTGAGCGTATTGCAAACGAAAAGATCACCTTGATCGATGAAGGCATGATCGAGGGAAGTCGTCTGTGCTGTCCTTTTGATTCGGAAGGCGTTATTACGAAGAAGACAGTCCTGATCGATAAAGGTATTTTCCGCTCGGCGCTTCATAACCGCAAGACTGCACTCGCGGATGGTGTGGAGAGTACGGGAAATGCTTCCAGAGGCGGGAAAAACGGCCTTGGTATCTCGCCTGCGAATTTCCATTTTGAAACCGGTGATCTCACACTGGAAGAGCTGTTTAAGAAGATGGAAAACGGTATTTACATTACCGCGGTTTATGGACTTCATGCCGGGATCAACGGGATTTCCGGTGATTTCTCTCTGATGTCGGAAGGATTCGTTATCCGTGACGGTAAAATCGCCGAGCCTGTAAATCAGATCACGATTGCGGATAATTTCTTTGATGTGCTGATGAAAGTGGAAGAACTTGCTGATGATGTTGAGTACTTCTCTCCGGAAGCATCACATATCCAGTCTCCAAGCCTTCTGATACCGGATGTTTCCGTAGCAGGAAAATAAGTCACAGGATCGTCGGATTTCTGTGGTTTTTATTAAACTTTCTTCTTTTGATCATCTTGATCAGGAAAAGACATGAAATTATTAGACATAGAAACAGGATCGTTCCCACAATAATGGGGACGATCTTTTCTTTCAGACTCTTTTTGCCACTGAGTTCGGAAACCACCGTGGATTCTGTCACCTTGTCCGGGTCGGCAATAGTTACCGTATAATACCCGATACAATAGGCTTCGTTATTCGAGAAGCGGCGGTAGATCGGAAGAGAAAAGACCTGTTCATCCGCGGTCGGATCGATCACCATGGAGGAAAGATCCAGTTCGTTACTATATCCTCCATTGGCAAGAGATGTCTGGATCGAATAACACTCGAGAAGACGAAGATCCGTGTTGGTGATCTTAAGAGGCGTATCAACGATCGCCTGTTCGATCTGTGTACGCGTTCCGGAAACAACACTTGTCATCTCGGTCGTATCGATCATCGTCGTGGTATAGTTTGTAAAGCAGTACTCGAATAGATCGATCAGTGTCTGGTATCTCTTTTCCGCATCTCCGGCACCAAGGAGAATGCCGATCAGAGTTCTTCCGTCTTTCTCGACCCCGGCTATGATCGTATAGGAAGATTCCGCGGAAAAGCCGGTCTTGCCGCCGATATAGTACTCATAGGCGGTAGCAGGTGTGGAAATAAAGCGGTTCGCATTATTCAGAATACGCTTGTCATTATATGTGTTTGTCGGTTCGATCGTATAAGAAGAGGATGTGGCGATCTTGCGGAAATCAGGATGCCGCAGTGCTTCTTTAAGTATCAGGGACATATCCAGACATGTTGTTTTGTGATCGCTGTCCGACCGTCCGTAAGAATTTGTGAAACGCGTGGAGGAACAGCCGAGACCGGTGGCCCGTTCATTCATTTTTTCTACAAAAGCACTTTCACTGCCGCTTATCTTTATTGCCAAGGCCATGCAGGCATCATTGGCGGATTTGAGAAGACAGGCATATATGCACTGCTCGACGGTGACGATCTCACCCTCGGTAAAGCCGATACGCACATAATCATCCGGGATCGTTTCATACATCTCCTTGGTGATCGTGATCGTGTCCTCCATCTCCAGTTCTTCCAATGCGAGAAGAACCGTCATGATCTGTGTGATGGCAGCAGGGGCACGCAAATTGTTGTACTGATATCCGATAAGTTTCGTATCCGAAGATGCATCGTAGATGAGATACGAGTCGGCTCCGACGATCGGAAGATCAGAAGGATCAGAGTCTAAAAGGTCCTCAACAGGATTGGAAAGAGCCGGATCATTTCCGGTTTCCGAAGAGGAAGTGCCGTTATCCGCAAGAAGAGAAGAGGAGATCGAAGAAATGAGAAAAATGAACGAGAGGAATAATGATAATACCCGTCCCGTAAGCTTCTTTTTCCGCATGGATCCACTCTCCTTAACATAAAAAAATCTTCCCGATATCGTTCACAAAATCCGTTTGTTCATGTATCATTAAAGAGTCAAAAACAACGAAATAAATCGAAATAGAAATCGAGGTCATTTACGTGTCAACTGTTATTGTATCGCAAGATGAGTTATCGCGCTATAACTCTCTCATCCCTATGCTTAAAAAGCATATTTCCGAGATCGGGATCGATCGCGGGCGTCCGCTGACATATCTTGTCAAAACCTACGGCTGTCAGCTGAATGAGTCAGACAGCGAGAAGATCGAGGGTATTTTCCGGAGAATCGGACTAATAGAGGCAAAAGTGGAAGAAACTCCTGATTTCCTGATCTTTAATACATGTACGATTCGTGAAAATGCAGATATCCGTCTCTTCGGCAATCTCGGCGCATATAAGTCGAAAAAGAAAGAGAACCGGAATATGTTCATTGCCGTATGCGGCTGCATGATGAAACAGCAGGAGAATATCGACCGGATCAAAAAGAGTTTCCCTTATGTGGACGCATGTTTCGGACCGTCGGATATCCATATACTTCCGAAGATCCTGGCAGATAAACTTAACCAGAGAAAACGTATCTTCTCCGTATCTGAAGAAGACTATCTGGTGGATGATAACGATATTCCCGTATTCCATAAGAGAAAGTTCCGAGCACTGGTTCCGATCATGTACGGATGCAATAATTTCTGCACATACTGCGTCGTCCCATATACACGAGGCCGCGAGCGCTCCCGTTCCTCGGAACAGATCCTTGCCCAGCTCCGTGACCTGGCTGCTTCCGGGTATAAAGAAGTCATGCTTTTGGGACAGAATGTTAATTCATATGGTAAGGATAAGGAAGGTGAGATCTCTTTTGCGAAACTTCTGGAAGAAGCAGCAAAGATCCCGGGCTTTTCCCGTATCCGCTTCATGACATCCCATCCGAAGGATATCTCCGAGGAAGTCATCTATACGATGAAGAAATACCCGAACATCGAGCGTCATCTGCATCTTCCGATGCAGTCCGGCTCAAGTAAAGTTCTAAAGAGGATGAACCGTCATTACGACCAGGAACAGTATCTGAAGACGGCGATGCTTTTCCGGCAGGAACTTCCGGATGCTACGGTCACGACTGATATCATTGTCGGATTCCCCGGAGAGACCGAGGAGGATTTCCAGGAAACACTCGATGTGATCGAAAAGGTCCGATTTGATAGTGCTTTTACATTCCAGTACTCCAGAAGACCGGGAACAAAAGCGGCGGACTATCCGGACCAGATCCCGCAGGATGTCGTCACCGAGAGATTCGGACGTCTTCTGGAACTTCAGAATGCACTGACCTTTGCTTCCAATGAATCCGTTGTCGGAAAGACCGAGGAGATCCTGATTGAAGGGAAGAGTGCGACAGCACCGGATGTCCTGACCGGAAGGACCAATTCCAACCGGCTTGTGAATTTCAGGATCCCTGACGGAATTGAATATAAAGGAAAGAAAATCGACAGTTCTGCATCTGATTTTGATGCAGACAGCTTTGAAGGATTGCTGGCGAATGTGCGGATCACCCGTGCGAAGCCGTATTCCGTAGAAGGAGAATTGGAGAGTTTTATCGATGAGTCAAGATGATCTTCTAACATATGCTTCAGTAGATGTATCGACGCTCTCACCGATGATGCGCCAGTACTTCGATATGAAAAAGACCGCCGGAGACGCTATCCTGATGTTCCGCCTCGGTGACTTTTACGAGATGTTCTTCGATGACGCCATACTCGTCTCGAGGATACTCGAACTGACACTTACCGCCCGTGACTGCGGACTCGAAAAGCGTGCACCGATGTGCGGAGTCCCGCATCACTCGGCCTCGTCTTATATGCAGCGCCTGATCACCCAGGGATATAAAGTGGCGATCTGTGAGCAGATGGAAGATCCGGCTCTGGCAAAAGGACTCGTAAAGCGCTCGATCACACGTGTTTTGACCCCGGGTACCGTCATCGATACCAGCGGGCTGGACGAAAAAAAGAATAACTTCCTGGTATGTGTCTATAAAGTCGGTATGCAGTATGGACTAGCGGCCGCGGATATCACCACAGGAACGATAGAAGCGACACAGCTGATCACCGGAAATACATCGCAGCATCTTGTGAATATGCTCTCGAAATACCGTGCATCGGAGCTGATCTTCAATGAGGATTTCAGTAAAGATCCGATGTTCCACTATGTATGTGATAATCTTGTCGGCTCTGTCACGCTTCGTCCGAATGCCGATTTTTCCTCCGGACTTTCCGAGCGTGTACTTCCTTCCGACCTCAAGAAGGCAAAAGAAGGAAAGAAGAAAGCGAAGAGTTCTTTTGCCGAGGAAACAAGAAATATTCTTCTTACTTCCGCGATCGATGCCATTTTGGCATATCTTGATGAGACGCAGCAGTCTCAGGTCACACACTTCTCGGAAGCAAGGATCTATGAAGTTTCTGATACGATGGAACTGGATGTGGCGACAAGAACAAATCTGGAGATCACTTCCACCATCCGATCGAAGTCGAAGAAAGGAAGTCTTCTCTGGGCGATCGACCTGACGCAGACTTCTATGGGCGGACGAAGGCTCCGTGAATGGGTCGAGGAACCTCTTATTGACGTGTCTTCGATCTCAGCAAGACTCGATGCCGTAGAACAGGCAAAAAATGATTTTATACACCGTCAGGAGCTGAGAGAAGCACTTCTCGGTGTCCATGATATGGAGCGTCTGGCTTCCCGTATCGCGCTTTCTTCGGTAAATGCGAGAGATCTTCTGAATCTTAGAAATACACTCTCCAAACTTCCATATATTCAGGAATGTGCTTCAAACTTCCAGTCGGGTGTTCTGAAGGATACCGTTGCCGAGCTGGAAGATCTTGCAGATATCTATCAGCTTCTCGAGTCTTCCTTATGTGAAGATCCGCCGATCTCCGTAAAAGAAGGCGGTATGTTTAAGGATGGCTTTAATGAAGAAGCGGACAGACTCCGCCGTGCAAGCAAAGACGGTAAATCCATCATTCTTGAGATGGAGGCGAAAGAAAAAGAAGAGACCGGTATCAAAAACCTGAAGATCAGCTATAACAAGGTCTTCGGTTACTATATCGAAGTCTCCAAGGGAAATGTCCCGCTCGTTCCTGAAAGATATATCCGTAAGCAGACACTTACGACCGGTGAGCGCTATATTACGGAGGAACTAAAAAAGATCGAGGATATGATCATCGGCTCGACGGCCAAGCTTGTCCAGCTCGAATATGACCTGTTCTGTGAGATCCGTGAGACGATCGCATCGCAGGTGCACCGTCTTTTCCGTGTGGCAAATGCGATCTCCGTTCTGGATGTAATCATGTCGCTTGGTGAACTTGCGGAAAGGAATAATTACTGTCGTCCGAAGGTCGATGACACTACGGCACTCGTGATCGAGGAAGGCCGTCATCCGGTCGTCGAAAAGATGCTCAAAGAGGGAGAATTCGTCCCCAATGGCATCACGATGGATGAGTCGGATCATCGTATCATGATTCTTACCGGTCCGAATATGGCTGGTAAATCCACCTATATGCGCCAGACGGCACTGATCGTACTTCTTGCACAGATAGGAAGCTTTGTTCCGGCATCGTTTGCCCATATCGGCATCGTTGACCGTATCTTTACCAGGATCGGTGCTTCGGATGATATTTCTCTCGGACAGTCCACATTTATGGTCGAGATGAACGAGGTTTCCGGCATCTTACGTAACGGCACCTACAGAAGCCTTCTGCTTCTGGACGAGGTCGGACGCGGAACCAGCACCTATGACGGTCTTGCGATCGCATGGGCGATTATCGAATTCATTTCGAACCGGTCGATCATGTTTGCAAGAACTATATTTGCGACCCACTACCATGAGCTCAATCAGCTCGAAAAGACACTTGCGGGTGTCTATAATGCTCATGTTGAAGTAGAAGAGAAGAATAAAGAAGTAAGCTTTCTTCATAAGATCTCGATGGGAGGAACCTCGGACAGTTATGGTATCGAGGTCGCCCGTCTGGCAGGTGTTCCGAGTGAAGTTGTGGAGCGTGCCAATGTTATCCTTTCTGAACTTGATAAGAAGAAAATGCAGATCAATTATTCTTCCGGTGAAGAACAGGTCGGATTTGAAGGACCCATCTCCGGTCAGATCCCGATCTTTGCTCCGAGCCAGCCGGTTTCCGATTCGAATTCTCTGCGGTCCGAACTGGTAAACCTTGACATTTCCAGGATTACGCCTTTGGAGGCGATGAACATATTGTATTCATTGATTGAGAAAGCCAAAGGAGACGATTAGTTATGTCAAGAATTGAAATACTTGATGCAGCAACATCAAATGCAATCGCGGCCGGTGAAGTTATCGAACGGCCGATGTCTATTGTAAAAGAACTGATGGAGAATTCCATCGATGCCGGTGCCACCCAGATCACAGTCGAGATTGCGGATGGCGGTATTACATTGATCCGTGTCCGGGATAACGGATGCGGAATGGATGAAGAAGATGCGCAGAAGGCATTCATCTGTCATGCGACCAGCAAACTGCGTTCGCTCGACGAGCTCTTCTCCCTGCATTCCATGGGATTCCGTGGTGAGGCGCTTGCCAGTATAGCCGCTGCGGCCAGAGTTACTTTATCTACCAAAGAGCCGCTCGCCGAAAAGGGTACGTGTGTCCGCTATGAAGGCGGTCAGTTTATCTCCTGTGAGCCGATCGGCATGCCCTCCGGAACGACGGTGGAAGTAAGAGATCTGTTCTATAATCTTCCGGCCAGGTTTAAGTTCCTGAAGAAAGATCAGACGGAAGCCAATTATATCCAGGTATTGATCGAAAGATTCATCCTTTGTCATACAGATGTTTCTTTTAAGTTCATCAAGAACGGAAAAACGGTATTACAGAGCCCCGGAAACTGCGATCCGAGCTCGGCACTCTATAGTGTCTATGGTAAAGAAATATGCAGTGCCTGCCGTCCAATCGACAGTAGTATCGATGGTATCACTGTAAAAGGATTTGTCGGACTTCCGAAGATCGCACGTGCGTCCCGCTCTGAACAGATCATTTTCGTAAATCAGCGATTGATCCGAAGCAAAACGATCACTTCGGCGATCGATGCTGCATATACCAATATGCTTATGAAGGGAAAATACGCATTTGTGATCCTGGATATCCTGATTCCATCTTCCGATCTGGATGTAAATGTCCACCCGCAGAAGGCGGAAGTCCGCTTCTCTAATGAGTCCATGATCTATCGGGCCGTCTATCATGCGATCGTAAATACACTATCCGCAGAGACGATGAGCGTGGATTATGCGTTTAATTCCGGTAACGAACCAAAAGAAACGGTGACATCTTTACCTCCTGTAAAAGCACCTGTTTCAGAAGCTGCACCTGCAGTGAAGGCTTCTGTTGATTATTCGAAGAATATCGGTTATTCCAATCTGTATTTTAAGCAGCAGGAAAAACCATATGAGGTCCCGGCTGCCTCTATCGAACCAATACCATCCGTTCCGGTAACAGAAGATGTTCCATCGGAGGAGAAGCGAACTGAGAAAACGCCTTCTATGGAGACCATCCTCGATATCGTTCCCCAAAGCCGTGAAGAGAGCCTTCATGAATTAACCTCATCTCGTGTGATCGGAACTCTTTTTGATACATATATCCTGCTGGAGACAAAGGATCGTACTCTTCTGATGATCGACCAGCATGCTGCCCATGAAAAAGTACTGTACGAGCAGCTCGTTGCTCTGGAAATGGAAAAGAAAGTGGTTTCACAGCCTCTTATTGCTCCTGTGATCGTCTCCATGTCCCGATCCGATATCAGCTTTATAGAAGAACACAGCAGCGATCTGGAAGATATCGGATTTGAGGTTTCTTCCATGGGCGATAGCGAGCTTGCGATCCGCGCTGTACCAGCGCAGGTGGACCCTCAAAACGTATCTTCCGCCTTCATAGAGATGGTGGATGAATGGATGCATGAGAGCAAGACCAGAAAAGATGCGCTTATTCTTTCACTTGCGACCAGCGCCTGCAAAGCTGCTGTTAAAGGCCATGATAAGCTCCACGATATTGAGATCACCCGTCTTTTGCAGGATCTGTCTGTTCTTAAGGATCCATATCACTGTCCGCACGGACGTCCGATCCTTATCCGTCTTTCGGAAAGAGAGATTGAGAAAGAATTCAAACGTATTGTTTGATCAGGAGGCTGTCGTATGGATCCGGAAAATATGAAAAAACTGGAACAGACCGGGTATCGCTCTATTCCGATCATTTGCGGGCCGACGGCAAGCGGTAAGACATCCTTTTCGATACGATCTGCCAAGTCACTTCATGCGGAGATCTGCTGCTGTGACTCCATGCAGATCTATCGTCACCTTACTGTCGGTACGGCAAAACCGACAGAAGAGGAGAAGAGGGAAGTGCCTCATCATCTGATCGATCTTGTCGATCCGGACACGCCTTTTAATGTGGCCTCCTATCTTGAGGCCGCTTACAGCAAGATCGACGAGCTTCTGGATCGGAAAGTGCTTCCTGTATTTTGCGGAGGAACAGGACAATATGTTACTGCTTTGCAGAAAGGTTTTGATTTTGAGGGCGCACCGATCGATCGCGCCCTTGAAGAATCACTTCGCAAAGAATATGAAAAGAATGGAATCGATGACATTTACCGGCGATTGATTCTGCTTGATCCGGAATGCGAAGAGAAGATCCATCCGAATAATACAAAGCGAGTGATCCATACGCTTGCACTTCTTCAGAGTACTTCCGGAACCACCCGTGACATCCGTGAATCTTCCACGAAAAACGTTCCGAGATATCCTTTCGTTCTGTTTGCGATCGATTGGCCGCGCGACATCTTATATGAACGAATTGATAAACGCGTGGATATCATGATGGAGCAAGGGCTTCTGGACGAAGCAAAATGGCTTTATGATCAGCATCTTCCATCAGATCGGACAGCGATGCAGGCCATCGGATACAAGGAGCTTTTCCCGTATATTGAAGGGGAGAAGTCTCTGAAAGAGTGTGTCGATCTTCTGAAACAGCACTCCAGAAATTATGCGAAAAGACAGCTAACCTGGTTCCGTCATATGGACGATGTTCACTGGATTTCAGCCGAAGAAATGGACGATTATAATATCTCCTTATTACTTTTTTAAGCAATATAAGTGAAACGGATAAAATATCGCATATAAAATACAGCCAAGATCAAATAAAGATGATATAGTTTGTGCAACAGCAAAAACAGGAGGTACAAACTATGATTCACGAGACAGAAAACGAGACAAAAAGAAACCCGATCCGCGCACTGGATTATTTCCTCAACAAGTGTAGAAAAGAGTTTACATCCGTTGAGATCATGACGCATTCCGGCGAACTCATCGAGGGTGTCATCGACTGCTATGACAAAGACTCGATCATCATTCACAATGAGATGACACAGATCATGATCTTCAAACACTCGATCTGCTACATTTCTCCGAGAAACGGTCAAAGGATCATTCCTCCCGAGAAACAGAAGTGGGAGTATGATCCTTCGAAAAGTGCAACTATAATACTTGCGGCAACGAAAGCTTAATTGACTTTCGGTCTGAAGATCCCGTCTACGACACCAAGGATCCTGCAGTCGTCATCCTCAAAAGGAATCGGCTCGTACGCGGGATTTTCAGGCTGCAAAAGAGCATGTCCTTTGCGGTAAGTAAGACGCTTTACGGTAGCTTCATTACCAATCATCGCCACGATGATCTGATTCATATTTGCCATATTGTCACGTCGTACGATGACATAATCGCCGTCCATGATGTGGGCATTGATCATGCTGTCGCCACGAACTTTAAGCATAAAATACTCTGCGGAGTTGAAATATTCGGCAGGGAAGGGAAGATAATGATCGATATTCTCTTCAGCAAGGATCGGAACACCTGCGGTTACAGTACCGACAAGCGGGATCTCCTTAGGAAGAGTGGTCTCGCTCTCTCTAGCGATATCCTTGATCATGATTGCGCGGCGCTTACCCGGGATATACTCGATCTTTCCTTCGTCCTGCAAACGGCGAAGATGAGCATGGACAGTGGAGGTGGACTTGATACCTACACCCTGACAGATCTCGCGGACTGACGGCGGATAACCTTCTCGCTTAACATATGAGACGATAAAAGCATAGATAATTTCCAAAGTTTCTTTCAGATTACTCTTTGTGAAGCGATAAGCTGCCATAAATCACCCTCCGTATGTTATTTATAACAATCTTACCATTATAGATTGAGAGTGTCAAACGATTGTTCGCATTATTAAAATGAAATACGGCGCAGAGAATTATGTGCTATAATCTTCATGATACAGGAGAGACAAATGGAAGAAGAAAGAAGCTATTACGAACAACCTGATCAGGAACAGTGGATCGATGAAACACCCGAAACAACAGCGGGTGATGGCATGTCTGTCGGCGGGTTTTTCAGTTTCCTGGGAAGAACTACCGTGAATTACTTCAAGAAACTTCCGGATTCAATCAGGAACCGCATCAAGGCCAAGATCGCTGAGCGGAGAAGAATGCCGAAAAGGAAGTCTATCCATAAGGTATATGTTCTGGTCGGATATACTACCAAAGAATATGTAGATCGTAAATATCGAAAAGAAAGATCCTTACTGATTATCAGAAAGCTTCTGATTGCAGGAATCGTTATTCTCGCATTGATCATGACGTACCGCTGGATCTCTCCGAAGATCGATTACAGCGAATACAAACAGATGGTCGGCGTAAATAAAATCAATGAATTAACACAGAGCGATCCGTTCGCTACAGAAACAACGATCGTCGCCGAGGCACCGGATGTGCAAAATGTCACTCCGATTCCATCAAATACATCTGAAACACAAGAATCACAAGAACCTGTATAAAGGATCATTCCATGAATGGTCCTTTTTCATTTAATGAAGAAGAGGATGATTTTTGAAAAACAGAAGAGCTGAAATCATAATATGCAATTAAACAAAATCACAGTTTTGTTTAATTGAGAAGAAGAAAAACCAGAATAATAGCATTTTTAAGGTTAACATATCTACTCAATATCACTCAGAATAAAAAAGCAAGAAATAACTCCACGTAAAAAAGCGCAATCCGTAGACGCGATTCCGCAGGATTCATTCCGAGGACCAGCGGCAAGGATTGACGCTTTTTTATAATGACCGTTCTGGAGCGTTTTATTTTATTTCCAACGATAAAATTGTCTTAACGGATCATTCTATTTAATGCGCATACAACAGCTCGCAGTGATGATTTGGTTACGGAACTTGATATTCCTGCTCCAAGATGCATCTGACCATCTTTATCTGCGATCTGTACATATGTAATAGCTGCGGAATCTGATCCGCTCTTAATAGCGTGCTCATTATACATTCTGATGGACAGTTTTATGTTCAGAGTTTTTTCTATTCCATTACAGAACGCATCAAGTAAACCAATACCATCTCCGTTAACTTCGATGATGTCATCTGCGTATTTTAATTTCACATTGACGTGTGCTTTTTTATCACCAAGAGATTCTTCACGATAACCGATCATGTTATATGGTGTCATAACATTTACATAAACATCATCAAACAGTTCGAAGAGTTCCTGCGGCATCAGATCACTATGACGTGATTCGGATTCGGATGTAACGATCTGCATAAAGTCTTTCTGGAACGATTTCGGCAGGTGTAATCCATAATTGCGCTCCATGATGTATGCCAGGCCGTTTTTGCCGGACTGGCTGTTGATACGGATGATCGGATCATAGCTGCGGCCGACATCTTTCGGATCGATCGGCAGATATGGCACATACCATGTATTTTTTTCTTTGATATTTTCCATTCCTTTTTGGATCGCATTCTGGTGAGTGCCCGAAAACGCCGTAAATACAAGCCTTCCAGCCCATGGCTGACGGTCTCCGATACGCATTCCGGTGCAGCCTTCATACATATCGATCACTTCATCCATGTCCGAAAAATCCAGTTCCGGATCGATGCCATTCATGAACATATTCATGGCAAGCGTGATGATATCGCAGTTTCCGGTTCTTTCACCATTACCGAAGAGGGTCCCCTCTACTCTCTCCGCCCCTGCCAGAAGAGCCAGTTCGGAAGCAGCAACACCTGTTCCACGGTCATTATGGGTATGAATAGATACGATGATCGAATCTCTGTATTTTGTATGTGTGCAGAAATACTCGATCATATCGGCAAATACGTTAGGCATCGTCATTTCAACGGTTTCCGGGAGATTAATGATGACTTTATTCTCCGGTGTCGGTTTCCAGATATCAAGCACGGCATCGACGATCTCCACGGCAAATTCCGGCTCGGTCTCGGAGAAGTTCTCCGGGGAGTATTCAAGATGCCAATCAGTATTACTTTCATCAGCATCGATCTCTGCCTGGATCAGTTTTGCGCCTTTTACCGCCAGCTCTTTACATTGCTGTTTATCAAAGCCGAATACGACTTCGCGCTGGAGTCTGGATGTAGCATTATACAGGTGAACGATCGCAGAACGTGCGCCGCTTACGGCCTCAAATGTCTTATGGATAACATCTTCACGGGCCATTGTCAGTACCTGAACTGTGACATCACGCGGGATGATATCATTATCGATCAGATGACGTGTAAACTCATATTCCGTGTCGGACGCAGCCGGATACCCGATCTCAATCGTCTTGAAACCGAGTTTGACAAGATAGTCGAAGAACTGGACCTTCTGGTTAAGATCCATCGGGACTTCCAGTGCCTGGTTTCCGTCCCTTAGATCGACGCTGCACCATATCGGAGCTTTGGTTAGCTTCTTATTCGGCCATGTCCGGCCCGGCAGATCGATCATTTTCGGCATTTGATACTTGTCAAATTTCATCCTTCGTTCCTCCTTTGTATCAATATAGGCAAACAAAAAAGCCTTCGTCTCTTAACTTAGAGACGAAAGCCTACAACTTCCGCGGTACCACTCTACTTCATCCGTCCTGGATGCGCTCATCGAATACGGGAAAAGCACTTGCCCTTCTGATATTCTGCTCTCTGATAACGGTGAGCCTCCGACTTCCTCTACTGTCAGTTCAAGGAAGCACACTCCAGGGCGAGTTCAAAACCTCTCTTCTACCCGGCTTCCACCGTCCCGGGTTCTCTATAAGAAGAATGAAGATCTCTACTGATCCCCTTCATCGTGTTTACTTTTTTAACTTATCACAAATCGTTCGCATTGACAAGTTTCAAGAAAAAACCTTTCTTTGCTGGTCCTCGGACGATGTCCTGCGGAGGCTTTGAAAGGTTTTTCTTGAAATCAACGAATTATAACGTATTGTGATAAGTTCAATTCTTAGGATAGGAGCGCTTAACGATCTCAGCCATTTCTTTGACACGCTGGGCAAGCTCTGCATAAGCTTCCGGCGTCAGCTGCTGAGCTGCATCGGAAAGAGCGTGCTTCGGATCCGGATGCACCTCGATGATAAGACCATCTGCTCCAGCTGCGATCGCAGCAAGAGCAAGAGGCTGTACATACTGAGCTTTACCGGCAGCATGGCTCGGATCAACAATGACCGGAAGATGTGTCTTTCCTTTCAGTACCGGAACCGCACTGATATCCAGTGTCGAACGTGTAGCTGTCTCAAATGTACGGATGCCGCGCTCGCACATCATGATGTGATAGTTGCCTTCGCTCATGATATACTCGGCAGAACCCAGCCACTCATCAATCGTTTCCGCAATACCACGCTTCAGCATGACCGGAATACCGGACTTGCCAACCGCAGAAAGCAGACGGAAATTCTGGGCATTTCTGGCACCGATCTGGATGATATCCAGGTAATTGGAAGCATACTCGATATCGTTCTCGGATGTGATCTCGGAGATGACTAAAAGACCATATCTGTCCGCAACACGGCGGAGGATCTTTAATCCTTCCTTTTCCAGGCCCTGGAATGCATACGGAGATGTTCTCGGCTTATATGCGCCGCCGCGAAGTACCTTAACACCACATGCTGTCATCTTAGAGGCAACCGCATCTACCTGTTCTTCGCTCTCAACAGCACAGGGACCGGCCATCATGACCAGTTCCTTTCCGCCGATCGTAAGATCTTTTACATTAAACGAGGTACCTTCCGGACGGAACTGACGGGACGCGAGTTTATACGACTCCATGATCGGAACGATCTTCTCAACGCCGCTAAGGACTTCGAGGGAACCCGGAGTCAGGCGGGACTTATCACCGATAACACCGATGATCAATCTCTCGGCACCTTCGGAGACGTGCGCCTTCAGTTCGTTTCTCTCCAGAACGTCAATGATCTCATGTACCTGAGAGTCACTGGCACCCGGTTTTACAACAATAATCATACTTTACCTTCTTTCTTGTGGCACTCCATGTACCACACCTACCATACTACGAACAAGGATTATAACGCAATTTATCCTTGGATTAAAGAACTTTGCCTTATTTTATGTTTTCAATGAAGCATTTATAGGCAAGATACGTGAAATACAGGTCGATCTTACTGATAACTTCATATGGAGCATGCATCGAAAGTACCGGAACACCGCAGTCGATGACCTCCATACCGAGTTTTGCAAGATAAGCGGAGATCGTTCCGCCGCCACCTGCATCTACCTTACCAAGTTCACCGGTCTGCCACGGGATATCGTTCTCCGCGAAGATTCGGAGGATCGATGCGAAGAACTCGGAGTTGGCGTCACTTGCGCCGGACTTGCCTCTGGCGCCGGTATATTTCTCCATTTTAACGCCTTTATTGAGGTAAGCTGTATTTCTCTTATCGGAAACATTGGCATACTTCGGATCAAAAGCATTGGATACATCGGTGGAAAGCATCTTGGTATTGGCGATGCACTTTCTGTATCCGAGTTCATCGTAACCGCCATTGATCTTCGCGAAAAGCTCCACCAGGAAATTCTCATAGAGTCTGGACTGCGCACCGGAGTTACCGTAAGAACCGATCTCTTCCTTATCGGAAAGCATGCATACACAGGTTCTTGCCGGAGCTTCCTGCGCCATAAGAGCCATCAGAGCCGGGTAAGCACAAACCTTGTCATCATGGCCATACGCTGCGATGAGCGCTCTATCAAAGCCGACATCTCTTGCCTTCATGGCAGGAACGATCTCGATCTCCGCAGAAACAAAATCCTTCTCATCAATGCCGTATTCATTGTTCAGAAGCTTTAAGATCGCGTATTTGCAAGCATTGGAGGAATCATCTTCCGGGAGCTTGCTGGCACCGATCATGACATTCAGATCTTCACCTTTGATAAATTCATTTGCCTTCTGGCTCATCTGCTCGGAGCCAAGATGCGGCAGAAGATCAGAGATATAAAAAATCGGATCGTCATCTTTCTCACCGACGCAGATTTCGAGCTTGGTTCCGTCTTTTTTCATGATGACACCATGGATCGCAAGCGGAATCGTGGTCCACTGATACTTCTTGATACCGCCGTAATAGTGGGTCTTAAAAAATACCAGTTCATCCTCTTCATAGAGCGGATTCGGTTTTAAGTCGAGACGCGGAGAGTCGATGTGCGCGCCGAGGATATTGAAACCCTTAAATGCATCTTCTTTACCGACAACAGCAAACATCAGGCCTTTTCCTTTGATGGAAGAAAAAACCTTATCTCCGGATTTCAGTGCTTTTTTCGTATCGATATCGACAAAACCCTTATCTGTCAGAGCTTCGATCGCATTCTTCACGAACTCGCGCTCGGTCTTACTGATATCAAGGAATGCCATATATTCTTCGGCAAAAGCCATGGTATGGTCGATATCATCTCGGGAACGGCTTTCCCAGAGATTCGGATACTCCGCGAAGAGCTCCTTCTTCTCTTTCTTTGAGGACTTGGTCTTCTTCTCTTTCAAATCCTTCTCTGTCTTTTTTTCTTTGGACATATAATCATCTCCTTATACAAAGATATTAAACAAAAAACGCAAATATATGATACCATATTGTCGTGTTAAGCACGACTAACTATTTAGATATTTGAGGTAAAGATGTTTACTGATACACATAATCACACCAGTCACTTCAGTTCAGACGCGAGAATGACGGCAAAAGAACTGATCGATGCATGCAGAAAACTTCAAATGAACGGAGTTGCCGTTACGGAGCATTACGAAGGTGATTACCCGCACGATATCGGCGAAGTGCAGATATTTGATATTCCGGAGTACTTCGAGACATTTAAGTCCTGGCGCGAATATGCGGGAGATCTCCCTGTGTACTGCGGAATCGAGCTCGGATATCAGAAGCATCTGTGCGGTTTTTACGATGAGATGATCGCGAAATACCCTTTCGATGAAGTGATCCTTTCTAATCATCTCTATGCCGGAAAAGATCCGTACTTCTTCCGTGAATGCTACGAAGAAGATATGCTTGCCGTGTATAGAAAATATATCGAAGAAATGGCAGAGATGGCTGAAAAATGCAATAACTACGATATTGTAGGCCATTACGACTATATCAACAGATATGCGCCATACGAGCAGCCGCAGATCAAATATGCGCAGTGCCCGGAGGAGTTTGACCGCTTCTTCTCTGCTATCATTTCCAAGGATAAATGTCTGGAGATCAATACCCGCTCTGTCGATAAAATGCGAAAGAAAGGACTTTCCGATTGCCTTCCGGATAAAGAGATCCTTTCCAGATACTATGAAATGGGCGGGAGAAACATCTCGCTCGGTTCAGATTCGCACGGATCAGAAACACTCTGCATCCATTTCAAAGAGCTAGCGGAATACCTGCGGTCATTCGGATTTACGGAGAATTCGTATTATGTGGCAAGAAAACGCCGAGCCGAAAAGCTATAAAACCTGCGCCAGTTGAAAAGCGGGCGTTTTTATTTGGAGCTTATACTTCTACAGCACCGCTGATGATGTTTTTATAATCAGTGAGGTTTTTCCGCAGAAGATTCGGAGTATCCAGGCCATAAGGACACTTGGTCTTACAAAGACCGCAATCCACGCAACCCTCGATCTTCGCCATTTCCTTCTGCCAGAATTCACCTTTAAAGTTCTCGGATGGAGCTCTTCGGATAAGCTGGGACATTCTGGCGCACTGATTGATCTGGATTCCCGCCGTACATGGCATACAGTATCCGCAGCCACGGCAGAAATCTCCCTGGAGTGCTTTTTTATCTTCTTCGATAAAAGCACTTGTCTCTTCATCAAGTGTTACTTCATCATTAAAGAAGGAAAGCCATTGTTCGAGTTCCTCTTCTCTCTGGATCCCCCAGATCGGGAGTGCCTCAAACCGGCTCATAAAAGCCATGCAAGCGCGGCTGTTGGTAAGAAGTCCGCCGGCAAGTCCTTTCATCGCGATAAAGCCCATACCGGCTTTCTCGCAGGATCTCACCAATTCGATCTCTCTATCGGATGCAAGGTAAGAGAACGGAAACTGTAAAGTCTCATATAATCCGGAAACAACGATATCTTCCGCGACGGCGATCAGATGCGCTGTGATGCCGATGTGACGGATCTTTCCCTGTTTTTTCGCTTCAAGCATCGCCTCGTACATCCCGGTACCATCTCCGGGAGCAAAGCAGCGGCTTGCGCAGTGGAACTGATAAAGATCAAGATAGTCCGTGCGAAGATTGGAAAGCGTCGTGTCCAGGTCTTTCCAGAACTGTTCTGGAGTCTTGGCCTGTGTCTTTGACGCAATATAGATCTGGTCGCGAACGCCTTCAAATGCAGCGCCTATCTTCTCTTCACTATCTGAATAGGCTCTGGCCGTATCAAAAAATGTCATCCCGCCATCTTTTGCAGCGCGAAGGAGTTTGATCGCCTGATCCTGACTTACGCGCTGGATCGGAAGCGCACCGAAAGCATTCTGAGGAGTAGTAATACCTGTCTTGCCAAGTGTGATATTTCTCATATGTAAACCTCCAGAAAATGCCTATTTCTTTATTTTTAACATTATATCATGTAGAGACGGGATGATATAATGCAATTGGGGATTTCATACGAGGGGGATAATAGTATGACGAAGTTAGATATGCTAATCGATGTTATCGGCAACCACAAAGTAGTCATCCAGACGCATAATTACCCGGATCCGGATGCGATGGCTGCGGCCTTTGGCCTTCAGTATCTTCTCAAGCAAAGAAATATTTCAGCGGATATAATTTATTTCGGAAGCCTTGATAAGGTCACCTTAAAACTGATGACGGAAGAGCTCCATATCCAAACGATCAATGCAGTTGACTATAAAGGCAGCGAAGAAGATTATGTGATCAATATCGATGGTCAGAAGAATAATACGAATTTTTCTGATCTTATCGGTCACGAAATCGCATGTATCGATCATCACCCTTGGGTATCCGATTATGAATATGCATTTAAGGATCACCGGATCGTCGGTTCTTGTTCCACGATCATTATGGATTATTTTACAGAAAACAATATCGAGATCCCGACTGATGTCGCAACAGCTCTTCTCTACGCGATAAAAGTCGATACGCAGAACTTCACAAGAGGAGTAAAGGAGGAAGATATCAGTGCTTTTTCCAAGCTCAATCCGCTGGCGGACCAGGCCCTTATTCTGCGTCTGGAGAGTAATGAACTCGAGATCGACGATCTTCGTGCATATGGAGCTGCGATCAGAAACCTCCATGCGAAGGAAGGCATAGGATTCGTACATATCCCCTTCGACTGTCCTGACCGCCTGATCGCTATGGTTTCCAGCTTTATCATGTCGCTCGACTGTATTGATATTTCCGTAGTATATGCAAACAGAAACGGCGGATTAAAGTTCTCCATCAGATCGGAGATATCCGATCTGAAAGCCGGAGATCTCGTCCATCTGGCACTCGAAGGAATCGGAGATGGTGGCGGACATGCCATGATGGCCGGCGGAGTGGTTTTCCCTGAGATGATGCCGGAGTTAGGCGATAAAGTGGATGCTGTTATAAGAAGAAGATTCCTAAAAGCTCTGAAAGAAATAAGAAAAAAGGTCTGAAAAATCAGACCTTTTCAAATGCTACCAAACCACAGTCGGTCGGATGGTCCAAAAGAACGACATCCTTCCCCTTTGTCTTATATCGCAGAAGCATCGATGTGATAAGAATATCACCGGCTCCTCCCGATACCTGAAGAAGTGAAATTACAAGCAGCAAAAGCTGTCCGGTAAAGATCGATACGATTCCCAGAAGGATCCCGAGGATCGTCATCGGCATCATCGAGCCGATGATATACATCTTTTTCGACAGCGGACAGAGGCAGGCGCAGTAAGGTGTCAGTTGTTCTTTGATAAAACCGTACTGTATATCCTTCAGCCCGTTCTCTGTTCCCCTGGACCAGACAAAGCCGTGAATCAATTCATGGATTACCGCAAGAGGAATGAAAGACACAAAAATGACCGCCAGATAGATAAAATACGTCGGCGAATCATCCTTAAGGAGCGTAAGAACTCCAAAATGCCCGTTATATAGATAATACCCGGCAAGGATCGCCGCTATGAATGGAATGGTAAGAAGAACGCCGACGAAGTTCGCTTTTGCAATCGAGATCGTCAGATCTTTTCTCTTATACCCCTTTTCGAGCAGGGCTGCCTCTTTGGCCTTAAAGTTCGCTTTTCGCTTGATCTCAGCCTCGGTCAGTTTTCTTTCCTTCTTCGGCTTATTCTGCGTGTTATTGCTCATAAAACAACCATCCTATGTAGTTTTTCCGAAAGAAATTATACTACAACTATGTATTTGCGCAACAAAACAAAGCTTACATATGTGCGTAGCGGTTTGACCAAAGATTATATATCATATCGTAATTCGGATCATCGAAAGTAGTTTTCGTGTCACCATCATTAAGCAGCATCACCTTATTCATATTCTCATCCCAGTAGTATAAAGCTGACTGCCCGGCATCATATGCGTGATTGATCTCGGTTTTAGGAGCATTAGGGTCAAAATCACAGGCCCTTTTATAGAGTTCGTTGATAAAATCCTGATCATAGTAGAATGAAATCATATCAGATGACAGATCGATAACGGAATCTATATCTTCTTTACTAAACTCCGGAACCGTGAAATCACCTGCTTTTAACGAATGATAGTAGCATCGGCCATCGCCTAAGATGACATACACCGAGTACTGATATCCCCAGGCATTATTTCTGTATTCATATGTGAAGAGAATCCGATCCGGATCAGTAAGAGGCTGTTCACCGTCAATTGTTGCATCGTCTGTTTCTTCAGAAGCCTTCTCTGCTGATAAAGCTTGCGACAACTGCATTCTTCCTGTGGATTTAACTTTCTTTTTACACCCGCAAAAGGATGATGCCATGATGACAGATGCTATAAAAGCACTCATTTTCCGAATATTCATTCAACTACTCTCCTGTTCCCGTTTACTATATGACGAGAAACAGAAAGAATATGTTGCATCCTATTATGATTGATCATTCTTTGGGTGAAGATTAGTAAGCACGATTCCGGAAAGAACAAGGATCACTCCGACCGCGATACTCCAGCTCATTTTCTCATGGAACCAGATTATGCCGTTTAACGTTGCTATGACAGGTTCGACAGAGGCAATGATCGAAGCCTGCCCGTTCTCTACTTTTTTCAATCCCTGCGTATAAACAAGATACGGAATGACAGTGGATACAAGCACGAAGGCCACAGACAGTATGATCAGTTTTAAAGATCCGGTAGAGACATCCCAGACCTTTGCCGGGTTTGCGAAAAGCACTGTCCCCATGCTTGCAAACAGAAACGTATAAAAACTGATCGTCGTAGATGAATAGCCTCTTTCAAGCGCATATCTGCTGAAGATCGAATACAGCGCATACCCGAGTCCCGCGCCAAGACCGATGAACAGTGCTTTTGCCGTAATCGTCTCCGATCCTCCGATAACTCCAGTAACAAATGCAAGGCCGATAAAAGAAATAAATAGTGCTGCCAGCTTGATCTTCGTTAGTTTTTCCTTAAAGCAGAAAGCGGAGATAACCATGACGAAAGCAGGCGCCGTATAAAGGAGGATCGCTGCTACAGAGAGCGACGTGATCGTGATCTCCTTAAAATAGCAGAGATTAAAGAAAACGATGCTTAGAAGCCCAGTCCCGAGGAAACACCAGATATCCTTCAATTTGATCTTGAATTGGTTTCTGCCTTTTATGAAAATGAATCCCCCCATGAAGATCGTCGTCAATATTGCCCGAAGAAAAACGATATCCCATGAGGAGAGCCCGCGGTCATTCAGCGGCCGTACAAAAAGGCCCATACATCCCCACAGGATGCCTGCAAGCAGGATGAAAAATTTGCTTCCTAAGGCTTTTTTCTGCATATCAGTTGACCTCGTTATTTCTTATTGAGCAAAAGATGTTTTTGCGATCAAGCCGTCACGGCGGATGCTCTCTATGACGCAATTGTCCTTGAGTATAACGTCTTTATCTTCAGTTCGAAATATCACACCTTCCGGAAAAACCTTGCTTCCCGGAAAGTAAAACTCGTGATGCAGACGGTACCCGTCCCCGGTATGAACCAGTGTCAGTTTTCGCGGGAAACACTGGATCCCACGGAAGCCTTCGGTCTCCGTCGGTGTATTCCTGGACCCTGAAGAAAAGTCACCCAGCCATGCCATCAGGATCGTGTCTTTTACATCGGAAAAGACTGATCCGGCATAAAAATCGGGACCATAGTCCACCAGAAGGACTTCATCTTGATCAGGGAAAACATGAAATGTGTTCCCGTCAAAAGATCCGACGAAGTACTGCATCAAACGGGCATGGGCAGGACATTCAGAAGGAATCTTGGAAAACTCGGATTCCGGGATATCCATGCTCAGCATAAGAACATACGGCGGATCAAAATCGGGATGACCTCCTTGAACATCGGCTTTGAAAATACACGGACACTCGATCATGCCGGAAAGCGCATACTCAGGAAGACGGAACTCGCCGGTCTTCTCCCATCGGATCAGATTCTCCGAATGATAAAACTCAACACAGCTTTCTCTTGTAAGCACCATGGAATAACCACCGGAAACAGCATTCCGAAAGACCTGCGGATCTCTTGAAGGTGTGTGTGCTTTTCCCGGCAAGATCGGATTTCCTTCATATTTATGGAAAGAAATTCCGTCGGTACTCCATGCCATACACTGGCACTCCCTGGATGCCTCCATATCATGGGAAGTGTAATATGCGACAAGCGCGGGATTACCGGAAGATCCGAAGCCTGTTACGTTTTCCGTATCGACGATGCAGCTTCCGGAATAAATAACGCCCAGTTCGTCAGGATAAAGTGCGATCGGAAGATGCTCCCAGTACATCAGGTCGGAAGATACGGCATGTCCCCAGTGCATCGTATCCCAGACAAGAGAATCCGGATCATGCTGATAGAAAAGATGATACTTTCCCTGATAGAATACGAGACCGTTTGGATCGTTCATCCAGCCTTTTTGCGGCGTAAAATGTATCTGCGGACGTAATTTCTGATTGCTCATTTCTTCTTCCCTCTTTCTTATGAATTCTTCTTAAGAAGAGTGGAAAAAGCCGACACGAAGGCCCGGATGTCACTCTCATCATTATATTTTCCGATACTGATACGAAGGGAATTCCCCGCCTCTTCTTTCGAAGAACCGATCGCGGAAAGAACATGAGATACAACATGATCTTTGGAAGAACAGGCAGCTCCGCCGGATATGGCAAATCCTTCGTAATCAAGAAGCAGAAGCATCTTCTCACCATCCATTCCCGGAACATACAGATTCAGGATACCGGGATGCGAGATATCCGCATCTCCGTGGAAAACAACTTGCGGGCAGGATTCTCTTAGAAGCCCGATTAGAAGGTTCTTTAACGACAGCAATTGGCCGATGTGTTCATCCATTTCGGAAGCATCAAGCCTAAGCGCTTCGGCCATTCCGATAATCCCCGGAAGGTTCTCGGTTCCCGCACGATGCCCATATTCCTGTGATCCTCCGACGAGAAAAGAAGGAATCTTCAGGCCTTTTCGGACAAGAAGGCCTCCAGCGCCATAAGGTCCATAGAATTTATGCGAGGAAAAGGATAAAAGATCGACATGAAGATCGGAAAAATCCACCGGAAGTGATCCGACCGCCTGCACCGCATCCGTGTGAAAGACGGCTCCATGGGCATGCGCGATCTCACTTAGTTTAATGATCGGTTCGATGGTTCCGATCTCATTATTTACCATCATCACAGAAACGAGAGCCGTATCATCTGAGATCGCTCTTTCCAGGTCATCGGCGGAAACGGATCCATATCTGTCCACCGGAAGATATGTGACACGGAATCCTTCCGATTCTTTACGCTTACATGCAGAAAGAACTGCCGGATGCTCGATGGAAGATGTAATGATATGCCTCTTCCCTTCTCCCACATCTCCGGAAAAAGAGACCGCCCAGTTATCGGCTTCCGTACCACCCGACGTAAAGTACACTTCCGAAGGATCACAGTGCAAAACAGAAGCAATGCTCTCACGGGCGTTTTCGAGTGCTTTTCGGGCAGACTGTCCTTCATGGTGGACAGAAGATGGATTTGCATACTCGTTATACGCGGCATTCATAGCAGCAAGTGCTTCCGGCCGGATCTTCGTTGTTGCTGCATTATCCAGATAAACTCTAGACATCTTCTACCCTCTTTCATCTATACTCAGCAGTGTCTATTATACCTTAATTAGAAGGTTAAGAAAAAAGCTCCCCGTACGAATCGGAGAGCTTTTTCTGATAAGTTTCTTATACTGACTATTACTCTGTGCGGAGAGCAACAACCGGATCCTTCTTCGCTGCGGAGCGGGACGGGATGATACCTGCGATCAGGGTAAGGAGCATACTGATCAGGATCAGGATCAGAGCGGTCGGGATCGGCAGTACACCGGTGAGGTTGTTAAGACCGGTCAGGGAGTGCACGATGATATTGATCGGGATCAGTAACAGGTACGTGATCAGTACACCCAGAAGACCGGACGTGAAGCCGATGATGATCGTCTCTGCGTTAAACATACGGGATACATTCTTCTTCGAAGCACCCAGAGAACGGAGGATACCGATCTCTTTCGTTCTTTCCTGAACAGAGATGAGGGTGATGACACCGATCATGATCGAGGAAACAACGAGGGATACTGCTACGAAAGCGATAAGAACGTAGGTGATCGCATCGATGATCGTGGTTACGGAAGACATCAGGATGCCGATGTAGTCGGTGTACTTCAGTTTCTGAAGTTCCGGAACATTCTGGTTGTATTCGTCGATGCAGTCAACGATCGTATCTTTGTTCTCGAAAGAGTTCGCATAGAGGCGGATCGAAGACGGAGTGTCCAGATCCAGACATCCAAGGCGGATGAGGTTATAGTCATAAGTGAAAGCCGAGAACTCAAGGATGCTGTCATAGAAAACAGCGCAGGCAGCATCATCGAAGTTGCCCATATTCTGGTCAAGTGCTGCGGCAAGTTCAGCAGGTGTCTTGGTCTTCAGGTCTTTCTCGATCTGAGCAGCATATTCGCTTAAGAACTTCTCACGGATGCCCTTTGCAAAAGCCTGCTTCATATCGTCATCAGACATCTGCGCCATGTAACCCTTAACGGTTGCCTCATCCATGCCCATTTCCTCAGTCATCTGCTTCAGCATCATGGCTTCCATTGTCGGACGGTCGAGCTGGGAGAGTGCAAGATCCACATAGTCCTGAATCTGCTTCTCGGTAGGAACGCTCATAACTTTGATATACATATCCGCTTTGCCCTGATCATCGAGCTCGGATACATACTTTCTGAAGTATTCCGCCTTTTCAGTCTCGGAAACAGCTGCATTTTCTTCTTTGAACGGAAGACCGGATGTTACATCGATCTTCTGGTTTTTGAGCTGAGCTGCGATTGC
Source organism: Mageeibacillus sp. UBA3781 (assembly GCA_002368805.1). GTDB lineage: Bacteria > Bacillota > Clostridia > Saccharofermentanales > Saccharofermentanaceae > Scatonaster. The sequence goes on along the minus strand of DFFH01000139.1, from coordinate 22,462 downwards.
TTCCGAATTCTGGCTTTCTTTGATGATGTATTCGGTAAGCATGTGGGTATAACCGATCGTACCGTGATGACTTGTGGATACAGCATCTTCATTCGGACGGACAATACCGACGACCTTAAGTGTCATGCCATTGTCGTATAGGTACTTTAGGCCCTGATCAGACTGTCTCATATCGATATAAAGACCAGTGGTTGGATCATAGTTCCAGCAGTTGGAAGGCAGAACGGAACGGAATTCCAGATTGCAGATCTCTTCATAAGACCAGTGCTTGTCAGTAAACTCGAGAGGTTTCTTATTCATTGCCGCCTTCATCATGGTGGTGATCTCTTCTTCTGTCTTCAGACCAAGAGCATACAGTGTGTAGTCATTCAGCTCGTTATTTTCGTCAAGGAAAAGAACGATCTCGTCGTATTTTTCCGGCCAGCGTCCATATACGACATCGTACTGCTTATGTGTTACAGGATTGGTCGCTTCACCGTTCTTGCCCGGAAGGAGTTCGCTCCAGAGCGTCATGGAGCTTCCCATCAGCTGGGAGGACTGGCTGTTCTGCGTATTCATAGCACTCATGTCGATATTAAACATCGTCTTGGTATATTCTCCAAGGAGTGCCGACATAAGGTCATTTGTATCGGAGTGGATGATCTTGCCTTCGATATTCTTCGTATAGATCGCAAGATTCAGATCGTAGGAATACTGGACTCCGGAAAGCGCATTGGACAGCTTGCTGTCGCTCTTGCTTCTTTCATCCTCGATATACTTCTTGAAGGAAGAAAGGTCATTCTCCTGTGTCTCAACAGCGATCAGGGAGTTCATCATGTCATAGATCTTATACTTCTGATAAACAGCATCTTTTCCATGGACAGTCTTCTGCTCTTCGTTACCGGCAAAAGCATTCAGAAGTGTACTGAGATCAACAGTCTGTGCCTGGATCTCCAGAGGATATGCGGAGATCGTGTCTTCCTGAACGTCATTAATAAAGTTATGCGTACCCTGGGATACCGAGTAGATCAGGGCGATACCGATAATACCGATCGATCCTGCAAAAGATGTAAGGATCGTTCTTCCCTTCTTTGTGAAGAGGTTCTTAAGGGAGAGGGAGAAAGAAGTAAAGAAAGACATGGAAGGTTTCTTCTCATTCTTGGAAGCTTCTTTCTTCGCTTTTTTATCCATCGCGGCAACATCAGCTGCGATCTTCTCTGCTTCCTTTTTCTCTTCTTCTGTGAAAGGAGCAGTATCGCCGGTGATCTTACCGTCAAGCATTCTTACGATACGTGTGGAATACTTTTCGGCAAGTTCCGGGTTATGGGTAACCATGATAACGAGCTTATCTTTGGAGATCTCTTTGAGGATATCCATGACCTGAACACTGGTCTCAGTATCAAGAGCACCTGTCGGCTCGTCGGCGAGAATAATATCCGGATTATTGACAAGAGCACGCGCGATGGCAACACGCTGCATCTGACCGCCGGACATCTCGGACGGCTTCTTTTTCAGCTGATCTCCGAGACCGACTTTTTTCAAAGCTTCTGTTGCACGTTCACGGCGTTCTTTCTTGCTGACACCGGAAAGAGAAAGTGCGATCTCGACATTCGCGAGAACATTCTGATGCGGGATCAGGTTGTAGGTCTGAAATACAAAACCGATCGTATGGTTTCGGTATGTGTCCCAGTCTCTGTCTTTGTAGTCTTTGGTCGATCTTCCGTTGATGATCAGATCACCGGAGGTGTACTGGTCGAGACCGCCGATAATGTTCAGCATAGTCGTCTTACCGCATCCGGACTGGCCAAGGATCGAAACAAATTCACTGTTACGGAAGCCGAGGCTAACACCTTTTAATGCTTCCACAGGATTGCCGCCTGCCGGATAGATCTTCACAATGTCTTTTAGTTCTAGCATCTTTCTTCTGTCTCCGTTTCCTTTAGATTGATATTATGCATTGAAGATTATTTATTTTTCTTGTTTTCGAGTTCCTGCTTCTCCACTTTATCGATGATATCGCGGATCTGCCGGCAGATACCGATAAACTCCTGTATCTTATCCACTCCGAAGTGATCCACAACAGCACCGGAATAAAGAAGGATCTCACGCTGCTGTTCCTGGAAAAGTGCTTTTCCGGAATCAGTAATAGCAACTAAGACACGACGTGCATCGGAAGGATCGGTTTGCTTTTCGATCAATCCTTTATCAGACATCTTTTTCAGAAGTACAGCGACACGGGCCGTGCTGACATTCATATATTCACTGATTTCACCCGCAGAAACTTCATGGTCGGCACACATGAGAAAACAAAGAACATTACTGATCCCCATTGACTGCACGTCGATCTTCTGAAGAAATTCCAAGGGATGGATACTGCTGAATTCCTGCAATAATGCAATTACTTCTTTATCCGATGCCATTCTGTCACTCCTAAATTGCTAACTGGGTTAGATTATATTATTTGGGGCAGAATAGTGTCAATGCACAATTACACAGAAATCTGCATATGTTTTGTGAATTATTTGTTACTCTTATCAGATGAAGAATCGGATGGATTCTCTGTTTTCCTTAGAGGCGTACCGATTTTCAGGTGGTCCATCCATTTGCGGATCTGCACTTCATAACCGAGATTACCGGGTTCGTAATACTTTGTTCCGACCATCTCGTCCGGCAGGAACTGCATATCGACATAGTGTTCCGGGAAATCATGGGCATACTTATATCCGACGGAATATCCCATATCCAGCATCCCTTTCGCGGGTGCATTACGAAGATGCATGGGGACTTCGCCTGTACGTTTATTTGCCACATCAGAGAGTGCTTTATCGATCGCCAGATAAGAACTATTCGATTTCGGGCTGGTAGCTACCGTGACAGCCGCTTCCGCAAGCAGTATCCGGGCTTCCGGCATACCGACCGCCATTACGCCTTGATAAGCTGCCATTGCAACAAGGATCGCATTTGGATTTGCCATGCCGACATCCTCGGAAGAACAGATCAGGATACGTCTTGCGAGAAATTCGATATCCTCGCCGGAATGCAGCGCGCGGGCAAGATAGAAGATCGCCGCGTCCGGATCACTTCCGCGCATGGACTTGATCATCGCGGAGATATTGTCATAATGGCTCTCCCCGTCCGTATCAAATGCAAGAGATCTCTTCTGCATACAGTCCTGCATGATCTCTTCATCGATCTTAATCGTCCCCTTTCCATCCGGAGGCGTCGTGATATAAGCCAGTTCCAGGGATCTGAGAGCAATACGTGCATCGCCGTTACAAAGGTCGGCAATATACGCCAGAGTGCGGTCAGAGATCTCGATGGGTTCATTTCCGAGACCGCGCTCCTTATCATGTAATGCCTGCTTTAGAATCGCGATGATGTTCTCATCTGTAAGTGGTTTTAGCGACAATACAGTAGATCTTGAGATCAGGGCTTTATTGACCTCAAAGAAAGGGTTCTCCGTGGTCGCACCGATCAGGATGACTGTTCCGTCTTCCACGTGCGGAAGAAGCGCATCCTGCTGCATTTTATTAAAGCGATGGATCTCATCTACGAAAAGCACTACCCTGCCATTTGGTGTCAGGATGGGATTCTTCGCATCTTCCACGATACGCTTGATATCAGAAACGCCTGCTGTGACCGCATTGATACGCTCGAATTTCGCGGATGTCGTGTGTGCGATGAGACGGGCCAGGGCTGTTTTTCCGGTGCCCGGAGGCCCAAAAAGGATGATGGAGGACAGACGGTCTGCCTCGATCATCCTTCTTAGCATTTTACCTTCGCCGAGGATATGTTCCTGGCCGATATATTCAGACAAAGAACGAGGCGCCATGCGGAATGCTAAAGGTTCTCTCTTTTTGTATTCCTCATTGGCGCCCATGTTTTTCGTTCCTCATTGTCTTTCCGCGCGGTTTCCCGCGTCTTCGGAAAGAATATTAGTACTTCATATCCGGATAAAGCGGATACTTAGATGTCAGGCCTGCAACAGCAGCCTTGATGTCTTCCTTGGATTTCTCGAAGGAGAAGATAGCCTTCGCAATGCAGTCAGCGATAACATCCATATCTTCTTCTTTCATTCCGCGAGCGGAAACAGCAGCTGTACCGACACGTACACCGGATGTTACGAACGGCTTTTCCGGATCGAAAGGAATGGTGTTCTTATTTGCTGTGATGTTTACATCATCCAGACGGAGCTGGAGTTCCTTACCTGTAACGCCTGTACCACGGAGGTCGATCAGCATCAGGTGGTTCTCTGTACCGCCGGAAACGAGGTGAACGCCTCTCTTCATCAGGCCGTCAGCGAGAGCCGCAGCGTTCTTGATGATATGTCCCTGATAAGCACGGAACTCATCAGAAAGAGCTTCCTTGAAAGCAACAGCCTTAGCTGCGATGATGTGCATCAGAGGTCCGCCCTGCTGGCCCGGGAATACTGCGGAGTCGATCTTCTTCGCATATTCTTCCTTGCACATGATGATACCGCCACGAGGACCGCGGAGAGTCTTATGTGTCGTTGTGGTAACGAAATCAGCATATGGAACCGGGTTCGGGTGAAGTCCTGCAGCTACAAGACCTGCGATATGAGCCATATCTACGAAGAGGTAAGCTCCTACAGCATCGGCGATCTCACGGAACTTCTTAAAGTCGATGATTCTCGGATAAGCGGAAGCACCGGCAACGATGACCTTCGGCTTCACTTCTTTAGCGATCTCGAGGATCTTGTCATAGTTCAGTGTCTGTGTCTCCGGATCTACCTGATAGAACTCAGAATGATATGTACGGCCGGAAACATTGAGCTTCATACCGTGTGTCAGGTGACCACCGTGGGAAAGATCCATACCGAGGATCTTATCGCCCGGCTCAAGGATCGCGAAGTAAACCGCTGTGTTTGCCTGAGCACCGGAGTGCGGCTGAACATTTACATGCTCTGCACCGAAGAGTTTCTTTGCTCTTTCGATAGCCAGGGACTCAACGATATCAACATATTCACAACCGCCGTAATATCTCTTTCCCGGGTATCCCTCAGCGTACTTATTCGTTAAAGGAGAACCAGCTGCCTCAAGAACAGCCTCTGTTACGAAGTTCTCAGATGCGATCAGCTCGATCTTATTGCGCTGACGCTCAATTTCCTGTGTTATCGCCTGAAATACCTCAGGATCTTCCGCTTTGATATGCTCAAACATGGGATACCTCCAACAATGTGATACAAAATTACCCTAATATCATACCCAATTAATCTAATAACGTAAAGAGAAAACAAGGGTGAATCTGCACAAAAAGTACGTAATAAAGCTGAAGAAATAGTTTCTCGCGCTTGTCCTCGGACTTTGTCCTGCGGAGGCGTGTCGAAATCTATTTCTTCAGCGTAAGAGTTTACTTTTTCTCTATCACGCCCATTATCTTATTGCCGCATACCTTACATACATAATCTTCGTCTACGGCTCCATTTATCGGAGAGGCACAGGACGGGCATGTATCCTTTACGATCTTCTTTGCAAGTGCGATATCCATCTGGCCGTCATGAACTTCCATCGTACAGTTGGCAAGGTAGCCGTTCTTCAGTGCCCCACGGACGCGGCGCATCTTTCCATTTCCTTTCGCCTTGATCGAAGGGATCTCTTCTGCCGGAATAAACGGATGCTCATTTTTCGAAAAGAATATCGCACAGGATTCCGCTTCGGAAACAAAGAATATTTTATAGAGCCTTCTCACCGAAAGAATAATAAGAACGGCGATCAGTACCGAAGCAAAGAGGATAAGTTTAATAAGATCTGCATGGACCGCATCTACGGAGAGTACGTGATTGCTTGAATCCAGGATCTGCTTTCGGATGTATTCCTTGTTATTGTAGTTGGAAAGACTATCCACGATCATGAATCCGCAGATCGCAATGACACCAAGACCGACCACAAGAAGCACTGAAAAGAGCGTTTTCTTTGAACCCAGGCCTTTCCCTTCATAGTAAGCCGGACGGTTATGACCCTTCTTAACATCACTGGAGATACTGTAGAAACGGTCTCCTGCAAGCACTTTTGCAAAAACATCCGAGCTTCCGCAGAAGTTACAGGTTCCGGCAAAATAATCCTTCTTCTCGACCGGTGCACCGCAGTTTTTGCATTCACAGAGTGTTTTCTTACTGAAAAGTCCGATAACATTCCTTCCTTCATCAGAAACAAAAGAATATTTCTTCATGTACAGAAAGCGAAAAAAGAACAGTTCCAGGGCGACGAAGAATACTGGTTTTCCGGATGCTTTTGCCAGATCACTAAAAGAGATCTTTCCGTATAACGATCCTTCAAAATAGCCCGAATAGAAACGGGCATCGCCCATCAGTTTCCTGGAAAGAAATACGATCAGAATAAACACCGTTCCCATGATCGCCCAGTCGATCGCACCTGGCATGGATTTCGCGTGAAGTGCCGTATCTATGTCATTTCTATAGGTGATCATAAGATCAGCGATCAGATATGAACCGGTAAATAGAAAGAAAACACCCGCAATAAACAGGAGTACATTCTTTACTTTCAGGAATTTCATGACACCATTACGAAGATACATAATCGGAAACCTTTACTATCACATCTTATATAGCTCGTCCGTTTGCGGCGGCAAAAACTCGATCTTTTTCCCGTCCACATCCGAAAGCACAAATTCTTTCTCGGTAAAAGCACCGATCACGCAGGCTGGAACGCCTTTCTTCTTCATTGCTTCAAGAAGTCCTTCAGGATCTGCTGTTGCAACAAGTATCGAGCCGGAAGAGATCAGACGGTAAGGATCGATATCCATCGCGTCACATATTGCTTTCGTGCACGGAGCAACCGGAACTTTTGAAAGATCCACGGTAACACCGATGCCGGAAAAATCGGCCATTTCATAGGCTGCACCGAGAACGCCGCCCTCCGTGACATCATGCATAAGGTGTGTGGAGCTATATGCAATTCCATGGGAATTCACTGCACCATCTTTATCCGGAAGCGAGCAGGCAGTAACTCCATCCTCGACAACACTGATCTTATGGATAAAAGTCTTAGCTTCAGAGATCAGATCCTCAGAAACTCTGCCCGTAAGCTGATCTTCGTGTTCCATCGCCGCGATCCAGGTCCCCTCGATGCCGGCTGTCTTCGTCATTACGAGCGCGTCGCCCGGCATAGCAACTCCACGGGGGATCGGAGAATTCTTATCCGCAATACCGAATGCCGTAGTAATTACGATGAAACGGTTGACACTGTCACTGACCTCCGTATGACCGCCTACAATATCGACGCCAAGTTCTTTTGCCGTAGAAGAGGCCTGTTCCACGATATGGATAACATCTTCTTTCGTGCAATCCGGAGGCGCGATCAGTACAGTAAGGATCGCAGACGGACGGATGCCGCATGCCGCGATATCATTACAGGAAACATGGATGGAAAGAGCACCGGATTGCATACCACCGGCGGTGATCGGATCTGAGGATGTCACCAGAAGCTTATCGCCCAGGTCCAGCCAGGCGCAGTCAGCACCAATATTCGCGCCGATCAGTGTCCTCTCCGAGAGTTTCGGAAGACGGGACAGGACAATGTCCTTGAGTTCTTCATTGGTCAGTTTTCCGATACGCATAAGGACCGCTCCTTTCAACTTAATGCATCAATTCTTCGAAGTTCGCTCGATCTTATAAGTCTCGATTCCCTCAACACCCTGCTTAACAAGTGCTTCAATATCCAGATTAGCCTCCGCCTCGATGATATGCTTCTTCTGCGGATGGGTCTTCGGATGCTTCGCAACAAATACTGTACAGCAGTCTTCGTAAGGAAGGATCGAAGTTTCAAAAGCACCGATACGGCGGGAGATGTTGCAGGTCTCCTCTTTATCCAGGCCGATCAGCGGTCGGAATACCGGCATAGTTTTAACGACTTCATTGGTGATCTGGATCGCATCGATCGTCTGGCTGGCCACCTGTCCCAGGGATTCACCTGTGATCAGGCATTTGCAGCCCTGCTTATTGGCAAGTTCTTCCGCGATCTCGAACATGATACGGCGCATAGTGATCGTAAGCATATCCTGCGGACTGTTCTTATACAGATTCAGCTGGATATCCGTGAAATTACAAACATGGAGAAGGATCGTTCCGGAATACTGGGAAACGATTCGGGCAAGATCCTTTACCTTCTCAAGCGCACGTTCGCTGGTGTAAGGATACGAGTGGAAATAGATCGCTTCGAGCTGCATACCGCGGGAAGCCATCATATAACCGGCAACAGGGCTGTCGATACCGCCGGAAAGAAGGAGCATACCCTTCCCCGCCGTTCCGACCGGAAGACCTCTATGTCCTTCGACCTTCTCACTATACACATACATCTCTTCTCTGACTTCCACATAGATCGTGAAATCCGGCTCATGCACATCGACTGTTAGTTCAGGATGGGCATTAAGGATCACTTCACCGACATCAGCACAGATCTCAGGAGATGCGAGCGGGAAACGCTTATCTCCACGCTTACTCTCGACCTTGAAGGTCTTATAATCGTGCTCGGAAAGAATATCATCCGTAAGCTGTAATGCCTGTTTCTTGATATCTTCCATATCACCGGTAAACTTACGGACCAGGCTTGCGGAAACAAGACCGAACACCTGTGTGACGGCATTGAGTACCAATTCCGCCGTTTCTTTATCTTCCAGAACGTCCGGATTTACTTCTTTCGGCTCGATCCAGATACGGGACTGGCTCTGTACGATGGAAAAAGCACCGTACTCCTTAAGTCTCCAGCGCATATTGTCCATGAGCTGACGCTCGAACTTGCCGCGGTTTAAACCCTTCAGGGCGATCTCACCCATTCTCGCCAGAATGATGGTCCGATAAGAATTACTCATTTTTCTCTCCTAGTTATACTTTATATTTCTCGTAGATCTCATGGATCGCAGTTATTGCCGTTTGCATCTCTTCTCTGGTGTTAAACCTGCTGAAACTGAAGCGGACGGCATTCTGTGCGATCTCACGTCTGATCCCCATCTCGGAAAGCACATAGCTTACAGCCTTCGTTTTACTTGAGCATGCGGAGACAGTCGATACATAGATCTCTTTTTCCTCTAAACAGTGTAACATGGTTTCTGACTGAAAAGACGGAAAAGATACATTTAGAACGTAAGGAAGTGCATCTTCGGGAGAAAGGATCGAAGCTCCTATTCCGGATAGTCCGGATGCGAACTCATCACGAAGTGAGGTCATTTTTTCAAGGTTTTCTTCGATATTCTCTGTTGCCTTCTCCAGCGCTAAAGCAAAAGCACTTGCAAGATACGGGCTCTGCGTTCCGGACCGCATTCCCTTCTGCTGGCCGCCACCGATGATCAGGGGCTGCACACGGATACCGGACTTGATATACAGAAGTCCGAATCCCTTAAGCGCATGGATCTTATGTCCGGAAAAAGAGGCCATATCCACACCCATGCGGGAAAGAGCGATCGGAAGCTTTCCGAGCGACTGCACACAGTCCAGATGGATCTTCGTATTCCTATTCTTCTTATTTCGTATTGCTACGATATCAGAAAGCGGAAGAATGCTTCCCGACTCATTATTCACGTGCGTAAAAGTAAGAAGTGCAGTATTCTCATCCAGTTCTTTTTCCAAAGCATCAAGATCCGGCTTGCCATCGGGAAGAACCGGAAGATAGCAGATCTCATACCCTTCCTTTTCAAGGCGGGAAAGAGACTCGAGTGATGCCTTGTGCTCAGTCCTGGTGGAGATGATCTTCTTTCCAGCTCTCGGATTCTGGTGAACATACCCCATGATGGAGGTGTTGACCGACTCGGAGCCACAAGATGTGAAGAACAGTTCTTCTTTCTTGCATGACAGGAGCTTACTGATTTTTTCAGCACTCTCATTCAGGTCTCTTTCGGCAAGCACACCAAGACGGTGGAGGGATCCGGGATTACCGAAAGACTCCTCACCTGTTAAGCTTTCATATACCAAACGAGCCACTTCGGGAAGTGGCTTCGTGGTGGCACTATTGTCAAAATAAATGCTCATAGTATTTCCTTACGGATCCTTTTTGGAAAATAAAGGATCAAACATTCAGTTCCGGTTCTTCGATATCCAGCTCGGAAGCATACATCTTCAGGACAGGCTCGACATCATTCTTAAGGAAAGATGTGACCTGCTCCGGGCATCTGCCGATATAGAGCTTCGGATCAAGAAGAGTATCCAGCGAATCCTTATCCAGGCCGAAAGCCGGATCCTCGGCAATACGGGTCAGAAGATCGTTCGGAAGGCCTTCTTCCTTAACTACCTTACCTGCTGCCATGGAGTGCACACGGATCTTCTCGTGAAGTTCCTGACGGTCACCGCCGCGCTTTACCGCTTCCATCATGATGTTCTCTGTCGCCATGAACGGCAGTTCGTTCATGATGTGGTTATGGATCATCTTCGGATAAACGACCAGTCCGGACGCAACATTTAAGTAGATGCTCAGGATAGCGTCAACTGCGAGGAAAGCTTCCGGTACGGAGATACGCTTGTTTGCAGAGTCATCCAGTGTTCTCTCGAACCACTGCTCGGATGCTGTCATGGCAGGATTAAGCGCATTTGCGATCACATAGCGGGACAGCGAGCAGATACGCTCGGATCTCATCGGGTTTCTCTTATATGCCATCGCGGAAGAACCGATCTGTGTCTTCTCGAAAGGCTCTTCGATCTCCTTCAGGTGCTGCAGGAGACGGATATCATTACTGAATTTGTGTGCGGAAGTTGCAATACCGGAAAGAGTATTGAGGACCTTAGCATCCAGTTTTCTTGTGTAGGTCTGGCCGGATACAGAAATGGAACACTCAAAGCCCATCTTCTCCGCGATCATCTGATCGAGCTTCTCGACCTTCTCGTGGTCGCCCTGGAAAAGATCCAGGAAGCTTGCCTGCGTACCTGTGGTACCTTTGCATCCAAGAGGCTTCAGGCAGGAAAGTGTATAATCCAGTTCATCCAGGTCGATCAGAAGATCCTGGAGCCAAAGAGTCGCTCTCTTTCCGACAGTAACGAGCTGAGCCGGCTGGAAATGCGTAAATCCGAGTGTCGGCATTGCCTTATATTCATCAGCAAACTTAGCGAGTTTTTCGATGACGGCAAGAAGTCTCTTACGAGTAAGGATAAGAGCTTCTCTCATCAGAAGAATATCTGTATTATCGCCGACGTAGCAGGATGTGGCACCTAAGTGGATGATACCCTTTGCCTTCGGGCACTGCTCACCATAAGCATGTACATGTGCCATAACGTCGTGACGGACAAGCTTCTCTTCTCTTGCGGCAACATCGTAATTGATATCATCTTTGCTGGCCTCAAGCTCAGCGATCTGTTCATCGGTAATGTTCAGGCCAAGTTCTTTTTCACAGGAAGCTAAGTAGATCCAGAGCTGTCTCCAGGTCTTAAACTTATGATCCGGCGAGAAGATCGCCTTCATTTCCTTACTGGAATAACGGGAATTCAGCGGACTTTCGTAGATATCCTTCATGTCTTACTCCTCCAAAAGTTTTCTTACAGCTGCTAGTTTAGCACAAACAGCGAAAACTGTAACGGCTGTTTCGATATCTTCCACTTTCGGGAAGCTCGGTGCGATACGCAGATTGCTATCGTTCGGATCCTTCTTATAAGGATATGTCGCTCCTGCCGGAGTAAATGCGACACCGCATTCCTTGGCAAGGCGGACAGTCTCTTTAGCAGTACCATTCAGAAGATATACAGAAACGAAGTAACCGCCAAGAGGAGAATTCCAGTGTGCGATACCGCTTCCCATAAACTCATCGTCGAGGATCTTAAGCACCATCTCGAATTTCGGACGAAGAATAGCTGCCTGCTTAGACATAACCTTCTTCACGGCCTCAAGGTCCGGAATGAACTTCGCATGCATCAGCTGCACGATCTTGTTCGGTCCGATGGACTGAACACCCAGGTACTTTCTGGCACGTGTGGTGTTCTCTTCATTAGCAGCCATGCAGGCAATACCGGAACCTGCAAATGTGATCTTACTTGTAGAAGCAAATTCATATACGCGGTTCGGATTTCCGGCCTCACGGCAGAGTTTCAGAATATCCGGCAGAGTGCCCTGCTTGGATACATCGTCGTACAGATGATGTACCACATATGCATTATCCCAGAGGATACGGAAGTCAGGAGCTGCTGTCTTCATGGAAGCCAGACGCTTACAAACTTCCTCGGAATAGATAAATCCATCCGGATTGCTGTAAAGAGGCATTGCCCACATACCGAGGATAGAAGCATCTTCAGATACGAGCTTTTCAACCATATCCATATCCGGGCCATCTTCATGGAGCGGTACGGGGATCAGTTCAAAGCCGAGAGTCTCGGTTACGAGGAAGTGTCTGTCATAACCCGGGACCGGGCACAGCCACTTACGATTCCCGATCAGTCCCCATGGCTTGGAAGACTCGATCTCACCAAAGATCAGGGAACGGGAAAGTGTATCATACATCAGCTGCAGGCTGGAGTTATTGCCGACAGTTACAAGTTCAGGATCGATTCCGAGGATCTCGCCGAAAAGCTTTCTGGACTCCTTAAGGCCGAACGGAACACCATAGTTACGGCAATCAGCGCCATCTTCCGCCTTCAGATTCTCTGTATCCAGAAGAGTCGGCATATCGTTAGTAAGATCCAGCTGATCCGGGCTCGGCTTACCTCTAGTCATATCCAGAGCCAGATTACGGGATTTGAGCTCGTTATAGCGCATCTCCAGGATCTTGAGCGTGTCCTTAAGCTCTGATTTACTCAGTTCAAGATAAGTCTTCATGACATGGCCTCCTTGCCGTTACCTTAATTTTTGTTTCAAAAGCACTAGAAAAGAAACTTGACTTCTTTCGTCTTGCATTTTCACAATTTCATTCTAGTTTATAACCTAAGATATTATGGTATAAATGAAAGATTTTGGCAAGCAACTTGCAATATTAATACTAAAATTCGATGAAATATACAAAAGAACCCGTTTTCACGGGTTCTTCAAGTGCATTTTAACAAACGACGGGCTCACGGCTTGCACATCTTACATGGAGAATAACCTTCATTTAGGAGTTCTTCCCTTGTTGCCGTACGCTGTTTCCGGTTCTTTTCGTCCATCTTATTTACCGCATCACATTCCGGACGATGAAACTTCTTTGATTTAACGTTAAGAACATAGTCATGTTCCTGTCCGTCATCCTCTTCGGACGGAAGGAGCTGTGGAGCTGTAAATAGGTCTTCAGACGTAGTTTTTTCGGTCTCAACAGAGATCACTTCACCATCTGATCTGACAATGATGTCTCCCTGAAGATCTGTTCTATATAAAGTAACATCATGTCCTGCAAGCCGTTCAAGTGTCTGCTGCGTAGGAAATCCGAAAGTATTATCTTTTCCGCAGGAAATAACTGCATATTGCGGATGGACAGCAGAAAGGAACCTATCTGACGTTGAATATTCGCTTCCATGATGAGCCACTTTCAGGACATCAGACCGCAGTTCCTGATCTGAGTTTAAGAGAAAATCCTCTTCTTCCTGCTCTGCATCACCTGTAAAAAGAAACGAAGTATTTCCATACTGCATCCGGATCACGATAGAAAGATTATTCGTCTTTTCCGAATTCATATCGATAGGTCCTAACACCGTGCAAGAACTCTTTCCTAGTTCAAAAGTTGATCCTGAAGCCGGACATTCGATACTTATTCCACGACTCTGCAGGTTCTCCTCAAAACTCTTAAATGTATATGTATCATGTTCTGTTACCGGGCAGAAGGCATGATCCGCATCAGCATACTGAAGCGCACCGGAAAGGCCGCCGATATGATCATCATCGGGATGCGTCGCAATTATATAATCAAGATGTGAGATGTCGTATTTCTTCAGATATGCATACATCAGATCAGACTGTTTTGCAGGGCCTCCATCGATCAGCATAGCGTGCCCATCACAGATAATCAGTGAAGCATCGCCCTGCCCTACATCGATGAAGTGCACTTCTAAACTGTTTTGTTCATTAGATGACTCAATACTAAGCGTCGAAGTTTCAGTATCTGAGGTAGTTTTCTCCGTCATGAACGAAGAATCATTCTGAACGCGTTTGCTGCATCCACAAGGAAGAATGAGGCATATTGTAAGGACAAGTAAAAGTATTCTCTTATAGTGTATAAATGACATCCTGCTCATTTCTAATACCATAACATCATTAAAAAGGTGAAAACTTAACATCTAATATATTCCCGGAAACATCATGGATCACACCGGCAACAAAATAAGATACACGTTCCAGTGCGATATGATTCTTTTTGCAGTATTCCAGAGCTGTTCTCATGATCTTCTGCTGCTTACTTGCTGTCACAGCTTCTTCCGGAGTTCCGTATCTGGTCCGAAAATCCCTGGACTTCACCTCGATCACCAGGATCTTCTCTTTATAAGCACAAATTATATCGATCTCCCCAGCATTATGAACGGCGAAATTCCTTTCAAGAATAGTAGCACCGCGCTTCTCTAAATACTTCGACACAAAGTCCTCAGAGTTTTTACCAACTTCCTGATTCCTAGTCATTGGCACTCCTTTATTGAATATAAATCATGATTTGATGGGATTATTCTGTAGAGCGCCTCCGCAGGTCAACGACCGAGGACCAGCGCCGGAAGAATAATCCCATCCGATCAATGCATCTTTTTCAAAAACGACATTCTATGAATCGGCGAAATCCCCAGTTCATGGATCGCGGCATAATGCGCTGCCGTTCCATATCCCTTATGCTGGGCAAATCCATATCCCGGATATTCTTTATCATATTCTTCCATGATCCTGTCTCGGGAAACCTTGGCGAGGATCGAAGCGGCAGCTATGGAATTAGATTTCGCATCTCCCTTGATGATCGGCTTTACGGGAATACCGGTACCGGAAAGATTCACCGCGTCAATTAGAAGGACATCCGGCTTTATAGCAAGACCTGAAACCGCAAGTCTCATCGCACTTTTCGTTGCTTCCAGGATATTGATACGGTCAATATCCGCAGGTTCCACTCGGATCACGCAGAACGCTTTTGCATTCGCTACAATCTCATCATAAAGCGCATCTCTTCTCTTTGGAGATAATTTCTTAGAGTCATCCAGGCCGTAGATCGGCTTTTCCGGATCAAGGATGCATGCAGCAGCGACGACAGGTCCTGCGAGCGGTCCTCTCCCCGCCTCATCAATACCACAGCACAAAGGCATACCTTCTTCCGCACACTCTTTTTCAAATGCGGACATGACTTCATACTTTTCTTTTAATTTCTCTTCACGAGTCATAATCAATCTCCTTAATCAGGCTGGTTCGGGGTCTCCAGAGAGATCCTGGCGATACGGATACTTCTGAAATCATCGATCAGTAGCTTGGCGAAACGCTCATCGTTGATCCTTCCGCCGGAAAGGATACATCCCATCTTTCTTGCAGCTTCTTCAAAACGTTCGTAATCGTCCTCGATATAGTCCTCCGAACCATATGGAGCAAGCTTATATCTGGCATAAAAATTTTCCGGATAGAGTTTTTCGATTAGTTTCATTCCGGCAAAAGCAACTTCCACCACATCAACCACTTCCACTTTAACCGCACCTGTCAACGTAAGAACAAGCTGATTTCTAGGTGTTCCGAGTCTCGGCCAGAGTACGCCCGGCATATCCATAAGTTCCAGCTGGCCATCGGTTCTCGCCCACTTAAAGTCACGCGTAACACCCGGCATATCACCGGTTACAGCTATTTTCCTATTGCAAAGGCCATTGATCAGTGTGGATTTACCGGAATTCGGGACACCAACGACCATGGCACGTACAGGACGGCCGATTCTGCCCTTCGCCTCGGATTTTACAAGCACATCCGAGCAGGCATCTACAGCCATGGAACGAAGTTTATCCAGGCCTTTCTTATGAGAAGCATCGATCGCGATCGCCGGAATGCCCTGTTCTTTATAGAAAGAGAGCCAGTCAGAAGTTACCTTCTCATCCGCAAGATCCGCTTTATTCAGGACAACGATACGCGGTTTTTTGGAAACAAGTGAGTCGAGTTCCGGATTTCTGCTGGAGATCGGAATTCTCGCATCGACTGTTTCGAAGACGATATCTACATATTTCAGCTTATCAGAGACCTCGTTCAGGGCCTTGCGCATATGGCCGGGAAACCAGTTGATATTCGAGTTCTTTTCGCTCATTTATACCTCTTCATAGATCAGTAAATGTAATCAGCAAAATTATACCACAGCAGAGAATATGTATCTTCTTTCCACGGATTTCGAAAAACAAAATTAAATGACAAATATGTCATATGACAGAATAGAAAGCTTTTCCGAAATAAATGAACAGTACAATGAGACCATCAAAAGAAATAGGAGCCAACATGAAAAAAGCAATTCTTGGAGTCATACTTACATCCATTCTTCTTTCAGCAGCAGGATGTAATAGCAAGACACAAAAAGTGACTCATAAAACACCTGATACAAGTGATATTGGGATTATTGCCTCCCGAAGAGAAACGGAAAATACCCAATCGGAGACAACAGAATCCGAAATCAAGGACGACCGGATCATAAATCTTACCCAGCGTCCGAAGAATCAGTATGACATCAACGTGAAGTTTAACGAAGAATCAAATTCAGCCGATGTGGAACAGAAGCTTTCTTATGTGAACAATACCGGATCCGAACTTAACGAGATCTACTTCAACCTGATCCCTAATGCTTTTTCGAAAAAGGAAGGCGGCATTGAGGTAGATAAAATATCGATTGGAACAGATGTTCTGAAAATGGAACAGGTAAAAGAAACCGTATATAAACTTTCTCTTCCCTCTCCACTTGCAAACGGGAAAGTGGTAACCATTGATATGAAATACAGCGTGAAGATCCCCCTGATCGCTGATCGGTTCGGGTTTTATAACAATACATATAATTTCGGAAATGTGCTGATCACGCCGGCACTTTTTGAAAATGGAGAATGGCTTGTACAGCCATATGTGGATATTGGAGATGCTTTCTACACTGAGATCTCTGATTATCGGGTCTCGATCGATGTACCGGATGGTTACCTGGTCGCTTCTACCGGAACCAAGATCGATAACGTATATGTCGCGGAAAATGTACGTGACTTTGCATTCACTATCACTAAAGATCTGGATTTATTATGTGAAGAATACGAAGATATCGCTCTTAATGTGTTCTATCCCAAAAATTGTCCGGGCACCGGTAAGCATGTCATGGAGGTTGCAAAGAAATCACTTTCCCTCTTTAATGAGATGCTCGGCAAATATCCATATGACACTTTAAATATGGTACTTTGCGGCATGCCCGGCGGCATCGGAGGAATGGAATATCCGGGCCTTATCATGATGACAGTGGATGAGGATATAACAGAGAGTCTGTTTGATCTATACAACGGCAAGATCACCGTAAAAGAATACCTGGAGAAAACAGGCGATAACACGGATGTTCCATCCGGAGAACCCAGTGAACCGGTACCTGAAGACGTTATAAAAAACACTGTCCTGTATTCTGTTAATTCGCTGACAAAGTCAACTGCTCACGAGATCGGGCATCAGTGGTTCTACGGAATCGTCGGAAATGACGAAGTCCGCTATCCCTGGATCGATGAAGGATTTTGCCGGTTTATGGAAGCTTACTATGAAAACATATATCACGATGGAGCCAATGATGATTTCTCTCTATTTGACCTGCTGTTGAACATGGATCAAAGCATCTACAATGAGTACAAAGGAATTTCAGACGGAGAGGTCAAATCCGTAAACCTTAATGAGTCTTTATATGATTTCATGAAGCACAAAGAAGAATATGGAGAGATCTACTATAAAGGCGCAGCTATGATCTATCACATGTACCGCGAAATGGGCGATGAAGCTTTCCGCGCTGCTGTTAAAGAATATATCAGTACATTTGCTTATACAGAAGTCACCCCGGATGAATTCCGCGAATTCTGGTCGAAGAAAGGCGATTTCGCCGAGATGTTCGACGTCTATCTTAAGAAATCCGAGTAACCCCCTTACTCTCTTGATTTCATAACCCTCCAACACTATAAAAAAGGCAGTTCCCATATAGAAACTGCCTTTTTTAATTACTTAGTAGATAACTTAAATCACTTCTTAGAAAGTTTCTCAGTGATTCTAGCTGCCTTACCAACGCGACCACGCAGGTAATAAAGCTTAGCTCTTCTTACACGGCCCTTACGGACGATCTCAATCTTATCAATGTTAGGAGAATGAACGGGTAAAACACGCTCAACGCCTACGCCATAGGAGAGACGGCGAATTGTCATGGTCTCAGAAAGACCGCCGCCCTTACGTGCAATCACATAGCCTTCAAATACCTGGATACGCTCACGGGAACCTTCCTTGATCTTCAGGTGTGCTTTTACAAGATCACCGATCTCGACCTCGGAATAGCTATTACGCAGATTATCCTGCTCGACTGCTTTAACTAAATCCATCTTTGTTTCCTCCTCTTCCGATAGATGTTCATGCGGGATCACGCAGCGGACCATCCCTTTTAGCCGTTAAATGATACCATAACGGATTTTCATATGCAAGTGTTTTCTTTGTGAAAAGCACTCATATTGCTTACTTTTTATTCATCGCCGCCTGTTTTCGGTACAAAATACGCATATCCGACCTCGTAAGGATGGTCGAAAAGCAGGCAGTTCCTGTGTTTCCTTAGTGTCCAGATAACCATCAGATCTCCGGCTCCTCCGACTACACCGATCAAACCAAATGTCACAAAAAACAGGATCCCCGTAAAGATGCCGATAACGATAGGAATAACACCCAGAATAAGCGCAGGCGCAATAGCTCCCCAGAAATACTGCGGAATGCTTAATGCTTCGCAGCAGTGACAATATGGCGTAATATTCTTCGGATTAAATCCGAAATCAATACTTCCCCATTTCTTCTCACATGGAAAATGCCAGAAGAATCCATGGATAAACTCATGAACGAAGATCGAGACCACATAAATTGCAAAAAAGAATAAGAATCCGGAAGAACCCGGAAAACCGAAAAGACGGTCTATATTCAAGGAGTCAGATCCATGTACGACAATAAATAACGGAAAAGAGATCAGCCCCACAACAATCATAATGGCGATAGCAACGATATTTGCAGTTACTATACTGATTTTCTCGATTCTGGCTTCCATGCCTTCTTTTTCTTTCTCGGCTACCAGTTCTACGTATTCCTGCTTTTTTCGCTCGCGGATCTTCTTGTTCTCAACTTCAATTCTCATCTTTTACCTTAACTGATTCCTTCAATTCTTTTTCTATCTCTAGGATCTTCGCCCAGTCTTCGGCTGAAATCTCCAGTTTGGAGAGCATGTCCGGGCGACGTTTCCATGTATCATAAAGACCGTGGATACGCTTCCATTCCTTGATCTTCGCATGATTTCCGGAAAGCATGACTTCCGGAACAGCCTTATCGTGCCAGGTATTGGGCTTGGTGTACTGGGGTGCTTCGAGATATCCGCTCATATGGGATTCTTCCTCATATGCTTCGGAATTCGGAAGAACACCCTCGATCATACGGGAAACACAGTCGATCACGACACAAGCCGCCACTTCCCCGCCGGTCAGGACATAATCCCCGATCGACAGGTCTTCGTCCACGATCTCATCGAGCACACGCTGATCGATACCTTCATAGTGACCGCAAAGGATCACAAGGTGTTCGTACTTCGAGAGTTCCAGTGCTTTTGCCTGTGTCAGGACAGAACCCTTCGGACTCATGAAGATACAGTGCGGCTTTGGTTCTTTTTCCGGATCATAAAGCGAAGAAAAAGCCTGATAGACCGGTTCGCACTGCATAAGCATACCGGTACCGCCGCCAAAAAGCGTATCATCGACCTTTCCGTATTTATTCCCTGCGAAATCACGGATATCGACCGCCTCTATCGAAAGGATACCTTTCTCTTCGGCACGGCCGATAATGCTTTCACTCAGAAAGTCTTTCACCTGTTTAGGAAATAACGTCAAAACCGAGAATTTCATGCGATGACATTTTGCTCCTTACGGCTTATTCATAAATCTCATAGAGACCTTCCGGAAGCGTGACCGACATCACACCGGCGGAAAGATCCACATTCTTCACGATCGCATTAAGATAAGGGATCAGAAGTTCATTCTTCCCTTTTCTTTTTACGATGATGATGTCGCTGGCACCGGAATTCATGATATCTTTGATTTTACCTAGTTCTCCGAGCTCCGAATCTACGACGGAAAGACCGATCAGATCAGCGATAAAGTATCTTCCTTCCGGAAGTTTGACGGCATCTTCACGTGAAACCGCGAGGAAAAAGCCGGTAAGCTTTCCGACTTCATCACGGTCATCGATCCCCTTGAACTTGACAAGCGTACGAGTATCATCGACCCGGGCCTTCTCGACCTCTTTTGTCTCCTTCAGATGCTCTTTGCCATCGAGGATCAAGCATTCTTTGAGCGAAGAAAAACGGCGCACATCGTCCGTGAGAGGTATGATCCTGACCTCTCCACGCACACCGTGTGCACCGCCGATCTTCCCTATGATCAGGTAATCTTTCATCCGACGATATCTACGATAACACGTCTTCCGTCACGAAGATACTTTGCCTTCATGATCGAGCGGATCGCCTGTGCACGGCGGCCGCCCTTACCGATTACTTTACCCATATCTTCCGGGTTAACGGTAAGTTCCAGAACGACTGTGTTTCCTCTCTCAGACTTCTTAACGGATACATCCTCAGGATGGTTGACCAGAGACTTGGCCATTGTAGCTAATAATTCCATATCTACAATTCGCAGCATGAAAATAGTAGTAGATGTGCTGCTTTCCTCCTTATTAGTATTCGAAGTTCTACTTACTTCTCGATAGCGCCTGTCTTCTTCAGAAGAGCACGAACTGTGTCTGTCGGCTGTGCACCGTTAGCGATCCACTTCTTAGCTGCTTCGTTGTCGATATTGATCTCAGCCGGATCTGTCAGCGGATTGTATGTGCCGATCTCTTCGATGAAACGGCCATCACGCGGATAGCGGCCATCTGCTACAACTACACGATAAAAAGGAGCCTTCTTTGCACCCATTCTTCTTAAACGAATTTTTACTGCCATTTTTCTTTTCCTCCTAGCAATACATCATTTATGTTTTGTGTTTATATTCTCGCGTTTCGCCCCTGCTTTCCCTCGGGCTTTCCTTTGGGAAAAGCACTAAGGACTTTCGAAGTTTCGCGTGAACATCTTAGTTAGAACGGGAATTTACCTTTCCCGAAAGGATTTCCCATGCCGGGGAATCCGCCTTTGCCCATTCCGGGCATCTTGCCAAGGCCTTTCTTGCCTTTGGTCATCTTACTGAACTTCTTCATCATCTCGGAAGTCTGCTCGTACTGGCGGATCAGCTGGTTGACCTGCTGTACCGTAGTACCGGAACCAGCAGCGATCCTTCTTCGTCTGCTCGCATTCAGAATATTCGGAACACGGCGTTCCTTCTTCGTCATCGAGCGGATGATCGCCATATTGGTATCGATCACTTTATCGTCGAGATCCTCTTCCTTCACCTTTCCGGCAGCACCGGGGATCATTCCGATAACATCTTTCATAGAGCCGAGCTTTTTGATCTGCTCGAACTGGGAAAGAAGATCTTCCATGCTAAAGGAGTTGCTGAGCATGCGCTCAACAGACTTTGCAGCCTCTTCCTCGTCGATGGACTGCTGTGCCTTTTCGATAAGAGAAAGAACATCGCCCATGCCGAGGATTCGATCTGCCATACGGTCCGGATAGAACTCCTCAATATTCTCGATCTTTTCACCTACGCAGATGTACTTGATCGGTTTTCCGGTCATTTTGCGGATCGAAAGCGCAGCACCGCCTCTGGCGTCACCATCGAGCTTTGTCATGATGAAACCATCGAGACCGATACGCTCTTCGAAGCTCTGTGCAACGGCAACAGCTTCCTGACCGATCATGGCATCAACAACGAGAAGCTTCTCGTGCGGCTTTACATAATCACCGATCCTGATGAGCTCATCCATGAGTTCTTCATCGACGGTCATACGGCCGGCGGTATCGACGATGAGAGTATCGCAAAGAAGATACTTCGCACGCTCGATACCGGCTTTAGCGATCACGATCGGATCTTTTTCTTCCGGCATGATAAAGCTCGGAACATCTACCTTCTGCGCCAGCACTTCAAGCTGTTTAGCAGCGGCAGGACGATGAACGTCGAGCGAGAGCAGGAGCGGACGTTTGCCATTCTTCTTTAAGATATTCGCAAGCTTCGCTGCGGTTGTTGTTTTACCTGCACCCTGAAGACCATAGAGCATGATCACGGTAAATCCGGAAGGCGATACAGCCAGTTTACTGGAAGTCTGACCGAGAAGCTCGATCAGGGACTCATGGACGATCTTTACGATCTGCTGACCCGGAGTCAGGCTCTTCATAACATCCGCGCCTTTGCACTTCTCGGACATATCCGCGACAAATTCCTTAACAACGGAATAGTTAACATCCGCCT
>DFFH01000053.1:2628-9357 GCA_002368805.1 Mageeibacillus sp. UBA3781 | reverse complement strand
GCAATGGTGAAAAGGATCGCTGCGACGAGTGTTTTTCGAGCATATTTATAATCTGCATCTTTGTTATCGAAGATCAGGTCTCTGATCGATGTTCTGGTCGCCTTCAGGAGTTCCTTGATCGGGCAGAGGCACTCGATCACGATGGCACCGATGATGACGCCGATCCAGGCAGCGACGGATACTTTTCCGAGATTCATCTCCAGCTCGATGTCCGATCCGGAATTCAGGGAGAATACATTGTTGAAGATCGCGTCTCTGGTCAGCACATACAGTGTCGAGCCGATCGCGCCGCCGATCAGGCCATACAGCGCATTCTCGAAAAGCACTATCTTTGCGGTCGTGTTCGGTGTGACACCGAGGCTTCTCAGGGTTCCGACCGTGCCCATTCTCTCGACCATGATGCGCTCCGAAAGCGAGATCGTGACGAAGATGACGAGCATCAGGCAGATCAGGAAAAGAATCGCGAAAACACTTGTGACACCGTTTACATTCTGCTGTACAAGCTCGCCGTTGATCAGATCCTCGGGCTCGACGCCCTGGGTCTTCTCCTGCATGAGGTCACAGAACTCACCGACCTTGCTTCTGTCGTGAACGCGGACATATGCGCCCTTGAAAGTGATCTCTTCGCCGAAAAGGTCGCAGAATCCGTCCAGCGGCATCACGACGTTATACTTTTCCGAGAGCAGTCCCTTATAGGAGAGCACTGCCTTTACGGTGTATTCGTGCGGCTGATCGTTCTCGTCGAAGAACTCGATCTTATCGCCTTTCTTCAGCTTCAAGTCTTCGGAAAGCGTCTTCGGGATCGCGATCTCATTTCTCGCCAGTTCGGTCTCTTCTGCCAGAAGATGCAGCGTATTGGCATCTTCAATATCCGTGGTGTAGATCAGGATGCTCTTCTCGTGGAAGTATGCATATTCTGTGTTTCCGGGAATATTGAATGTTGTCATGTCTGCGGTCATCAGCGCCTTATCGTGTTCCGGAAGGCCTTCGAAATCCGCATCCTTCAGGCCGCCGTTTCCGGTGACCATTACATTACTGTCTCCGAACATCGTGAGGAATGCGGATTCGAGAACATTTCTCACGGAGTTGCTCATATCGAATGTCATCATCGCGGCGAAGGAACAGATCAGGATGCAGAGCACCAGCATGATCGTCCGAAACGGCTTTGAGAACATATTTTTAAGTGTGTGTTTAAAAATGACTCCCATTTTTTCTCCTTCTTGTTTTGCTGTGTTTCAGTGTGTTTATTGATGTGTTTTTCTTTGGAATTAAGATGTGTTTTTGGTTGTGTTTTTAGATGTGTTTATCTGTTTCTTTTCTTTTTCTCTTTCACCTGGATTTTGAGCGCACCAGTGGTTCAGTACGGATCTGTTTCGCGACGGCAGCTCATACTGTTTTCAGGGCGCACCAGTGGTTCACCGCCTCTTTTCGGTCGGGATCACCGCTTATTCAAGCGGCGGATCCCCGACTAAAAAGAAGGGTTAAAGAGGGGGTATTATGAAAAGTGGGTCATGCGAAATTATCTGTTCGTGATATCGATGGATCCGGCGGACAAATCAGCGGAAAGGACGATGTCATATCCATCCTTCATCGTGAATTCGTCACCGCGCTTTTCTCCATTGATCTTGGCAGATCCTGCGGAGAGATCCAGGTCGTATCCGATCTTCTGTCCATCGACAAACTCGATCGTTGCCGATCCTGCCGACATGTCGATATCAAAGCTGGCTGTCAGGGTAAGTGCTTTTGCATCAAAATCACCTGCGGACATATCCAGTTCGCCACCTGCAACGGTGCAGTTTGTGAGCTCCACATCACCGGCGGAAAGGTCGAATACCGATCTTCCGAACTTGCAGTTTGTCGCTTCAAAATCACCTGCGGACATATCTACATCAAGCTCGCCGTTTACGTTGTTGATCTTGACATCACCTGCGGAAAGATCGAAGGAGATCTTATTGCAGTTAAAGCCTTTTTCGATATCGACGTCACCGGCGGAGGTGTCGATCATAACATCCTTGAAGTCAGTGCCCTTCGGATAATAGACATAGACGTGATAGTCGTGGCTGTCGAAGTCGAACCAGTTGAAGCTGATCTCGAATTTCTTCTTGTGAGTGGAGATCGTCAGCGTATCATCCTTTGATTCTGCGGTAACAGATGTTGCCTGGAGCTTATATTCGATGGCGTACTCATCACTCTCGATAAACTTGACATCTGCTGCGTCGACATCGATATTGATGTCGGAAAAATCATCCACAACGGTCTTCGGCATTTCGAGAACTTTTCCTTCGGAATCGATGTGGAAGCCGTGGTCATAATACATATGGATCGGATTGCCCTTGGTGGCAATCACGCCGGCAACCGACAGAGCAATTCCGACGGACATTGAGATGCCTGCAGTAATCAGTGCTACTTTAGTAAATGTCTTCATTTTTTTATTCTCCTCACTATTATGCTACTGCCTGGGCAGCCTTATTCTTTCTGTTTCTCTTATGAACGATGCGTCCGAATCCCTTAGCCAGACCATGTGCAACCAGTCTGATCAGTGCAAGCGATCCGAGGATAAAGAAGATTCCTAATCCGAAGCAGACCAGTCCGCCTCCGAGGACCACCATCGCGGCGGCCGGGTTCATAAAGAATGCTACGATTCCGAAAATGCTCGTTCCGATGCCGGCTACGAGGATCGAAATTCCTGCGATAAGGAAGCTGATCAGGACGATGAAAGCAACGAAGATCATGACACATGCGACGATCAGGAGTGCGAAGATCACCGGAGAAAGCGGCAGTGCGAAGATTGCTGCAAGTACGATCCAGAGTGTCTTCAGTGCAGAAGGCTGATCACCTTTCTTCGACTTTTTATCCTCAGCAGGCTGTCCATTGAAAGCCTGCTCGTAATTCGGATTTGCCTGTGCGCCATACCCAGCGGCTCCCTGAGCCTGTGCGTACTGCGCGCCCTGTGCCTGTGTGTACTGTCCGCTCTGTGCGCCGAATACCGGTGCACCCTGAGCCTGCGGGATCTCTGTTCCCTGTACCTGCTGGAACTGCGGAGCTGCAGAGGTGCCGGCACCGGAGACGATCGGTGAAGGAACAACGGCAAGTGCATTTCCAGAGGAAGCGGCCATCGTCTCTTCATACTTACGATCAACGACATCGACCAGGATCTTCTTGGCAAGGATCTTCGGTTCACCTAACTCCTCGATCACTTTTGCCTCGTTCTCCACTCCGGCCTCGTCGAAGTACTCCTCATAAAACTCGATCGCTTCTTCACGATCATACTGCGGCAGGATCTTAAGTCCTTTTCTCAGCTCCTGCAGATATGTTTCCTTATTCATTTCTTATCCCCTCCCAGTAATGAATCAACTGACTCTTTGTATTTATTCCATTCTTCTAAGTAGTATTTGTGGAGCTCACGCCCTCGGTCTGTAATTCTGTAATATCTTCGGTTACGACCCTGATACGGTTCGTCGTAAGTTTCAAGTGCAAAGTCTTTCTGGAGTCTGCGCAGGACCGGATAAAGCGTCGACTCTGAAATATCCAGTACCGTTTTGACCTGCTGCGTAAGTGTATACCCGTACGCGTCACCCTTGGACAAAACCGAAAGTACGCAAGCGTCCAATAATGTGGAACCTAATTGGAAGACCATACTATTTCTCCTTTCATATTGTATCGTTGGCTATATTATACGGCGTATAATATTGTTCTGTCAACACTGTTTGCGTACATTTTTCTTTTTTTTCGAAAAGCACTCGCAACGCCTCGCATCACTGGCTTTCCGTCTTTATCCATGATCCCATTCTATCTCTTTCGCGCGAAAAAAACTTGAATTATCCCTTATGTAATCCTTAATTCTTTCTTAAATAAAACCATCACCAATCCCCCTCAGCTCCAATCATCAACACGCAGCGCTCTTCCGCTAAGATCCAATCATCAAGCCCCTCTCTCCCTCAGCTCCGATTCCAATCACCATCAATTGCCTCTCCTCCCCTCAGCTCCCTGCACAAATTCTGATCCTTTTCTCCTAATTCCCTTCATGATTTCTTTCATTCACCTATACGCTCACCTAAAAACATAATTAAGTGAGCATTTTGCGAACAAACGGCTCACCGGCCGCTTTATAGTCCAACATTCACCTATACACTCACCTAAATACATAATTAAGTGAGCATTTTGCGAACAAACGGCTCACTGGCCACTTTATAGTCCAACATTCACCTATACACTCACCTAAAAACATAATTAAGTGAGCATTTTGCGAATCGAAGTCATCAAGAAAACAGAATTTACAGAATATAAGTAAATCTAATGAAAATTGGCATATATCATGCAGACAAGCACCTGACAAAGCATATATCATATGTAAAACAACTCAAGAGAGGTACCCTATGATTTCTTCATATAACTTTTTAGCTCTCAAACTTAACCACCTCGTCAGCATACTTGAAAACATCCCAAAAGTTTTCAAGGTTGAACGCAAGCATCGAGATAAATACGTTCTGTGTTACAGATATACTGATAAGAATGGGAAACGTCACGAATACTCCGCCTGTACGCCTATGGGCCAAAAGATGGAACTTATCTTTAATATGCGTGCATCAGCAGAGACAGATCTTCTGAAATGGAAAAGCGTTTGGAAAAATACTTTTCTCGCTCCCGTCCCCGCCCTCAACCTCCCTGCGATGCGCCGCATCAGCCGCTCCATCATCACCAAAGAGTTCTACGACAGCCTCATCCCCTGCCAGAACCCGAAACCGATCGTCCGCCCGAACCCATACAAGGGCATCGTCTTCCGTTCCAAGTCCGAGCGCGAAATCGCCGAGATCTTAGACGAACTCGGCATCGAATATAAATACGAGCCCAGCATCCCCGTAAACAACTATGAGATCTACGGCGATTTCGTCTGCTTCATCCGCGAGCTCGGCTTCGGCTTCATCATCGAACACTGCGGCATGATGGACTCTCCCGCCTACGTCGACAAAACGATCCGCACCTTCCGAGACTACAACAGCCTCGGCTTTCTCCCCGGAGTCAACATCTTATACACCTACGAGAGGAACGACTGTCCGCCGCCCCTGAACTACTTCCGGGCCCAGATCAGTGCCCTCCTCGACACCTTCTGCGCCCCTTGATCCTCCTTCTCCTCGAAAAGCACTCTCCCCCGATAAAGCTCGATTTTCCTCTCACGAGGCGACCCACAGATTTAGCCTTTTAGTGTATTGTCGCCTTCACTCATTTCTGTTACAATTTTCGAACATACCCAAAATTACATATATATTCTTCTTGTATATATAGGACATATAAACATGACATCTTTAATGAAAGATAAAAAGTCTACTGAAAGACAATATATTAAGAGACTGGTGATGATCGCCATCCCGATGATGGTGCAAAATGCAATTTCGAATTTCGTCAACCTGCTCGACAACCTCATGATCGGCCAGGTCGGCACAAATGCACTTTCCGGCGTTGCCATCGCAAACCAGCTGATCTTCATCTTCTACCTGCTGATCTTCGGTGCGACCGCCGGCGTCGGCATCTTCACCGCACAGTATCACGGCAAAGGCGACACAGAAGGCATCCGTAACACCTTCCGTTTCAAGATCGTCTTCAACACGATCCTCGCTTCGATCAGCGTTCTGGTCTTCGCCTTCTGTGCGCCATTTCTGATCGAGCTGTTCCTTAAGGGCGAGGGCAATCCTGCCGACGCCGCCGAGACCCTGGAGATCGGTGTCGATTACATGAAGATCATCCTCATCAGCCTGATTCCGATCGGATTGACGCAGGCCTACGCCGGAACGCTTAAGGACCTTGGCCGCACGAAAGTCCCGATGGTCGCATCCATCTGCGCGATCTTCGTCAACCTCGTCGGCAACTTCCTTCTGATCTACGGATACTTCGGTCTTCCGGAGCTCGGTGCAGTCGGCGCCGCGATCGCGACCGTCATCTCGAGATTCGTCGAGCTCGGCATCCTGATCGTCTATACCGGCAAGCACCCGCACCTCTTCCCGTTCATCCGCGGCGCCTTCAAGAACTTCCGCCTCCCGAAGGGCATGGCCATGCAGTTCTTCCTTAAGGCTCTCCCGCTCATGTCAAACGAGACTTTCTGGTCTCTTGGTATGACGACGATCAACCAGAGTTATTCCTACAGAAGTCTCGACTCCGTTGCCGCCATGAACATCGAGTCCACGCTCTGGAACCTCATGGGCGTCGCATTTATCGCGATGGGCGAAGCGGTCGGCATCATGATGGGCCACATTCTCGGCGCCGGCGAGCTGAAGGAAGCGAAAAAGACAGCAAACAAAATGCGCCTGGTCACCGTTCTCTGCGGTCTTGTATTTGCAGTGATCATGGTCGGCATCGCACCTGTCTTCCCGCTGCTTTATAACACGACATCCTATATCCGCCACCTCGCGTCGAGATTCATCCTGATCGCCGCGGTCACGATGCCTTTCTGCGCCTACTCGCACGCATCGTACTTCATCATCCGGTCCGGCGGAAATGCCTTCATAACTGTGCTTTTCGATAGTGTATATACGTGGGCGCTCGTCGTGCCGATGGCATTCTGCCTGAGTCACTTCACCTCGGTTCCCATCACCTGGATGGTCGCGATCGTACGCGGCATGGAAGTCTTTAAGTGTCTGATCGGCTTCATCCTCGTCCGCTCCGGCATCTGGGTCAAGAACATTGTCGACAACGCCCCGTCCGAAGAGTCCGCCGCCATAGACGCAGCCGCCACAG
>DFFH01000053.1:0-2569 GCA_002368805.1 Mageeibacillus sp. UBA3781 | reverse complement strand
GCAGCCGCCACAGACGCAGCCGCCACAGAATCGGCCACCTCCACAAGCGAAGCCATCTGATCCATCACCGCAATAATGCTTCACCGCGCAACCACGTTCTCGTAGCCACGTTCTCGCAGCCACGTTCTCGCAGCCACATTCGCGCTGTCCCCATATCTGAACAATCAAAAAGCACCGAGCCTTCCCGCCCGGTGCTTTCTTTTTTGTTTTATCGTCTTACGCCTTTTCCGCGATTTCCCGCCGACCAGACTTCTGCTTATCGGCTTCCCGCCAGTCAGACTTCTTTTCCGCGGGCCCTCGCTCATCGGACCTCAAACCGCAGGCCCTCAGCCCTCTGTCTTCTTCATCTCCCAGAGTTTCTCGAGGTTGTAGTTCGCGCGGTCTTCCGGATGGAACACATGCACAACGACATCCTTATAATCCAGAAGGATCCAGCGGCCGGACTCCCTGCCCTCGATGTGATCCGGCGTAATATCATAATCACGCTTCAGCATATACTCGACCTCGTCGGCGAGTGCCTTGATGTGCGTGGACGACGTACCCGAGCAGACCACAAAATAGTCCGCCAGCACCGTCTTCTCCGCGACAGGAATCAGTTCAATATCAACAGCCTTCTTATTATCCAAGATCGAAACGATCTTCTCGGCAAGCTCTTTAATCTCCATTTGCACCCTCCAAAGTGAAATATCTTAATTCAATTATACACAATTATTCTTTCGCGCGAAAAGCACTTTTCTGTATACATTTTGTGACCATTCGCGGCTCATCGCTTCCGTCATTGAACATTCACAGCTCAGCGTTTCCGCCATTGACCATTCGCGGCTCACTTTTCCCGCTGCGCCAGCAGATATGCCAGCGACTTCTTCGTATCATCGTGGATCACCTGACCCTTGGCAGCGAAGCTCTCCTGGATCGCCAGGTAGCACTCGATCAGCGCGCCATCAAGGTCGCTCTCCGCCAGGCGGCGGATCTCAGAAAGATCGTCGTAATGGCGCGCGGGCTCGATCTTATCCGCCAGATACACGATCTTATCCGTGATCGTCATGATCTCGCGCCCGATGGTATGGAACTGGATCGCATCGAGGACCTCCTGATCCTCGACACCATAGTGTTCCTTCGCATAGACCGCGCCGGCCGGCGAATGCAGGATCTGCTTTCCCGGGATGTACCCGTGGATGATCTTCGCCGCAAGGTCGATCTGCTGCTTCTCGGGGAGTTCTTTTGCACAGTCATGAAGAAGACCGGCAAGCGCGCACTTATCTGGATCCGCGCCAAAGCGCATCGCATAACGTGTCGCCGTCACGCAGACATTCATGCTGTGAAGAAGCCGCTTCCCGCTCATCTCGTGAAACAGCGTAAAACAGTGCTTCATGAGGGTCTTGTACATCTCGTCGGACACGTTCATCAGCGGCGAATCCTCCGAGTACAGATCGTGGTCCGCGATAAACGTCTTCACCACGTCGGAAACATCGTCAGATTCCTCCATATCACCATCCGCACGCAGTTTCGAAGACGCGACCTCCACGCCGTCGATCTTGAAAAAGCGGATCTTCGTCCCGAACTTTTCCTCGAGGTGCGCCGCTTCATTTCTGGCCTGCCCCTCATCGATCCCCGGACGGAGCGCGCACAGCAGCGACGCCTGTTTCAGGATTTCTTCCGGCTTATGCCATGACTCAAATTCAAAAAGGATATCCGACCCGCACATAAAGAAAAGCTCGTCCTTTTCGGACACGACCTTCTGCTTTCTGAGGTTCTTCAGCGTCGTGACCGTATAACTCGGCTCGCCGAACACCTGCTCGATGTCGCACACCTCGCACTTCGGCTCGTCCTTGAGCGCCGCCTTGACCATGTAGAAACGATAGGGAGACAGCGTCACCTTGCGCGCCGGCTTAAAACACGGCATCCCCGTCGGTATCACGATCACGCGATCGACCTTCTTGCTCTTGATCGAGCCGCGGATCATAGACAGATGTCCGTTGTGGAACGGGTCAAACGCCCCGCCGTAAATGCCTATCTTCAAGTTCTTTTCTCCCTTCATCGGGTCATTCTTTAAACCTACTCCAATATTATACTACAAATTTCCGCCGCAAAAGCACTTGCCGCCGCTCCTCTTCCTCGCGCTCTCTCCGCGCGTCCGGTAGCCCCTTCTTTCCACGCACCATGCAGTCCCCCTCCAGCCATGCACCATGCAGTCCCCTCCAGTCATGCACCATGCAGTCCCCCTCCAGCCGCTTTTCCATATTTTTTCCAAAAAAGCACTGTCACTGAGAAAAATTCTGGAAATTCTTCATCATTCAAGTCAATTCCGTTCTTTTTTCTCAATTTTTTCTCAAATACTCTCTCTTCTTGGAAAAATACTGGAAAACCACATTCAAATACCAGTTTTCTCGCGATTTTTCCAATATTGTTCCAAAATCAGCTGCAAAATGAGAAATCTACTGGAAATCCTTCGCCTGCTCTTCATGCGAAACAAGCAGCAACAAAAAAACTGCCTCCGTTTCCAGAGGCAGCTTTGATTTCTTTCAATTATCATAACGGAAATGCGGTCAGCCTACGGCGGTCATTCCGC
>DFFH01000054.1 GCA_002368805.1 Mageeibacillus sp. UBA3781 | reverse complement strand
GTGTCCAGTTCACTCCGGATGTACTGCCTTCCGACATTACCGGTTTCTCGCTGCTGGATCAGGAGACGCACACGATGAAGTATCAGAAGGGTGCGGTCTTCCACAATCTTTTCCTGGCGGACGAGCTGAACCGAGCTTCCTCCCGTACCCAGTCGGCGCTCCTCGAAGCAATGGAAGAAGGTCAGGTCACGGTGGATGATAATACTTATTATCTGCCGAAACCGTTCGTCGTTATTGCGACACAGAACCCGTCCGGCGCATCGGGCACATCGCTCCTGCCGGACTCCCAGATGGACCGTTTCATGATCCGCACCTCGATGGGATATCCTTCCCAGGATAGTGAGATCGAGATGCTCGCGAACCGTCAGAACGGTGCCAATCCGCTCTCTGAGATCTCGCCGATCTGCACGCTGGAGGACATCCTTTCGATGCAGGAAGAGACCTCGAAAATGTACGTCAAGTACAGAGTTCTTAAATATATCGTCGCCCTGATGGACAGGACGAGAAATCACAAGATGCTGGCAAGAGGCGGAAGTCCGCGTGCTTCGCTGGCGCTTACCGCTATGGCAAAAGCACACGCCTACATGACGGATAGAGACTACGTGATCCCGGATGACGTGCAGGCAGTATTTGCTGCTGTGATGTGCCATAGAATGATCCTTACTCCGGAGGCGGAATTTAAAGAGATCACCGCCGAGGATATTGCGAAAGAAATCATAAAGACAACACAGATCCCGAAGGAATAATACTTATGCTGCGGAGCTGGGTGATCTACATTCTATCTCTGCTGGGAGCTGTCGCGTTTTTCCTTTTTTATAAGATGTGGCTGTCCTGGTTCATCCTGATCGTCGTGATCTCGATCCTCCCGATCGCGGTCCTGATCAGCGTGATGTCCGCGATGTTCCTGCATCTTGAGGCGGATGCTTTTCGAAAAGTACTCAAAGGCGAGGAGACGGAGATCTCCTTTACATCCTATGGTACGGAAGCATTTCCGTTCGCGCTTTATTCCGTAAAGATAAAACTCATCGAGACGATGACGGGTGAAGTAAGCATGATCCGTTTTCTGTCGCAGAGCTGCACGACGGACAGCGTCATCTTAAAGACGGACCACTGCGGTACATACCGCTTCACCTCGGCAAAGGTCCGGATCTATGACATCTTCGGACTGATCTTCATTCCGAGAACGGTGGAAGTTTCCGGAGAGGTCGTGGTACTGCCGACGCCATGCATCCCGCCGGCGATGCCGGACCTAAGCGGATTTAAGGCCAGAGGACTTCAGAAATCGAATGTCCCGAATGCGGAGATCTACGATATCCGTGAGTATGTCGCGGGCGACCCGGTCAAGAGGATCCACTGGAAACTCTCCGCGAAGAAAGACCATCTCATGATCAAGGAATCGCAGGAGGAGACCTTCGGCCATTCCAGGCTCTATCTGCCACTGACGAGGGATCGGGAGAAACTCGATCACCACCTCGGGGAAGTGCTCTTTACATCGAAATATCTGCTGACGCATGACATCGAACACCGCATCCGCGTGCTCCCGTCGGGACGAAGAGAGATCGCCTTTGATGTAGCGACACACGAGGACCTCGACCGGGCGATCATCGAGATCTTGCATATGCCGATACCGGAGGACCTGGAAGATGAGTAGAGGGAATTCCGGAAAAAATAAAAGGAAACTCACGGAGAACCGTCTCGAAAAGGCGCAGGCATCGGTGGCCGAGCAGCTCGCGATGGAACAGGAGAAGCGGAAGAAGGAGCTTAAGAAGAAGCGCCGGGCTTCCGTCACGCTGGTCAGCGCCGTCAGAAAAGAATCACGTCCTACGACTCTGACGATGATCTTCTCCGTGATCCTTTCGACCATGCTCGGGACGGGCTTCTCGTTCATGCTGATGACGACCTACGGACTCAAGGCGGATCTATTCGTATTCGTCCTGTTCCTGGGACTGATCAGCTGGGGCATGTCCTACTGCCACGCATCTGACAGCAAGACCGTACCATTTGTGCTGGCGGCATTTCTCGGCATGGTGGCGCTCTTTATCTGCTCTTTCGATATCTTCAATGTCCAGACCGAGGTCAACTACGCATACTCGATCCTCCAGAAAAGTGCTTTTCACGAATTAGAGCCGGTCTATACCGATCCAAAAGAACTCGAAGCCATCGCCCGTCCGATCACGCTTCTGATGCTGCTGATCAACCTGATCCCGGCCTTCTTTACGACTCTCGTGGTGGAAAGACGAAAGAATATCCTGATTTCGCTTGTGTGGTATATCCCGTTCTTTTTCTGCACGACAGTCATCACCTTTATGACGCCGAAAGAATGGCCGTGCGTGCTCGCCGTCGGAGGTGTCGTGATACTTCTGATCTTCCAGTTTGTGAGAAGGCTCGGCGATGACACCGTCGATGAAAGAATGCTGAAGATCTCGGCGCCGGTGATCATACTGTGCGCGCTCTTCAGTGCGCTTTTCCCGGTGTCGAGATATGACAAGGACAAACTCGCCGAGAGGCACTTCACGAAGATCCAGGAGATCTTCGATGAGATCGGAAGCAGGCTCCCGTTCGGGGAACTGACCGGAAGATCGAAGAAGGACGACGAACCTGAGGTGGGCTTTCAGGGTGCCATCATCGCGCATGAAGATGACGAACAGCCCACGGAAGCAAATGTCACCTCGGAGGATTTCAGTAAGGTCGGATTCTTTAACCCGCCGGACATCAAGCTCATGAAGCTTCTGCGCTACTATAACGACACGGAGAATCACACCGTACAATCGACGGGCCGTATGCTCTATCTCCGCTGCACGAGCATGGAGAAGCTCAGCATGGAAGGATGGCAGACCGCGTACTACGGCGAGACAAAGAGCGAGGATGCATATATCCTGAATATGTCCGGGATCGAAGGGTCGGAAGCGGACTTTGTCCTCACGGTGCAGCCGTATGTTCCGATCCCGGTGTACCTGGTGCCGGAATATACAGACCACTTCTATCTGTCTCCAGAGAGCCGCTATGCCAATGCGAACATCCCGGTACGACGGAACTGGAACCTCGCGGAGTGTGTCGTAAATCCGGGAGAAAAAGTCTATAACTACGCCTTCAATATGGTCCCGCAGAAGAGATCTCCCGAGTGGAATCCGGATTACCTCGAGGAGGTGTACGGAACATGTCTGGAAGTACCGGAAGAGACAAAGCAGAGCATTCTTGACAGCGGCGTGCTGCCGAAGTGGTATAAGGATCTTCTGGAAGGAAAGAGTGAGATGACGACGGCGGAGAAGGTCGGCACCGTGATCGAGTATGTCAGAAATCTCCACCCGTACGATGCGCAGACGCCATATCCGCCGGAGGGAGTGGACTTCGTGACGTGGTTCATGACACAGAGCCCAAGCGGTTTCTGCGTGCACTATGCGACGACGGCCGCCACACTGCTGCGTATGATCGGCGTGCCGACAAGATATGTCAGCGGTTATTTCGTCGGGTTTGAGCTCAACAGCACCAGAGGCGAAGTCTCCATGAAGGACGCCCATGCCTGGATCGAGTTTTTCGACCCGGATTACGGCTGGGTCATGGACGATCCGACGCCCGGCAACGGCATCGCGGCAAGTTACTATAATGCATATTCCATCGCGAAAGAATACGGAGATATGAGCTACGATTACCGTCTCTCTCCGACGCCGAAACCGAAGCCGAAGCCGGTGAAAAAGCCGACAGCGACGGTGACTCCGACACCTGTTCCTCAGAAGCAGGAAGAAGCGTCGAAGAACGTGATCCCGCCGATCGTGAAGAGGATCGCGACACATCCGGTGACCGTCACGGTCGTAAGCGTAGTGCTTTTCGTGCTGCTTCTGCGGCTGGGATATGTGCTTTTCTGGAAGATAAGGATAAGAAGAGCATCGATGAATAAGAAGGCCTCGATCTATACGTCGTACTTCTCGATGCATAACGCCATCCTGGAGGCGCCGCCGTCACGCGTGGCCGAGTCGATCCGCAAGAAGGCGGAATTCGGAGCCGGCGAGATCTCGGAAAAAGAACTCTCTGACCTCGTCCGCTTCGGTGATCACAACCTCGATATCCAGCGAGCCGGCTGCCCGTGGATCCGAAGATTCCTCTCGAGGTTACTTCGTGTGAAACTCTAAGAAGCATTTTTTAGAAACTGCGAGCAAGGATGCCCCGCGCGAACTGTGAGAACCAGACCTGCTTGCGGAGCTGGAAATGTGGTAAAATCAAGATATCTAATTTATGTATAAGGCAGGTGTTTCCTATGGATCTTGTAAGTACGATTCTTAAGAGTTTGACGTCTAATTCGTCTCTGGGCGCTCTGGCCGGCAAGGTCGGTGTCGATCCGGATCAGATTGAAAAAGCACTCTCCTCGGCGATCCCGTCCCTGATCGGCTCTATGACAAAGAATGCTTCTTCCTCCGACGGAGCAAAGTCGCTCCTCGGCGCGCTTTCCCAGCATGAGGATAAAAGAGAAGTTTCCTCTCAGATCAAGGATGCGGATGAGGAAGATGGTAATAAGATCATCGGCAAGATCATGGGTGATGATAAAGATGATTTCATCTCTTCTATCGCTAAGAAGGCAGGCATTAACGTAGGCCAGTCCAACCAGCTCCTCTCGTCGATCGCACCGTCTGTTCTCTCTTCGATCTCCTCTCTGGCAAAGCCGGATTCTCCGGAGTCTATCGCTAAGGAAGCAGAAGAACGCGAGAAGGCAGCGAAGGAAGACGATGGCGGATCTTTCCTCGGCGGCTTCTTCAAGAAGTTCATGAAGGATGAGGATGACAAAGTCGAAGAGCCGAAGAAGTCTGATAAGGGCGGACTCGACATTAGCGACGGCATCGACGGATCCGATCTGCTCAGCATCCTGAAGAACACCATGATGTGATCCTTTGCAATTAAAACAAAAGGGAAATGTGTAACATCTCGTGGCATCAAACAGTTTGCTTACGCAAAACTCGCCACTCAAAGGTTACACATTTCCCTTTTTAATTACCAGCCCAAATCCATCAGCCAGTTGTTGAGGGCGCGCTCTCTGTCTCTGGCGGAGAGACCTTCCGGCATCCGGTATTCGCTCTTGATGTTGCCATCGGAGATATAGAGGACGCGGGAGCAGCGGGAAGCGACTTTCGCATCGTGGGTGACCATCAGGACGGTCGTGCCCTCGGCATTCAGTTTCTCGATCTCGCTGATGACCTCGGCGGAAGACTGGCGGTTCAGCGCGCCGGTCGGCTCGTCTGCGAAGAGGATCTTCGGGTTATTGACCATGGATCTGGCGATGCATGCGCGCTGGAGCTGTCCGCCGCTGACTTCGTTGATGTCATTATCGGCGATCTCGATGATGCCGAGTTTTCTCATCAGCTCTTCGCAGCGTGCGACT
The DNA here is from genome assembly GCA_002368805.1 of Mageeibacillus sp. UBA3781. Classification (GTDB taxonomy): domain Bacteria; phylum Bacillota; class Clostridia; order Saccharofermentanales; family Saccharofermentanaceae; genus Scatonaster. The sequence goes on along the minus strand of DFFH01000054.1, from coordinate 24,942 downwards.
TTTTCTTTTCTGGTTTCACTGCTCTTTTCACACTCCACGGCAGGAAGCAGGATGTTATCCATGATGGTCAGGTTCTTCATCATAAACATCTGCTGGAAGATGAAGCCCATGTCATTGAGACGGACGGAAGCGAGTTCTTTTTCAGAAAGATCGGTGATCTTCTTTCCATCTAAGATCACCTCGCCGGAGGTCGCCTTATCCATACCGGAGATGGAATAGAGAAGGGTGCTTTTGCCGGAGCCGGACGGGCCCATGATGCCGATCATCTCGCCCTCTTCGATGTCGAAGCTGACATTCTTCAGAACGTTGTTCTGACGCTTCTCGATAACGTATGTCTTGCAGAGATCTTTAACTTCCATAACTTTTTTCATTTTTATAGTCCTCCAATAGTGGTCTCGCCGTGCGCGGCGGGCAAGTGCTTTTGCAATGGTATTATTCGATATTTGCGGTGTCGCTCGACTTGATCGATCTTGTGGACAGCGATGTCAGGAAAGCGACGAGCAGGGTGGTGATTACGATGATGCCGGGGTACAGAAGGAAAATCTGCAGCGGCTTGATCGCGTAGGTGATCTTGCTGGCGCCCATCATGCCGAAGATCGGGCTGATGCAGAGGTTCGTCATCGGGATCGAGAGCACGGCGGCCAGGATCATGGCGAAGATGGCGACGATTCCGAATCTCAGGACGTGCCAGAGAGAGATCTTCCTGCTTCTGAAACCGAGTGCTTTTAGAAGGGCGATCTGGCTCTTCTCGTCCGCGATGAAGGAGACCTCCATCAGGATCGTTATCAGGATGACCACGAGGATCGTGATCCCGAGGAGCAGGTACTGTACGGCAAGCATGGTGGGTACGACCTGGATGCAGGAAGCGACATACTCGGCACAGTTTTCGACGGAGTCATTCGTGAAATTCGCGGCGATGATCTCCTTCCTTTCTTCGATCACTTTGGCGCTCGGATGATCGTCAAATGTGATCTGGAAGGCCATGGTCGCGGCCATGTATTTCGGATCGACCGGAGCGTCCGGATGCAGGCGCATGACCTGACCGAGCTGGTTGAATGACTGGTAATATGCGGTGATGATGCAGTCGAGCTTCTCTGATCCGAAATCGATCGTGATGGTATCGCCGATCTTCGCGCCGAGTTCCTTGCTCAGCATCTTCGTAATAGCGACCTCGTTTCTTTTCTGCGGGCGTGTGCCGGAGGTGAATACGAGATCTTCGAATCTCGTTCGGAAACCATGCTCGCAGACGATCTTGCTCTGCTTGCCATTAAAATTGACATTATATTTATACTGCCATTCCTGGGAGAAGTGTCCCGGGAGACCGAGCTCGGCGAGCTTTCTGTCTTTCTCGTCGAAGTACTTCTCCATGTAATCCATGTCATTGCCCATGATGTTCATGGACTCAGAAACACTGTCGAGATATAAGTCACATCTTGTTCCGAAAGAAGAAATCAGGTTCTCGCTCTGCATGGTGTTCGTGGTATTTACCATCATCAGGACAAAGAGCATGCACAGTGTAAATGCGATGACGATGGAGATGTATCTCTTCGGGCTGCTGACGGTGTCGTTGATCGCGAGGAAAGAAGACGTACCGGTTCTTTTGGAACGGCTTAAGTGGAGCTTGCTCTTCTTGTTGTAACGCTCGCCGCTGCTTCCGGTACGGATCGCATCGACCGGAGTTGCTTTCTTAACGATGCGGGTCGCAAGGTAAGAAAGAAGAACGATAGTGAGGACGACGGCGATTGCGCCGATGGCATTGATCGCGATGCCGAGGTCAGACTCAAGCACCATATTCTCGGTGACGGAAGAGAGGAGGAGCTTGCCAAGCGGGATGCTCAGGAAGAAGCCCAGGACAGAACCGACGATCGCAAGTCCGAGATACTTGGTCAGGTACAGGAAGCGGATCTTTCTGTTCTTGATGCCGATGGCCTTCATGACGCCGATCTCTCTATATTCCTTCGAGATAGTGAACGAAAGGGAAACCTTAAGTACTACGAAAGACAGGATGATCAGGCAGACGGAAAGGATCAGCACGATGAAGGCAACGATCATATCCATGACATAACACATCGCAACAGTATCTTTTGGCTGGGAAAAGTTGACATTGGAGCACTTCGTTGTCGCTTCCTCAACTGCGGAGACATCGTTCGTGTCGATACAGCAGATCTGACCGGCGTAACTCGTGCGGATCTCTTCGTTGGAAAGGAACTTATTGAATTCATTCGTATGCATCAGGATACGGGTGTTGCCCATGAAGGTGGATCCGAGAAGTGCATCTTTCAATCTGCCATCGATGACCAGGCGTACAGTTACATCGCCCTGACCGACTTCAAGGATGTCACCGGGCTTCATGTCATTCTTTTCCAGGAAGTTGCTGGTAACATAGCAATGGCCGGGTTCAAGTGCTCGGGGAGTCTGATTATTTTCGTCGAAGAAGTGAAATGTTGATGCGGAGAGGTCCTGCATCAGGAGGACATTTCTCGTCTCGAGTTTGCTGCCGTCTCCTTTTTTCAAAGAGTCCCGGGATCCGTAGATCGCAGTATCGAGCCGGTAACCATCGATCGCTTTTTCTGTCGCGAGCATCTCGTCCAGAGCACCGATGGAATTTCTGCCCATCGTGATGATGACGTAATCCCCGACGCCGCCTTTCTCGAGATACGCGCCGGAACCGTTCATGACGGAGATGACGTTGTTGAGGCCGGCGCCTACGAACATTGATGCCAGTGTGATGAACAGCAGCACGATCAGGTTCATGGCCTTTTTCTTTTTCAGTTCTTTTTTCAGGATGCGGAAAAACATTTTCTATTATCCTTTCGAGTCGTGTATTGGTTTGTGTTTTTAGTCTTTAAGAAGGAGGCGGGGGCCGGCGGCGGTTGTTTTAGGAGGGGAACGCCGACCCGGTTTCTCATTCTGTGACTACATCTTACCGTGGGAATTATTAAACAATCATTAAATGGGTGGGGAGGGAAGTGAAAAGGAGTGCGGGAATGGAAGGGGAGAGTGCTTTTCGGGAGGAAGAAGGGGAGAAAGTAGGATAGAAAATGAAAAAGGAAGAATATGGATGTATGGTTTTTGGAGGAGGATAGGATAGAAATTCAAAAACAGCAAATATAGATTAGTGCGATGTAGGATATAAATCGGAAAAACATAGAAATAGATCAAGTGCTTTTCGAGGAAAATAATCTAGATTTTCAAAAAGCGAAAATCTAGATTATTGAGCGATAGGATAGAAACCCAAAAACAGAAAGTATAGATCAACCGCTGCCAAAAACCGGTAGGATAGAATCGGGAAAAAACGGAGTATAGATTACTTTATAGCTGGAAACTATGAGGAATTTTCAGATTATAAGTAAGAACAATAAAATATGTACTATAAAATATTGTGAGCTTTCCGCCTTCGAGACTATCATCTAGTTACATACTATCTGGAGGTGGCGCATGGAACTTCTTGACGAGCTCAAAAAGAGGATGAAGCAGCTGGAGAAAGCGCGCGCGAAAGTGCACAAGGAACTGGAGAATCAGCCGGAGGGCCATATCCGGGTGAGCAGTTTTAAGGGCTACTCGCGCTTCTATCTTAGAAATGATCCGAAGGATTTCAATGGGCAGTATATTCCGAAGGGAAAGGAAGAACTTGTCCGTGCGCTGATTAAGAAGGACTATCTTGAGCGGGTAAGGCGGAGGATCGAAAAAGAGCTGAGCCAGCTGAGGCGGTATATCGGCCTCCTCGAGAAAGAAAGAGCGGACGTTGTCTATTCGAAGATGTGTACGGCTCGAAAAGCACTGGTGGAGCCGGTACTGCTGACGGATGATGAACTGGCGGAAGTATGGGCAGGGCAGAAATACAGGCAGAGCACTTACTTGCCGGAGTATAAGATCTATCCGACGAAACGAGGCGAGATGGTAAGGTCGAAGTCGGAAGTGTTTCTGGCGGATATGTTCTATGAGATGGGGATACCGTACCGGTATGAGCAGATAGTGAAGACGAAAGACGGGAAAGTGTATGCACCGGATTTCACGCTGTGGGATAAAAAACGAAGAAGAGAGGTCTATCATGAACATTTCGGGCTGGTGGATGATCCGGACTATCGAAGAGACCGTTTCCTGAATAAGATCGATGAGTATAGAAAGAGCGGGATCTTCTTCGGCAATAACCTGATGGCGACCTTTGAAGGAGAAGGCTCGGTGCTGGATATGAACGAGATACGGACGATGTTTGAGAGAGCTCTGCATTAGATAGGTGCGCCCGGCGCGGAAGGAGATTAGCAGAATTTTAGAAAAAGTTGCAACAGATGAAAAAGATGCTTCGTCTATTTATCAGAAACGATTCGATAGGAGAAGGATCTTATGAAGAAGAAAATAATTACAATCATGCTGGCGCTGATGATCGGAGGATCTTTTATCGTAGCTTGCGGGAAGAAGTCATCTGATTCGAAGAAGAAATCTACCAGAGAGCATAATGACACTGTTGAAGAGCTCGGAGAATATGATGGCGATGAAGAGATGTACGGTAATACCGCATACGAGACGACGGTGGCAAATTATAAGAATAATCTCTCGATGGACTATGCTGATGTCGAATCGGAAGCAGCGGATGAGATGTATCAGCGGGCAGATCCTGCCGCACCTTCGGATGGCCAGGATGTGAATGTCGATGCATCGAAAGAGATGCTGGTATATCGCTGCACGATGTCGATCGACACGCTGAATTTCGAGGAATCCCTGACGGCGCTGAAAACGAAGATCGCAGAGTTCCATGGTTTTATCGAAAGAGAAACCCAGTCGGACGGAAATAACGGAAACGGAAGATACATTATCGACGAAGAAGATAAGGATTATTACTATACAGCGACGATCCGCATCCCGTCTGCTTACTATGAGTCTTTCGTTTCCGCGACAGAAGGTATCGGAACACTGCGTTCGAAGAATTCCAGCGTAGATAATGTGGCGACCAGATACGGTACGCTGAAGAATGATCTGGAGATCTACGAAGCGGAATATGACCGTTATATGAAGCAGTATAACGAGACGAAGGATGAGGCGATCGCTCTGGAGATCCAGCGTGAACTCCGTAACCTGTCCATTACGATCTCCGACATCAAGACACAGATGAGCATGCTCGAAAGTGACGTGGCATATTCCTATGTGACCGTTACTGTCCATAAAGTAACCGAGAAAGAGATCAAGAAGGAAAAGGAAGCACCGAAAGAAGACGATGACTTTGGCACACGCGTTTCCAAGAAGGCGAAGGAATCCTGGAATAACTTCCTCGGATTCCTCGAGAGTATCCTCATGTTCTTTATCTCCGGATGGTGGGCATTCGCGCTTGCGCTGATCGCTTTTCTGATCCTGTTCTTCGTGATCAGAAGAAAGGTGAAGAAGTCTAAAGCTGCGAAGGCTGCTTCTCGAAAAGCACTTGAAGCGCAGCAGGCATCTGAACAGGCAGCAGAGAAGGCCGCGGAGCCGGATGTTGCGGAGGACAATAAATAAGCATACTACCCGAAAAAGGAAAGGAAACTGAAGTACGCTGAGGCTGGGGGCGCTAAAGAATAGAAAGGTGCTCCGAGGAGAAAGGAAACAGCTTCAGCAAGAAGCGCCGGGGATCAGGCCTTCTTCACCACGACGGTGACGGAGAAATCCCCGGTGTTTTCTTTTGTCGCGAAGATGTCACCGTTCATCATGCGCATGAGGGATCTTGCGATATAAAGACCGAGGCCGGAGCCGGGTGCTCTCTCCGCATTGGAAGCTCTATAGAAAGACTCGAAAAGATGCGGGATCTCCTCTTCTTTTACGCTGCATCCGCTATTGGTGACCGTGATGAGACGGCAGTCTTCTTCGTCAGAAAAACTGATCTTTACCCATTTCCCGTCACCGTACTTGATCGCATTTTCGAGGATGTTCTGGAGGACCTCCTCGAGGCGGGCAGGATCTCCGGATAGAAGTACATTGCTGTATTCGGAGATGGAAAAATCTGTCCGCTGCGAAAGGAATTTCTCTTCGTAAAGCACTTTGATACGGTCCATAACTTCTTTGAGATAGAACTCGCTCATCGTGACTTCCAGATTGAGGAAATCTTCCTTCGATGCGGCGACGATATCAGAGACGTATTTCTCGATCTCATCGGCATTATGTGCGATGCCGGTAACAGCGGCGCGGCGCTGTTCTTCGGAATCGTAGATGTCTTCGCTTAGGGCCTTGGAGTAGAGCTTGATCGCGGAAAGAGGAGTCTTGATGTCGTGGGAAAGCGAGAGGATCAAGGTCTTCTTTTCCTTCTGAAGCTCGAGCTCGCGCTCTTTATTGGACTCGAGATTATCGCGGAGCATATCGATACCCCAGAGAAATCTTCCGAAGAATTTGTTCTTATCTTCTTTCATGGCGACGGACAGATTGCCGCGCGCGAGCTCCTCGGAGAACCGGCTCATCTGATGGAACGGGCGGAGGATCTTTCTTGCGACATAGATCAGGATCGCGATGGTGACGATGAGCGAGAGAATAAGCCCCACATTCATGTAGATCAGGGGATGAATGTCCGGCTTGATCTCATATTCGAAGCAGATCAAGGTGCCGCAGATGTCGCGGACCTCGAAGTCGTTGTTGATGATGGCATCCGGATCGAACGTCGAAACGCGGAGAAGGGAAGGATATTTCTCCATGTCGAAGGAAAGACGCGGATCGGTATCCGCCGGTGTTTCTCCACGGCGGAAATCCACCTGTACCGGATGGGAACTCGAAAGTGCGATCAGGAGATTAAGATCATCCGAGGCGCGGGAGATATCCACACGGTACTGCCTTCCGGCGTCCTTTTTCATGCTTCCGAGAAGAAGGAAATTACAAACTCCAATCAGCAGGATCTCGAACACGAGGATCACACAGACGATGATGCGGAAGCGGCGCATACCGTTTTCGGAATATGCAAGAGGTGTGTTTCTTGAGGAGCTTGTGCTGCCTCCGTTTGCAACTTTACTCATAGCGGTACCCCGTGCCCCATACGGTGATGATGTGCTTCGGATTCTTCGGGTCTTTCTCGATCTTCTCGCGGAGCCACTTGATGTGGACGGTCAGCGTCTGGATCTCCGAGTCGCTGTCGCTGCCCCAGATATTGTTGAAGATATATTCCTTGCGCAGTGTGGTGTTCTTATTCTCGATCAGAAGCTGAAGCAGCGCGAACTCTTTCTCCGTAACCACCACGGGCTTCCCGCCGACGGCAAGTGTATGCTGCACAGTATTCAGGCGAAGGTCCCCGTCGATGATCTCCTCGACCGCGTATTTTCTCTTAAAGACACCCTTGATCTTGGCAAGCAGAATATCGATGTCGTAGGGCTTCTCGATATAGTCGTCGGCGCCGAGTGCCAAGCCCTCGAGTTTGCTGTCTTTATCGCTCTTGGCACTGGCGATGATGATGTGCGTATTTGATGATTCACGGATCTTACTTAAGACGGCGAATCCGTCGATGCCCGGGAGCATGATATCCAGTACCAGAAGCTTCGCGCCGTACTTCTCGAAAAGCTCGATCGCGCGCTCACCGGTCGGCGCGATGGCGACGGTGTAGTTCTCTTTCTTGAGAAAAGCGGAGAGCAGATCTCCGATCTCTTTATTGTCTTCGCAGATGATGATGTCCGGCATATCAGTCTCCTTCTAGAGGATGCTTCCGATACCTTTTCCGGAAAGTCCGCCGAGGCTCGAAAAGCACTATTCGGATTTATTATAGCACGTGTGAATAACGCGAAGGAAAAAGCCGCCGGGATGAGTGATTTTGCAGGAGACAATGCAAATACGTGATCGTATTTCAGAATGCCCGATCTTGTTGTAAAGTGCGCCGGAAATTAGTATAGTAACATAAGGAGATAAGGAAATGGTTGAGAATACTTCAAACATAAAAAAGCACACCTGTCCGACATGTGGCGGACAGCTGATCGTCAATGAAGTACGGAAGATGTATGAGTGCCCTTTCTGCGGGGTGACATTCGACTATGAGTACTTCCGCGAGGATGACGTGCTCGAGAGAGCATCGCGCGCGATAAGACTCGGAGAATTCCAGTCTGCCAAAGAAGCGTATGAATTCATGCTGGCGAAGGAACCGTCGAATTTTGAGGCGCTCCGCGGCATGATCCTGGTATATGCAGGCGCACGAAGCACCGCCGAATTTGCTGACCCGAAGAAACTTAAGACGAAGAATACGCCTGCTGTCGATGAGAAGATCCAGTATGCGATCGAGCACTGTCTTCCGGAACATCAATCATATTTTTCCAAGATGAAAGAACTCTTCGACGCGGCGGACGTCTATGAAGAAGGCCTCAACACGAATAAGGACCTAAGAAGTGACCAGAAACTGGCATACTCTGATATACAGCGGATCGAGGATAAAAAGGGTGAGCTCTTTTTCCATGTCAATGATCCGCAGGATCCGGCGGCGGACATGATCAAGATCCATCCGCGTTCCATTGCAGGGATGCTCATCGGTCTCTACGTTTTCTATGCGATCTTCGTGCTTCTGATCTTTGGAGCGATGAAGAACCCGTACACGAAGGCAACTTCGGAGAAGACACGCTCTACGAAGGCAACGACCAGGGTCAGTTACACGATGCCCGATTATTTCAATAATTACATGGTCGAAAAAGAACTGAAAGAGATGTATGAGAAGCGGGGAATGGATCCTTCAGAGGCGTCAAAGAAGGCAGCCGCGGACGCGAAGAATGCACAAAAGAATATGCAGAAGTATGTGGCTATCGACTACCCTTCCTTTTCAAACAAGATGGCGGAAGAGTCGGAGTCCAAGCGTCTGGAAAAAGAAGAGAAATGGAACAAAGATCATGCCAATATGGACAGGAACAGGATGCTCTTTCTTCTGATCCCGGCAGGTGTCCTCGTGCTCGCCTGCATCTACCTTTTCCATCGCGAATACAGGATCAAGAAGTTTGAGACGGAAACGATGAAGCCGTATAGAGACAAAGCTTCGGAGATCACGGATGAGATCCTCAAGAATGAGGAAAGCACCAACCGCATGAAGACGAACCTTACTCATCTCTATCAGGAGATGAAAAAACTCGATCCGGTGCCGGAGAAAGTGTCCATGCCGGTGACGATTAAGGAAAAGAAGCAGTCAAGAAAAAGATGGGAGTAACAGTTATGGATTTTCAGATTTCAGCCAGATCGATCAAAGAAGGAAAAACCGTCATCCTTTACGATGAAGCAGCTTTTGCCGGAGTAAAAAAGATCGCGGGGAAGGTCGCTGCGGATATCGGTGCCGTCTTTGGAAAAGCACCTGTAGCGGCAGCGCTTGAGGACTTTTCCGGGGAGGAATTAAACAGGATCAGATACCCGATCCTGGTAGGTACGATCGGATGTAACATACTTACAAAGCTTGAGACGGCAGGTCTTCTGGCGCTCCACGATGTGGACGGAAAAAGAGAAGTCTATCAGCATAAAGTGATCGGGAAACTCTCCGCGGGACTTCTTCTTCCGCAGGAAACATCCGCGCTCGTGATCGCCGGATCCGATAAGCGCGGAACGGTGTATGGCCTGTTCGCCCTGTCGGAGAAACTGGGCGTGTCGCCGTTTATCGACTGGCTGGATGTCATGCCGGAGAAGAAAACCACTTTCCCGATCTCTGCAAAATATGAATATATCTCGAAGGAGCCGTCGGTCAGATTTAGAGGATTCTTCATCAACGATGAGTGGCCGGCTTTCGGCAACTGGTGCAATAAGAGATTCGGCGGATTTAATGCGAAGTGCTACGAGCATGTGTTCGAGCTGCTCTTAAGACTCAAGGGCAACTATATGTGGCCGGCGATGTGGTCGGCGATCTTCCCGAATGACGGTCCGGGACTTGCGAACTGCGAGCTCGCGGACGAACTTGGTGTGGTCATGGGCATGTCCCACCACGAGCCGTGTCTGCGTCAGGGCGAGGAGTACAGATATCTTCGCGGACCGAAGTCCATCTATGGCGATGCATGGAATTTCTTAAGTAATGAGAAAGGCATCACGAAGTTCTGGGAAGACGGTCTGATCCGCAGTGGTAAGTTCGAGAACGTGATCACCGTCGGTATGCGCGGCGAGGCGGATACCGCCATCATGGGAAAAGAAGCGACGCTGAAAGATAATATCGATCTTCTTAGGAAAGTCTTAAAGACCCAGAACAAACTGATCAAAAAGCACGTAAATAAGAACCTTGACGAAGTGCCGAGAATGCTGGCGCTCTATAAGGAAGTCGAGCCGTATTTTTATGGCGACGAGAAGACCGCCGGACTTATGGGAGACCCGGAGCTCGAGGGCGTGACGCTCATGCTCTGCGACGATAACTTCGGTAATCTTCGTACTGTTCCGACAGAAAAGATGCGCGGCCATAAGGGCGGCTACGGCATGTATTACCACTTCGATTACCACGGATATCCGATCTCCTATGAGTGGTTCAACACCTCCTTCCTGCCGAAGGTATGGGAGCAGATGACGACCGCATATGACTGCGGGATCAAGGATCTCTGGATCGTCAATGTCGGCGATATTTTCAGCGCGGAATACCCGCTCGCATTCTTCCTCGATCTGGCCTATGACTTCGATAAGTGGGGCACTTCGAATAAAAATGCCGCGCATGAATACACGAAGCTCTTCGTCGAGAAGTACTTCGGAACGACGCTCTCTGCGGCGCAGAAAAAGCAGGTGAATGAGCTCCTGCTCGGCTACACGCGTATTACATCTGCGCGAAGAACCGAAGCGATGAACGATGAAGTATATGCACCATTTGCATATGGAGAAACCGAGGCGCTTCTTGCGAGAATTGAGAAGCTCATGAACACTACGGTCAAGCTGTACGATACACTCTCAGCAGCGGGTGCAGGAAAGACTTCCAGAAAAGCTTCCGGCGCTGGCGCAGGAAAGGCTTCCGGCAAGCTTCAGGAGAATGTGGCATACCGCTTCTACGAACTCGTATATCTCCCGCTGATGGCGAACCTCAATGTGCAGAAGATGTGGCTTCTTACGACACAGAATCACGCATATGCGAAGATCGGAAGCACCTATGCGATGGCGCTTGCCGAGAAGATCAATGCATGCCTGGAATTCGATCAGGAACTCGTGGATGAACTCCATAAGATCCATGGCGGTATGTGGTACGGCATGGGTCTGTCCGAGCATATCGGATTTAAGAACTGGTGCGAAGAAGAGTGCCAGTATCCGGTTGTACATACATTCCTGCCGGGTAATAAAGATCGCCTGATCGTGACGATTCCGGGCACGGGTGCACATTCGGAAGGATACTCCTGGACACGCCGCGAACTGTCGCTTCCGGCCTTCCTCGATCCGCGCATTAGTGAAGGCGCGATCGAGCTGACCACAGGCTGTGATAAGAAGATCTCCTTTACGATCGAGAGCGATGCGAAGTATCTTCAGGTCACTCCTTCTTCCGGCACAGTGGATCCGAGAACGAGAAAGCTCATCAAGATAAAGCTCGACCGCACGAAGCTCCCGAAGAAGGGAAGCGCGGCCGCAAAGAAGAACGAACCCGCAAAGATAACGGTACGATTCGGGGCGGATGCTTTTGCCGAGGTAAAAGTACCGCTTACGGAAGAATCTCCGGAGTATATCGCCATCCTTGCGGAGAACTATACGGAAAATATCCCGGGCAAGGCGGGAGCCTTCGAGGTGATCCCGGACTATAACCGCGGCATGTCCGCCATGAAGGCATACCCGCAGGATGTGGAATTTAAAAATAGAGCTGATGCGCCGAAACTGTCTTATCTCGTGGATGTCCCGAAGGCCGGAAAATATACGCTGCGCCTGATGACCAATCCGAGCAATCCGCCGACGCGCGAGCCGAAGATCCTCTTCGGTGTGTCAGTAAATGACGGAAAAGAGAAGAAGGTCAACATGATCCCGGACGGCTTTGCGGTAGGTGATAACCAGCTGATCTGGAAGCAGGGCGTGCTCGATAATATCCGCATCACCGAGGTCGGTCTGGATCTTAAAGAAGGAAAAAATACGATCGGCATCTCGGCGATCAGCCCGAACTTCGTGCTCATGAAGCTGGTGCTTTTCGAGCAGGGAAAAGCACCGATGGACTCCTATAACGGACCCGCGGAAAATTACCTATAACAGACCCGGGGAAAATTGCAAAGTTTAAAAAGAAGGGGGCAGCTCAAGACGATGAGCCGCCCCCCGTTTTCTTTCTAATCGGAAAGCTTACAGATAGAAATCTGCGACCTTCATGTAGAATGCGGTGTCGTACAGGACCTTCATCCAGTCATCCGGATCCGGTTCATAGAAATGCACATTGATGACGAGCCGCGCAGGGCCGCTCCAGAGTGTGTAATGCTCCGGAAGAATTCCGATCGTGATGACGGAGGTCTCTCCTGCTGCGACGCATCTCTCGCTTAAGGGCATCGTCTCATGGCGGAATAATGCGCCATCTTCCCATTCACCATCGGCTCCCTGCTTCAGAAGAGTGAAAACTTCTTCGACATAAAGAGGAGATTCACCTTCGTTCGTGATGGTGAGCTCTAATACCGAGGGAACGAGGACGCCGTCTTTTTCGATCATTTTATCCTGGGGGATAGAGACGGAAATAGTGCAATCGCCGTGGAAGTTGGTCGGTCCGGTCGAAGGTTTTTCCGTATGATCCGGAAGCGTCGTAGCATCTGTAGATTCCGTGGGAGGCATTCCGGTCGTATCATCGGTAGGCCTCGAAGGCATAGTCGTAGAATCCGTAGGATCTGTCGGAATTATTGCCGTGGGGACTTCAGTAGCATTCGTCGGCCGTGTTGTCGTATCGAGACTCACTCTTTTATTACCCAGCACACCGGAACTCCAGATCCCGAAAGCGATGAGTCCCAGCGCAGCGGCTGCCACTGCTCCCGGAAGGATGTACCGCTTTACGATCCGCAGGAACGGGTTTGCGGCGGGTGCTTTTGCCGTATCCGGAGACGTTACTGCTCCGGCTTCTTCTCCTGCTTCCGAAACATATTTATCATCGATGTCGTTGATCACATCAAATAGCTCTTTTCCGTTCATGAGAGTAAACCTCCTTCCTGAAGTATCTCACGCAGCCGGCTCCGCATGCGGTTCAGGGAGACGGACACATTATTCTCCGTCATATGCATGCGTGCGGCGATGTCTTTTACGCTGTCTGCGTACCAGTAGCGGCGGACGAAGATCTTCCTTTTATCTGCGGGAAGAACCTCAAGGAATTCATTGATCACGGAGAGCAGTTCCCGGCGGTAAAGCGCGCTGTCCGCCGACTCATACCCGGCGATCACTTCGTCCAGTTCTTCAAATACTAAAGTCAGATTGCTTCCGCCGCGCTTTTCGGCGTGCTTCTTGTTATACAAATTCAGTGCATGGTTCTTCGTGATGCGGCCGACGTAGGGAGGAAGTACGGAAGGCCGTTGAGGGGGGATGCTGTTCCATACCGAAAGGTATGTATCGTTGACGCACTCCTCCGCATCCTCCGAGCTGCCGAGGATATTCAGCGCGATCTTATGGCAGAAGCGCCCGTACTTTGCGGCGAGTTCTTTTAGCGCCTGCTCACATCGGTCCCATAACATTTTTACGATTGAAGTATCGTCCATTTTCCACTCCCTGTTCCGGCCGAAGATCCGGCTGGAAATATACCCATCTTCTCTTACTATATCACACCCACTGGCGTTCTCTTTTTCCATATGCCATATATGCTTCATAGGATCATCTCACATAACAGTTTGCCCGGATGAAATCGAGAAGATCAGAAGAGGAAGTAAAGTCCGCAAACTCTCCGGTTCTGTTCTGAAATGAACACAGATAGGAAACCCCATCCACCGTGAAGTACAGCTTTTGCGATCCGAAGTCTCCTTTTTGGGATTTCATGTCGCCTATATCTTCCCAGCTTCCGTATTCTTCCGGGTTTTTCGGATCCCGGATAAGGGTGATGCTGAAAAAGTCAGAATCCGGACGGGTCATAAGTCTTAAGGACGTACGATCTACACTACTCAGATAATTAAAACCGGCAATGTGCATCCCGCCGAGGATCGGAGTATTCACGATCTTATCGTAGATATATGGTTCAGAACCGTTATCCTCTTCCAGATGATCGAGAAGCACTTCCGCGTAGTGGATGAAATCTCCGATATCATTTTCTGTCAGGGGATCATCGCTATTGTTGTTTTCGAAGGTGACAGCAAGCAGATTTCCGCTTGTGACCTTTCCGTAATACAGAAACTCTCTAGAGCTTATCGTATCTGTGATGTGCTGTATGACGTGATCATCGGTCAGCTGGATCTCTTCCGCCGCAAACTCAAAGGGCTGCGTTCCGTAGTAGCACATCGGATCGTGGGCCATCTCCTCAAAGGAGGTATAGAGCGGGCCGTGTTCTATAGCATTCAGCTGAAGATGCGTGATTTTTCCTTCGTGGATCTTCCCGTCAGGATCCAGACATTTCGCACTGTTTTCGTTCGAAAAGAGCCTGCTTCCATAATCAACGCAGCGGAAACTGTGCGACATCGAAAGTTCATCACATCTCTTGTAGATCAGTGTGGTGTGGTCTGCGACAAAAGCATACTTTTCCGTTGCCGCTTCCAGGGTATATTCGGGATCAAGGACTCTTGACGGGTCCCAATATACGATCTCTTCCGGAAGGTCCGGGTCATCGGACATTTCACGGGTGCCCGTCGGAATGGCCAGCTCGTATCTTCCAGTGTATTGTGAAGAACGGGTCTCGTTTCCGGTAGTATCGCTTGTGATGGCAGACATGTCGGTTCCCCCGTTACAGGTCGGCGTCATTTCCGCTTTTTCCTGCTTCCCGCCATTTTTGCAAGAGGTCAAAGTGAATATTACGGAAAGACACAGTGCGGAGAAAAGAACGGAATGGATATACTTTTTCATTTTCATATACCTCGCATCTTTATTGTCTTCACCCCTATTAACAGATTTCCGGAAGGAATCTTACAGAAGAAAGCGAAAAGATTTATCCGATTTTACGAAGCGCGCAAACGAAGAACAGACAAGTGCTTTTCGCAAAGTCCGGGGGAAGGTGCTTTTGGCGCGGAACAGGAAATAGCAGAAGCGCCCGTAAACTTGAAAATCAGCACTTTTTGTGGGATACTTTCTTTGCTTATTTCGCATATGACGTAACCACAAGGAGGCAGTATGGAAGAAGCATTGAGAAATCAGTTTATTAAGACCGTGCAGGACTTCACCGCGATGACGGGCATTTACCTGCCGGATGACGTAGAAAAAAGACTTCGCGAGCTCCGTGATTCCGAGACGATCGAGAACGCGAAGACGATGTATGACTGCATGATCGAGGACCTTTCTCTCGCAAAAGAACTTCACCGTCCGCTTTGCCAGGATACCGGCGTTCTCCAGTATTTCGTCGAGGTCGGAACGGAATTCCCGTATCTGGCGGATATCGAGAGTGTCCTTGTTGAGGCCGCTCGAAAAGCAACGCTCGAGACACCTCTGCGTCCGAATGTCGTGGAGCCGCTCGGCGAACACAATACCGGCGACAACACCGGCTACGGCGCTCCTTATATCGAATATGATCTTGTTTCGGGATCTTCGGATCTGCGCCTCCGCATGTATATGGCCGGCGGCGGATGCTCGCTCCCCGGCAGAAGCAAGGTTCTGATGCCACTTGAGGGCGTCGAGGGAATCAAGAAGTTTGTCTATCAGACGATCCTCGACTGGGGCGTAAATGCCTGCCCGCCGCTGTGCATCGGTATCGGCCTCGGCACCTGCGCGGCGACCTCCGCGATGCTTTCGAAAAAAGCACTTCTTCGTCCGATCGGCACACGTTCTTCTTATCCGGAAGTGGCCAAGCTCGAGGATGAGATCCAGGCGGGTCTCGATTCTCTTGGTATCGCACCTCTGGGATTCGGCGGCAGCCACACGGTATTAAATGTAAATATCGAAGCCGCAGCGCACCACCCGGCAACACTGGGTGTCGGTATCACGACCGGCTGCTGGGCCACAAGAAGAGGCGAGATCATCATCCATAAGGATCTCAGTTCCGAGATCATTTCCCATAAAAAAGCACTTGCCGCTGCGGCAGAAGCAAAGAAAGGCTGAGGAGGTGTGAGATCTATGAAAAAAGTACTGACCACTCCTATTACATATGATCAGATCAAGGACCTGAAGATCGGAGATACCGTTTATCTTACAGGTATGCTCGCGACCTGCCGTGACAGCGGCCACAAAAGAGTCGTACATGAGAAGGTATTCCCGGAAAACTTCGAGTTCAAAGACGGCGCGATCATCCACGCCGGTCCGATCGTCGGAAAGGACGAGAACGGCAAGCAGTACATGGTCTCGATCGGACCTACGACGAGCCGCCGTATGGAAGCTGCGGAGGCAGACTTCATCGAGCAGACAGGTATCCGTGTGATCATCGGTAAGGGCGGTATGCTCGAAAAGACGACCGAAGCATGCAAGAAGTTTGGTGCGATCCACTGTGCATATCCGGGCGGATGTGCCGTAGTCGCCGCGCAGGAAGTCGAAGAGCTTCAGGGCGTCGAGTGGATGGACCTCGGCATGCCGGAGGCCCTCTGGATCATGAAGGTCAAGGAGTTCGGCCCGCTGGTCGTATCGATCGACACGCAGGGCAACAACCTCTTCGAGAACAACACGAAGATCTTCAAAGAGCGATTCGATAAGCTCGTACAGAAATAAATCCTGTGCGCGCAGGAGAACTGTGTCAGACGTTCAGATCTTTCTGGATAATCTTCTCCACTTCAGAAAGAGAAATACCTTTTTCTTTTGCGATCTTCGCGAGATCTTCATACTCGATCTTCTTTCTCGTCGTGCCGTATCCGGAAGAGACCTTCACCCGGACGGGTCCGAAAGAGGTTTCGACTTTGTAGATCTGTCTGTCCAGCATATAGCGCTGCATCTTGGTCTCGCGGATACCGATCGTCGTCGTATGCTTGAAAAGCAACTGTACGAATTTCTCTTTATCTTCGGGCTTACAGAGTACACGAAGAAGAAGGCCAGGACGGGATTTTTTCATGCCGCAGGGAACGGTGAAGACTTCGTTTGCGCCTGCTTCGAAAAGACGCTCCATCGCAAATCCGACCGCTTCGCCGGTCATGTCATCGACGTTGCAAGAAAGTTCGATAATGTCGCCGTTGGAAGAAAAAGAAGATCCGGAAGCTTCTGATGCAGAAGCAGAAACTGCCGACGCACTTTCCGCAGCCGCAGCCGGAGCAAAGGCAGCATCAGTGGGAGCCATAGATCCGACGCTTTCTTCTTCTACTGTCTCACCAAGCATAACGCGTACGCAATTGGCTCTCGGGAAGTCTTTTTTACCCATGCCGTAGCCGATGGAGGAAGTCTTCATCAAAGGCTGTTTTCCGAATCCCGTAGCAAAATGCTTCAGAAGTGCGGCACCTGTCGGCGTGCAGAGTTCGCCGCTGATGTCTGCGCTGTAGGTCGGGATCCCCCGGAGGATATATGCTGTAGCCGGAGCGGGGACAGGCAGGATTCCGTGTGCGCATTTTACTGTGCCGGAACCGACGTGGATCGGGGAAACGATCACTTCGTCCGGAGCGAGTTTTTTCATGAGAAGGCATACAGCCGTGATGTCCGCGACCGCGTCCATCGAGCCCACTTCATGGAAATGGATCTGATCGACAGGCTGACCGTGCACGTGGCTCTCAGCCTCGGCGATCTCCTGATATACTGCCAGAACATCCAGCGCCACAGAAGTGGGTAGTTTCATGTGATCACCCACGATATGCTCGATATCATGCATGCTGCTGTGATGGTGATGGCCGTGCTCATGCTCATGTGTATGTTCATGCGCTCCATCATGGTGATGCTCATGATCATGATGATGTTCATGCTCGTGGCCCTCATCATGCTCGTGGTCGTGATGGTGGTGATGCTCGTGCTCCTCATTATGCTCATGATCGTGAGGGTGCTCGTGATCGCATCCGCAGCCTTCTTCTTCACCGTTGACGAGGACCGACATGTGTGTGCCGGTGATGCCGCATTTAACGGAAGGTTCCGCCACATACTGCACGCCCGGGATGCCGCGCGAATTCAGTTTCTCGAGAAATGCTTTCTGTTCTTCTTTCGGAAGAAGCTCGAAAAGCGCTGCGCTCAGCATATCGCCCGCGGCGCCCATGGAACAGTCGATGTAAAGAGTCTTCATGATTTTGCCTCCATATGGTTGATCATACTGGCCTGATAACCGGCGCCGAATCCGTTGTCGATATTGACGACGGAGACACCGCTTGCGCAGGAATTGAGCATGGATAACAGAGCGGACAGCCCTTCAAATGCAGCGCCATATCCGACGCTGGTCGGCACGGCGATGACCGGGCAGTCGGCAAGGCCGCCGATGACGCTCGCGAGTGCGCCTTCCATCCCGGCGATTGCGATAATGACACTTGCGGTCATGATCTCTTCTTTGTGAGCAAGAAGACGGTGAAGACCGGCGACGCCGACGTCATAGAGACGCACGACCTCATTTCCGAAGCGCTCCGCGGTGATCGCGGCTTCTTCGGCGACGGGAATATCGCTGGTGCCGCCGGTAGCCACGACGATCTTTCCGATCCCGTTGGGAGCGGGCGCTTCACCATAGCAGCCGATGCGTGCATCCGTATAGTATGTGATGTCGAAGGACTTGGCGATCTTTGCCGCGGATTCCTTCGAAAGGCGCGTGATCAGGGTATTGTCCTGCCCGTTTTCGATCATGGAAGAGAGGATCCCCTTGATCTGGTCGGGTGTTTTTCCCGCACCATAGATCACTTCCGGGACGCCCTGACGGATGCTCCTGTGAAAATCGATCTTCGCATATCCGAGATCTACAAAGGGGGCGGACTTCAGAAGAAGAAGTGCCTCATCCGATGTCATCTCGCCTTTTTCCACGGCTTCAAGTATGCGTTTGACGTTCGTATTCATGTCCGACTCCGTAAAGTAGCAGGCGGAAAGGAAGACCCTGTGCCTGCCTGGCGGGTCAACACCGCCGGATTATTGATGAAAAAAAGGGAGAAATGATCAACATTTCTCCCTTGCAAAAGAACTTTCTGATCAGTTTTTCTTCGCTAGAAGCTTCGCGCGAAGGACGCCCTTGGGATCTTTGACCAGCAGAACGACCAGCCAGATGATCAGGCCCAGTGCGACGACAGTCATTCCGAGAAATGCATCGTTCAGCATATCTGCGGCTGCCGGCTGGAAGAATTCTTCCTTCAGCTCCGCGTACTCGAAGATGGCATCGACCATCCACATCAGGGAAGCGCCCCAGTACATCAGAGCGAGTGTTCCGACTTTCCAGGTATCCTTCGGAGCATTCTTATACCATACGATCGTTGCGATGATCGCAGCGAATACAGAAATCAGTAATGTCATAAGGCTACCTCACTTATCCTCTTTGATGGTCTCTTCCGCAAGAACGGCATTCTTAGAAGCACGCTTCTCCAGACGGGAAGAAACAACGACCATACCTACCCATGCAGCAGTAACGAGGAGTGCCATACCGACACCGACAGTAGCCATTTCACGGAACATTTCCGCGCGGGAAGATACATCATTTGCAGCAGTCAGGAACGGGAACCACGGTACTACTTCACCGTGCCATACGTGCTCGAGCGCAAGAAGTGCGGAACCTCCCCAGAGCATATTATTCAGCCAGCCGAGTTTTCTGGAAAAATGAGATTTCCCGATGACCTCAGAACCACTCTCGTGGTGGATCTCCATATTCTTTTCCTTAGAAGCAAGGACTTTCTGTGCGATAGTAGTTACGATTGCTTCGGTAGCAGGAACTATAAAACAAGCCATACTAGTACCTCCTAATTATATGAACTCATAAAAGTATTATACTTTCTTCCGGCATATTATTTCAACAAAAGCACCATACTTTAGCAAAATTTCGCAAGTTTTCAGCAGAAAAACGCATCTCTCCCAGCATGAAATATTTCCGCCGGAGAGGATCGGGCAACTTAAGAAAAGCCTTGGTTTCCAGTGAAAAAGGCCCCTCACCATTTTCCGCCCGGAAAGAGGTGAGGGGCCCGAAGTTTCCTATGATGTGCAGGCGATTACTGCGCAATGATAACAATGATCTGGAATGTATCAGATGTCTTGTTATTGGTGAATGTAAAGACGGTTCTTCCCGGTTTGCTGCCGGCAGTAAAGGTCAGCGGGCAGGAGTGGAGGCTGCCATCGTCTGTCCACTGATTTGTCCACTTAGCAGACGCGTCCTTGTTATCGGAATTGAATGTAACAGTAAATGTACCTGTTGTTCTCAGGCTGACCATGATGGTATCCGTGGCGCCCGGCTTAAGAACGATCACGTTCTTGGAAGCGAAGTAGGTAGTTGTCGGCGGAACCATCTTCTGGAGAGCACCATACAGATCTTTGAGTTCATTTGCACTCGCATCGACCTGTCCCTTATACTCGTCTCTTTCCTTTTTCGCTGCTTCGAGATCGTTGGTAAGACTATTGACGTTTTCCTCGAGCTTAGTGATATTCTGTTCCAGATTCATCTTATCGTTCTTAAGAACTTCCTCTTTGTCAGCATATTCTGAGACCTGCTCTTCAAGATCCGAGATCTCATCTTCTTTCTCTTCGATCGTCTTATCACGATCCTCGATCTTGGTATTGAGATCGGACTTCTGCTTCATATAGAGATATGCGCCGACGCCCAGACCGGCTGCCGCGAGTGCGAAGAGGATGATGAAGATGATCATCGGTACGAAGAATTTCTTGCTCTTCTTTTCGCCCGGTACGCCGCTGTTATCTACAGGAGCTGCTACAGGTGCCATCGGCTGAGGGACCGGTGTAAATTCCGGTTGCGGAGCCTGCGGCTGGAATTCCGGAGCGGGGAAGGCCGGGGGTGCCGGCGGAGTATTCTCCTGCATACCGAAGGCAGGAACTGTGGATGCGGCTTCCGAAGCTTCTCCGGCAAAAGCATCTGCTGCCGGTGCAAACGGCGACGGTGCATCTTCCGGGACATCCAGACTATCTGCGTCTGCATCCGAGATCATATCGGAAACGGTATCCGATACCGCATCAGATACTTCCTCTGCCGGAGTATCTGAGAGTGTAGCAGAAATATCCTCCGATGCAGGTACCTGTTCCGGAACCGGGGAAGAGATCTTCATACCGCATTCTGAACAGAACAGAGCATCATCAGCAATCTCTGCATTGCAGTTGGTACATTTCATAACTGTATCCTCCTTGTTTATCACTATCTTCACATGATCATTCCATGAAGATAAGCCCGAATTGCTCCGTTACTTTCTGTATTGATGATCATGTAATTACCATTTCGGATAGAACCGGGATTAAGAAAGCGGATTCCATAGATCTCCTTGTCCTGCTGCCGGTGTGTATGTCCATAAATTACCACATTACAGTTGTTTTCATGTGCGATATATGCCATGAGGTCCGTGCTTGCATGATACAGGTGTCCATGTGTTACGAGCGCTCTCGAGACAGGGGATAGGGAGACCGTGATCTTATCCGGCACCCCTGAAAAAGAAGAAATATAGGAATCGCAATTACCGCGTACCATACGTATGTCTATCGATCGGGAGGTACATCTTCGGATGATCTCTTCGACATCGTAGTACTCCATCTCCAGATCACCGCATACGATCACAGCGTCGGCATCCTGATGCTCTGAGAGAGCACTCTCGAGACGCGACTCTGCTCCGTGAATATCTGAACAAACGAAGTACTTAGACATCTTTCAACTTCTCTGGATGATTCCTGTTTCCTTGGTCCAACCTCTACTTAAGCACTATTCTATACCAAATCACATCTTAATTCCATATAGGAAAATCACTCGTTGATGATCACATAAGCACCGATATCGATCTCGGCGGTCTCCCACTCACAGATGAACCCATGGTTGTCCTGACTGTAGTTACCGAAATCTCCATCGACCTCTCCATCATTCCAGCGGTGCTGATTCCAGGTCTCGATCTCGAGATAATCCTCGGCGCCGTCGTTATTTGGCTCGCCCGGTGCCCAGTCCGTGAACTCAAAAGGTTCCCCGGTGACCCAGACGAAAGTGCCTTCTTCCTCGACATCGTTTGCTCCGAGCCAGTAGCACCGCTTCGTACCTTCCTGGAGATATTCCTTGACGAAGATACTCTCCTCTTCAGAGGTGATGGTGAGAAGATGTCCTCCGTAGCTCTCGCACAGCGACTCGACATCATCCCAGCGATAGCCGGTGTCGTAGATCTTATAGTATCTTCCGTCAAATGTTCTGGAATCTGCAGGGACATCGAGCTTGTGCAGCAGTGTAAATTCTTCGCCGTTCTTCTTTCCGTCTCCGTCGATATCGTCGTTTGCCTGTACTTCGTCAAAAGAAGCGGACCCGAAGACGAGTGTTCCTGTGGAGGTGCGGATGGTTCCGTCACACATCAATGCAGTGAGAAAATCACTGATGCCGTCATTATTGCTATCTGTACCCGGATCGGAAGAAAAATCGACACTTTTCGATTTTTCCCGGGCAGCCTCAAACTGCGTCTTGTCCAGAAGAATGAATGTGCCGAGATATGTAGTATATGCAGAGACTTTATTTCCATCGGAAACGGTGAGAAATTCATACCAGGTGTTCGTCTCCGGATTCAGTGCGTAGATCGTCGGGCAGAAATCCGCTCCTGCCTTACTCTTTACATCATCAGAGATATCAAAAGTGATCTGGCACAGCCCGATACGGCCGCTGGCGGAAGCTGTGATCGGAGAACCGATATACCCCGGGATCGTAGAGTTGATCAGGGCATCTTCCTTATAAAGATCGAGTGTAATTGACGTTAATGCTTCCTTATCCACATTCATATCGAGACCTGCAGTGACATTCTCCCCGGAGATCTCCTTCGTAAGACGGAAGAGCTCGGAGCCTGTCAGCGGATCATTTCCTGTAGAGACCTCAAGAGCGTCTTCCAGGCCATCATAGTCGGTATCCGGATTCCGGGGATCGAGTCCCAGGTCCCGTTCCTGTCCATCGGACAGCCCGTCGTTGTCAGCGTCTTCTTCATAGTCGGACACTCCGTTATTATTGAGGTCAGTGGGATCCAGCGTGGTCTCGGAAGGTTCCGTGCTCTCCTCAGAGGATGTATCCGAAGTGTCCTCAGTCGTCACGGCCGCTTTCTTCGTTTTCGTTGTTCTTTCTGAAGATTCTTCTTTCTTGCCGCATCCTGCTATAGAGAAAAGCATTCCGGCAGAAAGGATCATGCTTAGGATTCTTACTGTTTTTTTCATAAAATACTCCTTTTCAGTTTCCGCTCTTTTTTCCTGCTTTGTGGGTACAAAGCAGGAAAAAATGTGCGCAGAAGAAGTTACTGTGCCTGTACAGCAGTCATGGCCACGGTGTTTACGATGTCTTCCACAGAACAGCCGCGGGAGAGATCATTACAAGGTTTTGCAAGTCCCTGGAGAACCGCGAAGCACTCGGCACCGCCGATACGCTGTGTGATCTTATATCCGATATTGCCCGCCTGAAGATCCGGGAAAATAAGGACATTCGCACGGCCGGCAACCGGAGAGCCCGGAGCCTTTGAAGCGCCGATCTCCGGAACGAGTGCGGCATCAAACTGCATCTCGCCATCGAGAAGAAGATCCGGAGCGAGCTCGTGTGCGATGCGGGTCGCTTCCTGCATCTTAGTAACGAGATCGTGCTTCGCACTGCCCTTCGTGGAGAAGGACAGAAGAGCAACTCTCGGCTCTTCGATGCCGCACAGAACACGTGCAGTCTCAGCGGCAGATACAGCGATCTGAGCAGTTTCTTCCGCTGTAGGACACGGATTAACGACGCAGTCGGCATAGACCAGAAGTCCATCTTCGCCGAGGTCTTTATTCGGGCATTCCATCAGGAAGCTGCTCGATACGATGGACATTCCCGGCTTTGCCTTGATGATCTGAAGTGCCGGACGGAGCATGTCGCCTGTGGTGTGTACCGCACCCGAGACGAGGCCGTCTGCATCGCCGAGCTTGACCATCATGACAGCGAAGTACATCGGATCAGAAACCAGTTTCTTCGCATCTTCCTCGGTGATCCCCTTTGCTTTTCTCAGCTCGAAAAGCGCCTGTGCGTAGTCATTAAATTTCTCACTCTTCGCCGGATCGATGATCGCGATACCTTCGATATCCGCGCCCTGCTCGGATGCCGCTTCCGAAACAGCTTCGGCAGATCCGATCAGGATCGGCTCTGCAAGGCCTTCCTTCTTAATGATCTCCGCCGCCTTTACGGTGCGCTTCTCGTCGCCTTCGGGAAGAACGATCTTCTTTACGTTTGCCTGTGCTTTTGCACGGATCTTCTCAATTAAACTCATACGGAATACCTCACTTTCTTTATGCCGCAGTCTGCCCGCGATCAAAACTCCACGCCTTCAAATCCCTGCCATACATCTTTTCCGGAGTAGGTCCGTGCAGTAAGCTTTCCCTGCATGACCTTGAGTGCCGGGAGGGCAAGTGCTTCCTGCTCCATCTCGCCC
Organism: Mageeibacillus sp. UBA3781; assembly: GCA_002368805.1. Taxonomy (GTDB): domain Bacteria; phylum Bacillota; class Clostridia; order Saccharofermentanales; family Saccharofermentanaceae; genus Scatonaster. Next base: position 538 of record DFFH01000054.1, on the reverse strand, counting down.
GGATATACACTGATCGGCGCGATCCATCCGCAGCGCTTCCCGATGGTTTCTTTTACATCCGGGAAGCGGAGAAGTCCGCCTGTCAGAAGGATGCCATCGACCTTGCCGCACAGGACGCAGCTCATCTCGCCGATCATCTTGCAGATCTGGTAGAGCATCGTGTTCCACACAAGATCCGCTTTCTTATCGCCCTTTTCGAGCATCTCGTGGATCGTGTCGGCATTGGCCGTACCGAACAGATCGACAAATCCGCCTGCTCTGGAGCAGCGCAGTCTTACGTCAGCGACGGAGTGTGCTTCGATATAATCGAGGAGAGCCAGTACCGGGACCGATCCGATTCTTGTCGGTGTAAAAGCACCCTCGCCGTCCGCGCCCATGTTACCATCGACCATCTTACCGTGGTCGTGTGCGCTTACCGTGATACCGCCGTCGATATGTGCGACAACGAAATTGCAGTCTTCGTACTTCTTACCCATAACTTTTTCCGCGTGATACTCGGCAACGGCTTTCTGATTCAGCACGTGCGAGTGGGATACGC
>DFFH01000164.1:22538-27568 GCA_002368805.1 Mageeibacillus sp. UBA3781 | reverse complement strand
TTGACGGTCGCGCCGTAACGCTGTCCGATCGTTCCATCTCCGATATCCCACGGATCCCACCAGGTGACCTTCATGTCGGCCATTTCGGAAAGGACATTGGTCGGCTTAATGTAGATCGTAAAGATCTCACGGATGCCCGTTTTCCAAGCTTGTTTTCTCAGGGTGCTGATCGGGAATTCGCCCTTGCTTAAGTCATATTTTCTCATGACGTGATTGACGCTGATCGTGTGCGCCGGTGTGCCATCCTCGTATTTCGGGCGCGGATTCTCGTCCTTGTAGCCGTTTTCCAGAATGTTATGAATGTCGTCTACCAGATATCGGTCAGCTTTTGTCATAAGATCCACCTCATTTAGTTATCCTGTTTCTTCGCGAAAAGCACTTCGCATGAAACAAGTATACCAAACTTCGCGGATGATGTGACGGGATCAGAGGAAACTTAATGCGAGAGCAAGGACAGAGCGGACTATTATTCCTTCTCGATCGCGATCAGGGGTATCTCGAGTTCCTCTTTAGAAAGGCCTGCGTGTCCGCCGGGCATGAGTTTTGCCTCGACATGGGTGTTAAAGAGAGAAGTGTCGGATACGGCGATCGCCAGGAAATCTCCGAGCTTATCGCGGAACTTCGGATGCTCCATGCCGGGGCCGAACAGTTTTCTTTCGATGACTTCTTCTTTTGGTACGAGCCAGAATTTGTCTCCGAATGTCTTTTCGAAAAGCGCCGGGAACTCTTTTTTGTACTCGTCTTTGATGAAAAGATTCAGGGCTCTCGGCTCGATCGACGGAAGACGGACGAGACACTTCACGATCTCCGGATAATCGAGGATACAGAGGTTTTTGCTATCCATGTGGCCGTGATCCGCAATGACGAACAGCAGCGTATCGGAAAGCGTTTCGGAAAACTCTTCGATCCGCTTTTCAAGGGAAGTGACGGCTTCGTGTGTTTCTTGGCTTACCGTTCCGGTCTTATGCATGGTGCCGTCTGGTTCATTCCAGTAGGCATAGATGAACTTTTTTTTCGGCTCTCTGCAAAGATCGGTGACGCGCTTTAAGATCGCATCGAGATCCTGCGGATTCGGCTCGGCATACGGGGAAGAGAAGTATGCATTGCCGCCGGCATTTACTATCTTCGAAACGATGTTTTCATAGGGCGTGTAGGTAAAGCCGACATGGAAATCCGCGGCGGGGCGTCTTTCTTCGACGGCAGGGCAGTCATAGTCACCGGGACGAGATTCCTTCTCGATACTGAAAGGACCGCCGGCCTCGGCCATCTGATCGCTGTTCGTATAGACGGTAACGTTCTTCCCAAGCTCCGGGAAATAGCAGTCCCATCCGAGCCAGGCGTGTTCATCCGGGAACAGTCCGGAAGTTACAGAGGTCGTGGCCGCAACGGTCGTCGGCGGGAAGACCGAGCTGAAAGATCCTGCCAGATGCGAACGGAAGAAACCGTCCGGGGACAGGTGCTTTTCTAAGATGGAAACACCCAGGGCATCCAGAAGGAGTACGACGACATTTTTATATCCTTTTGCCAGATAGGAATCGGCGAGAGGAAGCGTCGGCGCCGTGGCCTTTGCACCGAAATGAACGAGCATGGAACTTGCCAGATTGACAAGGCAGCTGTCGTAATTCGGAAGAGTGATCTCTGTCTTTTCCGAAACAGTCGGAAATGAAGCTCGGAACGGATCCATAGGCGCCTCCTGAAAGTGCTTTTGAATCATTATAGCATGATGGAATGATCGTGCATTCAACGGCTGGTATAGAATTTCCCGGGACGATAGTAATTCATTTGAGGTTATTGTCAATCCATCCGAAAGGTGTTTGAATAAATATAAGGGATGAATAACAAGGAAGGTATTGGGTAAATGAGTATGAAACGAAAAGTAGCGGTTCTGCTTTGTCTGGCAATTTGTTTTTCTGCTGGCTGCAAGAAAAACGGATCTGAAGATCCGTCCGGTTCGCAGGGGAGTGATTCCTCTGCGGTAGTATCTGATTCCGTAAAAGAGGATCCGACATCTTTAAGTGAGGATACGACTGCGTCAGAAACTGTTACAGAGGTCCCGGATGTGGAGGTGAAGATCGAAAGGGATCTTTCCTATCTTCCGGTTGAAGTGGTGACAGAGGAGGACTATTTCTATCCGAGAGAACTTACCGATAAAGATTTTGTGCGGGATGAGGAAGGTGACCTGGTGAGTATTGTTCCAGGTGCCGGTTATACTATTGATAAGCTTCAGATCGAAGGGGAAAAATATGCGACGATCCAGGAAATGCTTGACGCATTTCAGGAGCCATTGATCGATAAGATCCTCGAAGATTATGATCAGATATGCAATGAACTGAAGAAATTAGATGAGTCATCTTATCCGGATGTAGAAGGCGAATATTATGAATTGAATATTGAGCTTCATCGTGCGGATACGAAGGTAATCACTTTCGGATACTATCTTCGTCCGGAGACGGATACGGAAGACGTTGCGTTTTCCGGCGGAGCGGACAAGGTAGTCAATATATCCGCTGAAACCGGCAAGGTACTTACTATTTCGGATGTGGTTACGGATAAAGCCCTTTTTGAAAAAGTCCTTTCTGAAGAGATCCGATACGATGAGGATATGGACGTAACGGATGATGTGAAGAAGGCTTGTGAGCAGACACGTCATGACCTGATCGAAAACGACAAGCTGGAATTCCGGCTCTTCTACGATCGGATCGAGGTACGGATGAAACAGGGCGGTGAATACTATGAAAATCCGGACATCTTTTCTATTCCGGTATATAGATATCCGGAAGTGTTCAATCTGGATCTTTTCTCGCATGTCCCGGAGTATTACACCATCACGGCGGATCCGGAGGAGCCTGTCTACTGGGATGTTAACGGCGACGGAAAACTGGATATTGTCCAAAAGACTCCGGCTTCCGGTGAGGATACCGGTAATGAGCAGGATTTCATCTTGAGTATTAACGACAAGGAACTGACATATAAAACAAACAACTGGTTCGGGTATTCTTTCATTCAGACAGATGACGGAAGATATCTGTATCTTGTGGTAGATAATGGTGTTGACTGTGCGCGGATCAATGATGATCTTTCGATGGAGATCATCGGGGAAAATGTACCGTTCCCAATGAATTCCTGGGAGATTCCGACCGGTACGGATCCATCACACTTCACCAATTCAGAAACTCTCAATTTCTTAGGACTTCGACATATGACCTGTTACTGGACCGTGCTTGGTGGTAATGGCATTCCTCGGGCGACATCGGATTATTACAGCGACGAGAGTTTCCGGAATACGAGCAATGTTGAGCTTCCGGCGGTGCTTTTCGATATGGAAACGAAGACGAAAGGGGAAGAAACGAAGATTCCGAAAGGCTCGACGTATGAACTTGTCGAATACGACAAGGATGGAAACCAGGCGCTGTTTAAGATCACGCCGCCAAATGCGAAGGATCCAAAGAATGACTACTATGCCTGGGTCGAGTATATCCTCAATGCCCCGGAGACAGAGACTGCCGTTCCTATGGGAGATATCGGAGGCATAAAGGAAACCGACGTCTTCGATTCTATCGCGTACGGCGACTAAAGAAACAGGCAAGGAACATGCCGGCTTTCTTAAATCCGAGTGTTTTCTTTAAATAATTGAGAAGCGAGTCCTGCTGCCAGGGCTCGCTTCTTCAAAAGCGCTGTTGTTCGTATGCGTTTTATTACTTGATGTCGATATCGAGCGGCTTATCCAGCTCGTCGGACACGTATTTTCCATTCTTTTTTCTCTGCCTGACGCACTCGGTCAGAAGATATTCGATCTGTCCGTTGACGGAACGGAAGTCATCCTCGGCCCACGCGGCGATGGCGTCATACAGCTGCGCCGAAAGCCGGAGCGGGACCTGTTTTTTCTCAGCCATAACGCCTGTCTCCCGTGGATCAGTAGAGGCTGCCGGAGTTTACTACCGGCTGGGCTTCCTTATTGCCGCACAGTACGACCAGGAGGTTAGAAACCATTGCCGCCTTGCGCTCCTCGTCCAGCTCGACTGTGTTTTTCTCGGACAATCTTTCGAGAGCCATTTCGACCATGCCGACAGCACCATCGACGATGAGCTTTCTGGCATCTACGATTGCGGAAGCCTGCTGTCTCTGAAGCATTGCAGCGGCGATCTCCGGTGCATATGCGAGATAGGTGATACGTGCATCGACGATCTCAAGACCTGCGTCAGTGACCTTGCTCTGGATCTCTTCTTTGATACGGTTGGCAACGATCTCGGTGGAACCTCTGAGGGAACCGTCATCTGCCTCGCCGTCACCGGTGGTATCAACATTATCAGTTACATCGTAAGGATAGACCTTTACGACATTTCTTACAGCGGTATCGCACTGCAGGGACAGATACTCCTTAAAGTTATCTACATTAAATACAGCCTTTGCGGTATCGGAGACCTTCCACATAACCGCGACAGCGATCTCTACCGGGTTGCCGAGAACATCGTTGACTTTCTGCTTGCTGTTGGAAAGTGTCATGACCTTAAGAGAGATCTTACGGGAGACCATCTCCATGGTGGTAGCAGCAGAAGTTCCTGTGCTGGCTGCAGCTGCGGCAGCGAGGATGGAAGAGCTTTTCGGTGTAACATCGCCGCTCTGTCCGAGCTTGGTGCCGGCTGCCGGGTTAAATGCGGTGCAGAAGGGGTTTACATAGAAGAAGCCGTCGCCCTTCAGGGTGCCGACATATTTACCGAAGAGGGTAAGAACGAGTGCTTCGTTCGGCTTTAAGACCTTAAGTCCCAGAAGCGGGATCCATCCGATGCACAGATATACGATGCAGAGGATGAAGAGCCATGGCGGTGTCGGGCCATCTTCGCCTCCGTTCACTCCACAGAGGATCATGCCGACAATAGCGGCGACCGTGAGGACGATCGTCAGGAACAGGACCAGTCCGCCGATCTTTCTGCCTTTTAATTCTTTCTCTTGAATGTTCATGTTTTTCATAGTCTTTTCATCCTTTCATGTGACGCTTATCTTTCCGCTCCCTTTCGAAAAGCACTTGCCGC
>DFFH01000164.1:0-22460 GCA_002368805.1 Mageeibacillus sp. UBA3781 | reverse complement strand
CTTGATGTAAACTGATATCAAATTGATATCATCGTGATGATTATGCCATTCCGAGAAAAACTTGTCAATAGTGAAAAGTATTTGTGAATAGTTGTCTGAAAAAATTGCGATTTGATAAGAGAAGAATTAAAATATAATCATGTCGAACATGTGTAGAAAAAGGATCGCGGTGCTGCTCGGTCAGCCCGAAGAATACTATCACGAGCGGTTCCTCAAGGGTTTCCTGAAGGAGGCTTTTGCCAGGGATTACGACGTATGCATGTTTGCGATGTATATCAAGTACCAGAACAGTCCGGCGCGCTGTATCGGCGAGACGTCGATCTTCGGTCTGGTATCCTACGATAAGTTCGATGCCGTGGTCGTGATGGCGGATACCATCCAGACCGAGGGAGCGGTGGACCGTATCGAGCAGGATCTGCGCGCAAACTATACCGGACCGGTGCTTTTCGTAGATAAAGAAAGCAAGTATTATCCTTCGATCCATATCGATAACTATGCTCCCGAGAAGGCCGTCATCTCGCATCTAATTGAGAAGCACGGCATGCGGGATATCGCATTTCTTGCCGGGAAATCCTGGCATCCGCACTCCATCCAGCGTGTCAATGCGTATAAGGATGCGCTCCGGGAACACGGGATCGAGGTCAACGAAGACCGAATCTTCTTCGGCGATTTCTGGTACACCAGCGGCGAGAGCCTCGCGGACAGCCTCACTAGTGGAGATGGCAAGCTCCCGGAAGCGGTCGCATGCGCGAATGACTATATGGCACTGGGACTGGCGAAGCGTCTGGTCGAGAAGGGTCTTTCGATCCCGGAGGATATTGCGGTCGTCGGATGTGACTGCAACCAGGAGGGAAGACATGCACCGGTGCCGCTGACATCGACGGCGCTTGATTCCTATAATCTCGGACAGAATGCCGCACTACGGGTGCATGAACTGATCACAGGGAAAACCGATCCGAAGATCGAATCCGATATGGATATGTTTATCGGCGGAAGCTGCGGATGTGACTGCGACAGTGCCAAACCCGGATACTATACCAGAGACAGCTGGGACACCGATCTGTCCTTAAGATCGATGTTCTCCCCATTGAACCAGATGGATGAGGATCTTCTGGCGCAGTCGTCCTTTACAGGACTGATCAGCACGATCTTCGTCTCTCTGAATTATATCCGCGGATATGAGAGCTTCAGCCTGTGCCTGAATCCGAAGCTTGGAGAAGCCGGAGAGGGCTTCGAGGACCGGATCATGCAGGTCATCCGGAGTGGCTCGGACGGAAACGATAAGATCCTTGCGGACACATATTTTGATAAGAAGATGATGCTCCCGGAGCTTTATGAGAAGCGCGAAAAGCCGGCCGCGTTCTGCTTTATGCCGCTGTATTATCAGGAGAGCACCTTTGGATATGCGGTGGTAAGCTACGGAGATAAAGAGAAGATCATCACGCAGGAATACCGTGCTTGGCTTCGTTCTGTCAGCCGCGGCATCGAGTGCTACAAGCGCTCGGATGAGCTGATCGGCAGTAATAAGATCGCCAAGACCGGTATTACGACGGATAGCCTTACCGGACTTCCGAACTATCTGGGATTCCTCGAAAGAGCGGAGACTCTCCTGCATCTGATGAAGAATAACGGCGGATATATGGGAGCGCTGGCGGTCGATATCAAGAATCTGGCCAGTATCAACGGGAACTATGGCCGTAAGGAAGGCGACAATGCGATCTTTACGATGGCCAGTGTCCTTGAAAACGTCTTTTCGAGCAGGAACTGCATGTGTTTCCGCGTCGGAAATGATGAGATGGTCGCACTCCGCATCACAAGAAGTCCGGACGACAGCGAGATGCTCGCGGAAAAGGACAAACTCATGCGGATGATCCGTGAGCGTATGAGCGATTCCGAAGCACCGTATGATATCGATCTTTTCTATGGAATACAGAGCGGAAGCCCGAAGACATCCGAGGAGATCGAGCGCCTGGTAAATCTTGCGATCAGTAAGAAAAATACGGATAAAGCAAATGATATGAAGCTCCTCGGCAAGCGCGAACTGAGCGGGGAGGAGATGAAAGAGGCCCGCCTCGTCAGCGAGATCCTCGATGACAATAAGCTTTACTATCAGTTCCAGCCGATCATTGATGTACGCACTGTTAAGATCTACGGCTACGAGGCACTGATGCGCGCGGATGTCACACCATATATGTCACCGATGTCGATCCTGCGCTATGCCGAATACTATGACCGCCTCTACGATGTGGAGAAGGCAACATTCCATAACGTGATCTCCGAGATGAAGAAGAATATATCGAAGCTTTCTGACGGCAAGAAGATCTTTATCAACTCGATCCCGGGATGTATGCTCGAAGAAGAGGATATCCGCGTTCTGGATGAGTATCTGGAAGATCATCCGGAATCCATTGTTGTCGAGCTGACCGAGCACAGCGAGATCTCGGATGAGGCGCTCGATAAACTGAAAGAAATCTGTGAGAAGATGGGCATCAAGACGGCGGTCGATGACTACGGAACAGGGTATTCGAATGTCTCGAACCTTCTTCGCTATCAGCCGGATTATGTGAAGATCGACCGTTCACTGATCGCCATGATCGAGGACAGTCCGCAGAAACAGCACTTCGTGAAAGATATCATCGATTTTGCCCATGACAACGATATCCTCGCTCTTGCCGAGGGAGTCGAGACAGAAGATGAACTGATGACGGTCATCATGCTCGGTGCCGACCTGATCCAGGGATATTTTACGGCGAAACCGGAAAAAGAGATGCTCCAGTCGGTCGGGCACCGCGCCGCCGATGCGATCCGCATGTATGCCGCAATCAAGTATCAGGAAATCAGCATCTGAAAAAGTTTTCCAATTTTGAAATAATATGTTGACATAATCCTTATTAGGATGTAGTATCAATAATAGAAAAGCACTTGGACACACTTACAGTGATCCCGGGTGACTGTTCTAAGATCTATAACACCGCTATGTCAGGAGTTTCAGGATGCAGGAAAGAAATACGCTTCAGAAAAGAATCGTTCACGAGACCTTGATCCGGATGTGCAATCACCCCACCGCCGACGAAGTCGTCGCGGAAGTGCAGAGCTCCTATCCGTCGATCTCCCGCGCGACCGTCTATCGTATTTTAAACAAGCTTGCCGATTCCGGTGAGGCGCTCCGCATCCGTATCAACAATGGTGCCGACCACTTCGACCACCAGACCTTCCCGCACTATCACGTGCACTGCAGTGAATGCGGGCGCGTCGCGGATGTCGTGATGCCGGTCAAGGACCTCGCCGATATGCTTTCTGATACTTCCGGTTATACGATCTTAGGATATTCGCTCCAGTTCGACGGACTGTGCCCGAAGTGCAGTAAAGAAAATGAAGAGCGCGGCGCATAAGGCGCGGGGAGTGCTTTTCAAATCAAATCAGACAAGGAGAAATTGAGTATGACAAAGTTTGTATGTTCTGTATGTGGTTACGTTTACGAAGGGCCTGATGCACCGGATGAGTGCCCGGTATGTAAGGCAAAGAAGGCTGCATTTAAGAAAATGGAAGAAGACATGGGTCTTGCAGCTGAGCATAAGTTCGGTGTATATGCAGAGACCGTGAAGAATAATCCTGATATTTCCGAGGAGGATAAGAAGTACATCTTCGATCAGCTGAAGGCCAACTTCACCGGTGAGTGCTCCGAGGTCGGCATGTACCTCTGCATGGCACGTATCGCTTACCGCGAGGGCTATCCGGAGATCGGACTTTACTGGGAGAAGGCTGCATTTGAAGAGGCAGAGCATGCAGCGAAGTTCGCTGAGCTTTTAGGATCTGATCTGGAAGCGAACATGAAGGCATCCACCAAGGAGAACCTCAAGTGGCGTGTGGACTGTGAGTTCGGCGCGACAGCAGGTAAGACAGAGCTCGCAACCTGTGCAAAGAAGAATAACCTCGATGCGATCCATGACACTGTACATGAGATGGCCAGAGATGAAGCCCGTCACGGAAAAGCACTGAAGGGACTTCTCGACAGATACTTCGGCTGATCTGAAGAAGGCGCCGGAGAGGGCGCTACCTAGAAAGAAGCATGAGGGGCGTCCGCAGAAGAGATGCGGACGCCAGTTCTTTAGTTAAGAAAGGGAAGCACTATGTTTATCAGTAACGATATCAAGTATGTAGGCGTAAATGACCACAACATCGATCTTTTCGAAGGACAATATGTGGTGCCGAACGGTATGGCGTATAACTCCTATGTGATCTCGGATTATAAGGTCGCGGTCATGGATACGGTCGATAAGAATTTCACGCATGAATGGCTCGATAATCTGGAAAAAGCACTTAAAGGCAAGGCTCCGGATTACCTCGTGGTCCAGCACATGGAGCCGGACCACTCCGCCAATATCGTAAACTTCATGAAGAACTATCCGAATGCCGAGATCGTTTCTTCCCAGAAGGCCTTCACCATGATGAAGAATTTCTTCGGAACGGAGTTCGAAGACCGGCGGATCGTTGTAGGTGAGGGAGATGAGCTTCCTCTCGGCAAGCACGTCCTGAAGTTTGTCGGTGCACCGATGGTGCACTGGCCGGAAGTTCTCATGACGTACGATACTTTCGACAAAGTGCTTTTCAGTGCGGACGGATTCGGTAAGTTCGGAGCTCTCGATGTCGAAGAAGACTGGGCCTGTGAAGCCCGCCGCTACTATATCGGTATCGTCGGCAAATACGGCGCACAGGTACAGGCTGTCCTGAAGAAGGCCGCAGGTCTTGAAATCAAGACGATCTGCCCGCTGCACGGACCGGTGCTGACTGGAGACCTCACTCCGTATCTGAAGCTCTATGACACATGGTCTTCCTATGGTGTCGAGACAGAAGGCATCGCGATCTTCTATACGTCCGTATATGGCCACACAAAAGCTGCGGTAGAGCTCCTTGCCAACAAACTTAAGGAGAACGGCTGCCCGAAGGTCGTCGTCAATGACCTGGCCAGAGAAGATATGGCCGAGTGTGTCGAGGATGCGTTCCGTTACGGAAGAATCGTTCTTGCGACGACAACGTATAACGCGGATGTATTCCCGTTCATGAGAGAATTCATCCATCACCTCACGGAGCGCCAGTTCCAGAATAAGACCATCGCCATGATCGAGAACGGTTCCTGGGCGCCGCAGGCGATCCGCACCATGAAGGCGATGCTTGAAAAGAGCAAGAACATCACCTACACAGAGAATAACGTCAAGATCATGTCAGCTCTAAATGACGAGTCAAAGGCACAGGTCGATGCTCTGGCAAAAGAACTCTGCCAGGACTACCTTGCACAGAAGGAAGATACTGCGAATAAGAACGATCTGACCGCTCTCTTTAATATCGGATATGGCCTTTATGTCGTTACCTCCAATGACGGTAAGAAGGACAACGGACTGATCGTAAATACGGTCACTCAGGTGACGAATACGCCGAACCGTATCGCGGTGACGATCAACAAGCAGAACTATTCGCACCACGTCATCAAGCAGACCGGTGTCATGAACGTTAACTGCCTGTCCGTCGAAGCCCCGTTCAAAGTCTTCGAGAACTTCGGTTTCCAGAGCGGAAGAAATGTCGATAAGTTTGCAGACTGCGAGAATATCCTCCGTTCGGACAACGGTCTTGTGTTCCTGCCGAAGTACATCAATTCCTTCATGTCCCTGAAGGTGGAAGATTATGTCGATCTCGACACTCACGGCATGTTCATCTGCTCTGTAACGGAAGCCCGTGTCTTAAGCGACAAGGAGACCATGACATACACCTACTACCAGAAGAACGTCAAGCCGAAGCCGGAGACGGAAGGGAAGAAGGGCTGGGTCTGCAAGGTCTGCGGATATGTCTATGAAGGCGACGAGCTCCCGGATGACATCGTATGCCCGCTTTGTAAGCACGGTGCCGCCGACTTCGAACCGATCGGTTAAAGAATCAAAAAATGAACTTTTTCAAAAAGAACAGGCTTTCCCAGCCTGTTCTTTTTGTTTCGGGGAAATCTGCGATTAAATCAATTGTTTTTTGTTTTTAATAGACTTCCTGATATAAATGAAATAGAATAGCATTATGAGAAGTTTTGGTATTGGGTAATTTGGAGGTTTCTGAAGATGAGGAAAAAGAGTTTCCTTGCACTTCTTGTGTGCATTGCTTTAGTGATTGGGATCATACCGGCTTCGGTTTTTGCTGATCCTTCATCTCAAACGAAAGATGTAAATTTCTTCCATGAAGGCAAATCCGGTACAAAGGAGACCAAAACATGCGAAGTGATTACCGAAGAATCTACGAAATTGACGGATACCGGTGCTACCCGCGGATGGTATGTGGCAGATAATACTGAATATCTAACGATATCCGACCGTATCGTGGTGGAAGGCGACGTAAAACTTGTTCTGACAAATACTATGCCGCTGCAGCCACTTAAGGGTATATCGGTCAATAAAGGTAATTCTTTGACGATATACAGGGGCTCGGATATTTATAACACGATAGGCATCATCCTGATCGTAACTGATGTTGGCCAGGGAAATGCAGGTATTGGCGGAGACGCAGGACAAGCAAATGGTGCTATTACTATTTGTGGCGGAGACTCCATTACAGCCGCAGGAAATGGTGGTGCAGGTATCGGCACAGGTGCCAATGTAGATCCTTCTCAACAGCCGGATGCTGTCATTATTAAAGGTGGTACAGTTTCTGGTTATTCCTATTATAGAGCTGCCGGCGGAGCCGGAATCGGCGGAGGTAATGGCAGTAATGCATGTGGAGTAAGAATCTCCGGAGGAACAGTTACGGCAACCGGAGCCGACTACGCTGCAGGAATCGGCGGCGGAAGAGGCGGCCTTTGTAATATGGTTCAGATCCTCGGAGGAAAGGTTACTGCTACCGGTGGAGATGGAGGTCCCGGTATCGGAAGCGGAATGCTTTCCGAATCAAGACACCTTAATACAGTGTTGATCGATATCAGTGGCGGAACGGTATTCGCGCAGGCAGGCCAGAATTCTGTTGATGCCAAAGCATTGATGCAGGCGGATATGGACGAAAACCAAGCGACATATTCGTGCGGATATGGTTTGCCGGAGAAGCACAGAGCATACGTGTCGAACGGTTACGGAGAAAGTGCCACCGGTGTGACTCTTTGCACGGATTATGAGGAGATCATGAATTATAAGTGGCTGAAACTCGTTCCGTGTGAAGAACATAAAGATGAGGACGGAGATTCTCACTGTGATTACTGCAAAGCGCTGTTGACGTATGTCCTGATCAGTGATGGTGTCAGTGTTACAGATCCCGTGATGTATGTTGCTACAGGCGATAGGATAGCACGTCCGGCTGATCCGGTTCAGGAAGGTTATATATTCCTTGGATGGGATGAGTATAGTTTCGATCCGGATACCAATACGAAAGAAAGAGTCGGCCGCTTCGATTTTTCTGAACCGGTACATGAAGGTAAGATTTACATCGTTGCTGCTTGGGAGCCGGTCGGCAAGGCGACGATCTGTGCAGGTGATGTTGTATTCGGAGCAGGTCTGGAACTTCAGTTCCGCATAGAATTCTCTGATTATCTCAAAGAGAATAGCCAGAATGTGAAGGTTGTATTTACGGATACAAACACCAATGAGATCATAAAAGAAACACCGATCTCCTCTCCGGATGCTGTGGAAGGTGATAATCTCTATTTCCGTGTTCCAGTAGATCTCTTTGATTACAGGAAATATATAGCTGTCAAAGTGGTAAATGAAAATAACGAACCGATCCTACTGGTGCATCCGAATGGTACTTCAGCGTATGACAATAATGAGTGCTGGTATTCAGTTGCCATGTATATCAGAAATGTTATCACTTCGGATGCGTCTGATGAGATGAAATATCTTGCAACTTACTTGCTGGGTTACTGTGAGGCAGTTGCTAAGTTCTTTGTCTATGATGATGGTTCTCAGTTCGAGAGTTATCCTGATATTGCAAATTTTGAGTGTTCGCAGGATAAAATTGATAAATATGGTGTAGTAAAAACCGACAAGCAGGTCGAGGGCTGTCTGGGAGCTTCTCTGAATGTGAATTTCCAGTATATCAATACGCTCAGACTGACGTTTAAGATCGATGACACGCATCCGATCAGTGATTACAGCTTTACTGTGGATGGACAGCCTGCGCAGGCGGTTAAGATCGGAACTGGCAAGTATGCACTCTATGTAAAGAATATTATTGCCAAAGATCTTGGTGTGCAGCATACTTTTACAGTGTCGCGGAATGGAACTGATGAGAGCTTTACGGTAAAGGCCAGTTCGATGTCATATGCTCTGCTTGCATCCCAGTTTGCAGAGTCTGAACATGGCAGATATCTCGGCAAAGCACTGTACTGTTATGGAGAAGCCGCAGATAATTACTTTAATAAACAGCAGTAATATGCATCGGTAAACAAGGAATAATGAGGAGAAATATGAATATGGAACCCTATGAAGAATTAAAAATCGAGATTGTTACCTTTGATGCAGAAGATGTGATCACAGAAAGTCCTTATGGCGATGAAGTGAATGTGTAATTTCATTCTTTAACAGAACAGGACCGGGTGCCGGAAAGCCGGCATCCGGTCTTTTTTATTTGGACTTTTGTAAAGATGGGCTTTTTGCTATACTTACGAAAGAAACCGCAATAGAAACCGGAGAATTGAAGATGCAGCATATCGAACCATATAAGCACAAGGTCCAGTACTATGAGACGGATAGGATGAGTATTACGCATCACTCGAACTATGTGCGCTGGATGGAAGAAGCCAGAGTCGATTATCTTAGTAAGATCGGATGGGATTTCGATAAGCTGGAGGAGACAGGAATTGCCTCTCCGGTCGTCTCGATCGATGTGCACTACAAAGGGACAACGACATTTCCGGAAGAAATCACGATCGAAGTGAAGATACTTGCCTGCAAGGGAGTCCGGCTAACTCTCGGATATGATATGAAAAATGAGGAAGGAAAACTCGTCTGCGAAGCAAAATCCGAGCACTGCTTCATAAATTTCGAAGGCCGCCCGATCCGTCTGGAAAAGGAATGCCCTGCATTTTATGAGACACTTATATCTCTGCTGGATAAAGGAGAACAGACATGATCAGAAGGAAAAGAGTTCTGATTCTTTTAGTTGCAGGCACAATGCTTTTGTCAGCCTGCTGGAAAGGGAAAAAAGGAAAAACTGCGTCAGCTTCGTCTTCGGATACAACTTCTGATACAGAAATATCTACGGAAACTGAAGTATCTTCTTCCATCTCGGGAATGTCTGCCGGAGAAGGATCATCCGAATCTTCTGACTCATCTGTTTCATATCAGATAGATGAAACATCATCCGAGTCTTCTTCCGGTGAGACAAAGTCTGCGCCTGATCACAAGAAAGAACCGGAGATCGATCCGGCTGACCCGGATGATATGGATATTGATTTAGGTCAAGGTTCAAAGGATAAACCATCCGAGGGAACTGCTAAAGGAAAAGAGGATGTCCCGAATCCCTCTGTTTCCGGAGAAAAAGAGACAAAGAACTCCGGTAAACCTACTGAAACGACGAAGAAGCCTACAAAACGTGGCGGTGATCCGACAGGCGTAGAAGATACAAACATTTAGACCTGATGACGGATATTTCTCGGGATCGTTCCCGTGCTCCTGTCGCGGTACTGCTTCGGGGTAAGGCCACAGTCCTTTTTCAGAAGATTCGTGAAATAACTCTGGCTCGGGAAGGCGAGCGATGCGGAGATCTCGGCGATCGAATAGTCCGAGGAGGAGAGCATCGATTTTGCTGTCTCGAGCTTTTTCATTAATATATACTCGCTTACAGGAAATCCGGTCTCTTTCTTAAATAACCGTGAAAGATAGGGCGCAGAGAGATTACATGTTTTTGCGAGCGTCTCGAGTGTGATACGCGTGTGAAGATGTTCATAGATGTAGTTGATGCAGGTGCTTACCGATTTGGACGTGACGGAGTTTCGCTGAAGTGCGATCATGCGCTTCGTATAGTGAAGGCACATCTCATTATGAATGTCAGAGATCTCCTGCGGAGACTGCGCTTCGTCTGTCAGACGGATATAATAATCGCTGAGACTGTAAGATTCCGCCTGACTTAATCCGCCGGAGATGCAGAAACGGGCGACCAGAGCGGTCGTGATCGTCAGATGATATTTCAGATTGGACAGAGGATCACCGGACAGGACACCGAGACCTTTTTTCTCGTGAAAAGGCTCTGTCAGAAGCTTCTGAAGTTTCTTCATATCCCCGGCCCGGATCGTCTCGTAGAAGTCCATCTCGGGCGCCAGCGGGGCATGAAAGAATTCATATTCACGATGCAGAAATTCCTGATACGATATCTTCTTTTTCTTCGCGCACATATACATATCTCCATGGAATCGGGAATCATCAAAAAACACTAAGGACAAGTGCTTTTCAATATGGATTATAGCAAGAAAACATAAAAAAAGATATGAAAAAGCAATAATGAAACATGCTTTCTTGGTATGTTGAAGTTGAAATCAAATCTTTCTTTATGAGGAGGGGACCATGAAGAAAACAAAACTATTGAGCATCGTTCTGGCGCTTGTGATGGTGCTGCCGGTGACGTCGTGCTCAAGTAAGAAGAAAGAAAGCGGCGAATCAGCCTCAGATACTTCTGAAACGGAAGTAAAGTCAGAGATCCCGGCCATCGAGGGGTATGATCTTCTGTGGAACGATGAGTTTGACGGCGAGAAGATGGATGAGAGCAAGTGGAACTATGAACCGCATGAACCGGGCTGGACAAATAATGAGCTTCAGGAATATACGACTTCCACAGACAATGTCTTCGTTCGTGACGGAAACCTGGTCCTGAAGGCGATCAAGACGGAGAAAGACGGAAAAGAATACTATACTTCCGGCAAAGTCACCGGACAAAATAAGACGGATTTCACTTACGGAAAAGTCGTCGTTTCTGCCAAGGTCCCGGAAGGACAGGGACTGTGGCCTGCTATCTGGATGATGCCGAAGGATGAATCGCATTACGGACAGTGGCCGAAGTGCGGTGAAATCGACATCATGGAGTCTCTCGGAAATGACACGACGATCTCCTATTCGACGATCCACTATGGTGAGCCGCATGCCGAGCAGCAGGGGACCATCGAGAAAAAAGGAGCGGAGAGCTTCTCTTCGAAATTCCATGAGTACTCTGTGGAGTGGGAACCGGGCGAGATGCGGTTTTATACCGATAATGAGCTGGTGCTGACTGTAAATGACTGGTTTACCGCAGTCGAGGGCGAAGATGATAAGCCATATCCGGCACCGTTTGATCAGCCGTTCTTCGTGCAGATGAATCTGGCGGTCGGTGGAAACTGGCCGGGAAACCCGGATGCGACCACGGATTTCAGTAAGGCGGAATTCCTGATCGACTATGTCCGCGTATATCAGAAGCCGTCCTATGACACGAATGTCAAGAAGCCGGAAAAGCCTTTCCGTGAGGCACTCCCGGACGGAAACTTCATCCGAAACGGAAACTTCGCAGAAGCGGAAAATCTCGAAGACGATATCGACTGGAAGTTCCTGCTGTTTAACGGCGGCGAAGGTCAGGCAAAGATCGAGAATAACGAGATGATCATCTCCTCGACCAACTGCGGTACCGAGGAATACTCTGTCCAGCTCGTTCATCCGGATCTTCCGATGAGAAAAGGACATAAGTATAAGCTGACCTTTGATATCCGTGCGGACGAAGACCGCAAGTGTATCGTGTGCGTGTCTGCACCGAATGCCGGCTGGATCCGCTACTTCCCGGATACATCGATCCGGCTTACGACCGAGTGGCAGACCTTCGAATACGAGTTTGCGATGAACGAGAAAGACGATAACAACGGCCGTCTGGAGTTCAACATGGGTAAGTATAAGGATACGGCAACCATCCATATCACCAATGTGCGTGTAGAAGATATCACAGGCTGACCTTTTGTAACCTCGGGGCAAGTCTGGAGAGGGGGAAGAAGAGAGTTTTACTTTCTGCCAGGGTATGATAATACCGGCGGCAGAAGGAGAAACTCTCTTCTTTTTTATGTGTCATTCGTGAAAAATGACATTTGTCATGTCGGGAAGTGATAGCGCTCACTTACCGTGAAAATGCGGTTATGGAATAATGGAACCATGAAGAGCGCGGGATACCGCCGATTCGGAAAAACACTTACGATCACCGCCCTCCAAGAACGCCGGGCGGCAAGAAAAGAAAAAAGTGAGGTCAGGAAAATGAGTGAGATCATTAAAGTAGATGGACTGGTGAAGCGTTATAAAGAGCTGATCGCAGTGGATAACTTCAGCATGACAGTCAATGAAGGCGAGATCCTGGGTCTTCTGGGTCCTAACGGCTCCGGCAAATCCACCACGATCAACTGCATCCTTTCACTTCTGGAATACGATAAAGGCACGATCACGATCCGTGGAAAAGAAATGTCCCCGAAGGCATACGATCTGAAAAGACAGATCGGTGTTGTTCCTCAGGAAGTATCCGTCTTCGAAGAACTGACAGTATATGAGAACATCGACTTTTTCTGCGGCCTCTATATCGAAGATAAAGAGGAGAGAAAAAAGAGAGTACAGGAAGCGATCGATTTTGTTGAACTGAATGACTTCAAGAAATTCCGTCCGAAGAAACTGTCCGGCGGTCTTAAGAGAAGACTGAACATCGCCTGCGGCATCGCCCATAAGCCGAAGATCATCTTCTTTGACGAGCCGACGGTAGCAGTCGATCCGCAGAGCAGAAACAAGATCCTCGAGGGTATCGAACAGCTCAGAAAAGAAGGCGCAACAGTCATCTACACCTCCCACTATATGGAAGAAGTCGAGCAGATCGCAGACCGGATCATCATCATAGATAAAGGCCAGCTGATCGCACAGGGCACGGTGGATGAACTGAAGAGCATGATCAAAAAGAGCGAGATCATCCGGATCGAAGCCAAAGGAATCTCCGATGAGGATGTAGAGAAGATCAGAAAACTGGATAACGTTTTCGGTGTGGATTATGACGGAAAGATCCTGAGGATCGAGGCCGGTAACGGAAACAACGTGGTCAAGGTCATCACACTCCTGCAGGAAAAGGGCTACCGCATCAAGAATGTATATTCCGAGCAGCCGACATTAAACGATGTTTTCCTCGAACTGACGGGAAAAGAACTGCGTGATGATTGATCTTAGGAGGAAGGAAAAATGATGTTTACATATTATCTGCGCAAGACACTGCGCGACAAGGCCTACATCTTCTGGTCACTGGCCTTTCCGATCCTTCTCATGACATGCTTTAGTGTCACGTTCATGGGGCCTGCGAAGGGCGAGGTCGACTTCAAGCCGGTAAAGAGCACCATGATCCGCATCGATTCCGGGGAGAGTGCTTTTGCAGAAGAATTCGAGGGAGTACTTAAAAATCTTGCAGATGCGGATGAAGTCAGAAAGAGCAGCATGGGATATGACCACGCGGTCATCGAACTTATAGAGACCGCATCTCAGGAAGAAGCCGAAAAGAAGATCCTTGATAAAGAACTGGAAGTGCTTTTCCTGGTGAACGGAAAAGAAGAAACGATCAGCGTAAAGGTCGGAGACGGCGCAAACATGACCACTCTCATGGTTGCCAGAAGTATCACCGAATCTTATAGAAGGAACTACACGATCATGAAGGATGCGGCGATGACCGCACCGGATAAGATCGAGGCTGTAATGGAGAGCATTACGAACTCCGTTTCGGTGATGAAGCCGAAGAGCACATACCTCGGTGACAACGAAAACTCCGCGAATGTGTATCTGTGGTACTTCTACAGCACGATCGTCATGGGAATGTTCTTCAATGTCACCGCCGGTATCAATACGGTGTTTGATATTCAGGGCAACCTCAGCGGCTACGGTATGAGAACGAGTGTATCGCCGAAGAAAAAATCGAAGATCCTTCTTTCAGCATTTCTGGCAAGATATGTACTGTCCTGCGCGATCACTTTCTTCGCCCTGACCGTCATGAACCGTTTCTTCGATGTGCCGCTGGGCAACCGCTTCCCGCATATCATCCTGTTCGTTCTGCTCGGAAATCTCTTTGCTATGAGTCTCGGCTGTGTGATCGGCCTCTTCACAAAGGGCGACGAAAACCAGCGGGATAACAAGGCGACTGCTCTTGTCATGATCTCGGTTTTCTTAAGCGGTGAGATGATCGTTCAGCTTCCGGGACTTCTTGAGAAATACTGTCCGATCGTGAACCGGATCAATCCCGCCACCATCATGAACTTCGCGTTCTTCCGTCTGGTAAATTATCCGACACTTAGCGGGTTCTGGATGAATATGATTAAGATCAGCCTGGCGACAGTTGTCTTCATGGCCGTCTCAATCATGAAATTAAGGAGAGAAAAGTATGCAGCTTTATAAGAATTTCTTCAAACTGGTAAAAGCAAATAAGGCAGCGGTCATCATTTCATCGATTATCATGTTCGTTTACGCCGCTTCTATGATCTTTTCGGCTCCGCATATCATCGACAAGAATGAAGCAAGCGCGAGCGAAAAAAATGTCGATTACAAGAACCTGGGAGTGCTTTTCCGTGATAATGATAATAGCGAACTTTCCGCAGGGATCAGAAAACTGATCGACAATTACGGCGTCATCGAAGATGACAACACTTCTTCGGAAGAGTCCATCAATGACCTCCTGTATTTCTCCATCTCGGATTTCTTCATCGAAGTACCGGAGCACTTCCAGGAGAAGATCGACGCCGGTGAGGACATCTCTCTGAGTTATTCCTCCCACAGCCAGGTGTCCGGTAAGACCTTCAGCTTCGCCAACGATATCGATTCTTTCGTAAACATCTACAGAAGCTACCGCGCGATGGGCATGGATGCTCATGAAGCTTCGGAAAAAGCACTGGACATGACGGTGTCTGAGGTCACCTTCGGTGTCGTGACAGAGAAGAAGGAAGCGCAGCACACGAATGCAAATGAGTATGCGACCTACATGATCCTCAATTACTTCTGCTTCGTCTGCCTCTGGATCATGGGCATGTCCATCGCCTCCGCGATCATCGCCGCAAATAAGAAGGTAGTTTCCGCAAGGATCGAAGCGGCACCGGTAAAGCCCGGGAGGAAGACCTGGGCTCAGATGGCCGGCCTTATGACCTGTGCAGTAGTCCTGGTCCTGATCTACACTATCTTCAGCTTCATCTATGCAGGTAACACCGACATGATGAGCAAGTACGGCTGGGTCGTTGTTCTGAACCTGATCGCCACCACCTTCTACATCAGCGGATTCGCTCTTCTGATCTCGAACTTCAACCTGACACCCGGAACACTCAGCCTTATCTGCAACGCGGCAGGTCTTTCCATGAGCTTCCTGTGCGGTATCTTCGTACCGTTCTACCTCATGAGCAGTGGAGTGCAGGCATTCGCACACTTCCTCCCGTTCTTCTGGTCGGGAAAAGTTCTGAACACCATCTATGCCGGATCGGGCATGAATTACACCTTCAGTGTCGGAAACATCTTCGCATCGCTCGGTGTACAGATCCTCTTCGGACTGGCCTTCATCTTGATCTCTTTTGTTATCAAGAAGGCAAGACAGGGGAAAGCAGCATAAAGCGACATGAAATATGCAAGCCTAGGCGCTGGTCCTCGACGTTTCACGTCTGCGGAATCGCGCTACGGCTTGCATATTTCTGTTTGTTTATTAAGTGCTGTTGCCTGTCGTTGATTCCTTTCAGGTGGAGCCGTACGACATGTCTTTTGATTTTCCGTGGTAAGTGACATCAGGCCTGAGGACCAGCGCATAGGCTTGTATGTCACTTTTGCGCTATAATGGTGATATGGTTTATAGATTGATCGACAAGTTCATATTGTGCGGGCTTTCGGTGGCGGCGCTGTTTCTTCTGTTCGGAGAAGGGACGGGCCGGTATAAGATCGTCCAGAGTAACGAGTTTACGGTGGCATGTGTTCTGGGTGTCGTGATCGCGGCTTTGTTTACAGAGGTATTCCGGAACCAGTATGTCAGTGCTGGGGTGCTGATCCTTGCCGGCGCTCTGTCTTTTCCGGTTCCGGAAGCATCGATCGCACTTCCTGTCGGTATCTATGGGTTGTTTTCCGATAACAAAATGGAAGAATTTCTTACGAAGTGGCACATCCAGAAAAACGCATCGAAGAACGACTGGCCGGTCACTTCGGAGAAATCACTGTGGGTCAAGATCCTTCTTCTAATTGGCGCCTGTGCAGTCTTAATCCGATCGTATCTGATATTACTGATCCCGGTGGCGGTGCTTATGGCGCTGAAGACCGTTTATATGCATAGAAAAGAAGCGCTCCTGACAGAAAGATTTGATGCGGTCCGATACGATGCCCAGCAGTCCCAGCGGCTAAAAAACGAGATCGCGAATAACGTGGATATGCAGATCCGAAATGCCACTCTTACCGAGAGAAACCGTATCGCACGGGAGATCCACGATAACGTGGGGCATATGCTGACGAGGGCGGTTGTTCAGCTGCAGGCGATCAACGTCATCAATCAGGATGAGAAGACGAAGCCGTATCTCGAGTCAGTAAGCTCCACAGTCAATGAAGCCATGACGAATATCAGAAGGTCGGTGCACGAACTGCATGACGATTCTATCGACCTTTCGATCGGTATCCACGAGATCGCCTCCGCGATCAAAGACCATTTCGACGTGACGGTCAGTACATCGATCGAGTCCCCGGTACCGAATAATGTCAAGAATGCGATCCTCGGCATCATCAAAGAGGGCGTGACGAATATATCGAAACACTGTAATGGTAAGAAGGTACGCCTGGAGGTCGTGGAGAATGTGACGTTCTGGCGTGTACTGGTATCCGATGACGGTAATTGTAAGGTCGCTGAGTATTCGCGGCCTTCAGACTTTGCCGCGCTCGAGGGAGAACACGGCATCGGACTATATAATATCAATTCCCGTGCGGTCTCAGTGGGCGGAAGAACGTCCATCCAGAGCGGACCGGACGGCTTTCACATCACGGTAACGATTCCGAAGCAGGGAGGAAAGAATACATGAGAATCATGATCGTGGACGATGATCCACTCGTACAGGAGTCCTTAAAGATCATTCTGGAAAAAGACGGAGATATCGAGGTCGTACGCCTCTGCGGAAGCGGACGGGAAGCGGTAAGTGCTTTTGCCGAAGCAAAACCGGATCTGGTGCTGTCGGACATCCGTATGGAAGATATGGACGGCCTTCAGGCGACCTCCGAGATATTGAAGATCGATCCCGATGCGAAGGTGATCCTTCTTACGACATTTCTGGATGACGAATATATCAACCAGGCGCTGAAAGTCGGCGCGAAGGGGTATATTCTCAAGCAGGACTGCGCCTCGCTGTCGGATGCAGTGCGGGCTGTATATGGAGGACAGACGGTCTTTGGCGGAAAGATCGTGGAGAGGCTTCCGGATCTTCTGAACAGAAGTGAATCCTTCCGCTGGGAGGACTATGATATCACGCCCAAGGAGAAGGAGATCGTCGAGCTTGTTGCCGAAGGTCTCTCCAACAAGGAGATCGCGCAGAAGATGTTCCTGGGAGAGGGGACAGTGCGGAATATGATCAGCTCCGTTCTTAGTAAACTCGACCTTCGTGACCGTACCCAGCTGGCATGCTTTTATTATCAGCGCATCAAGATCTGACGATTTCACTGGAAGAGGAGAATCCTTCTGTATGAGAGAATCGTCATGTTTCTCCCGGAAGGGATGCTATAATCAGGAAGAAAAAAATAGAGGAAATCAGGAAAAGTAATTATGAAAAAGAGAATCATTTTAGCTGGCGTGATGGCAGTCTGCCTTGCCATGTCTGCATGTAAAAGTACAAAAGGATCCGGGAAGATCACATCCGTGACATCTGACCCGGAATCATCTGAGACAAGTGGATCCACGGAGAAAGCAGACCTTTCGGATACCGGTACGAGCGATGATACTTCATCCCCCGATACGGATATAAGCAGCAGTGCAGATCCGAAAGCGTCGCAGACACCTTCGCCGAACACGCCTTCAGCGCGCATCCGTAAACTGGATGAAGATCTGTATTCTCTTTATGCAGATGACACTTATGAGATTCCGGATTCATTTATCTGCCATCTTACGGCTTTGACAAGCTGGTCTACCGACTTGACGATCGATACGAAGCAGAATTCTTTTGATGGAAAGTATGAAAGTGCAATCATGAATTTAGACGGCGATGGATATGATATGCTGGAGTGCATTTTTCACGGCACGATCGATGGCTTTTCGAGAGTCAATGAGTATTCTTTCTCCACACATGTTACAAAGATGGAGACAGAGAAATTCGATAAGAAGACAGACCGATACATGGATCTCCCTGCCGAGGTAAACTATAGTGATCCTTACGGTTTTACCAGTGCCGGGGAGATCATTCTTTACCTGCCGAATACACCTGTTTCGCAGATCCCGGATAAAGCAATCGAATGGATCGAGGCCTATCAGGAGATCAACAGAAACGGATGCCTGGGATCGTTTATCCTCTATAACCCGGCTGAGGAGACCGCGTTTATGGTTCTTAATTCTGCGATTCCGGGAACGAGAGAGACAGAAGATGCTGATCTGGCACCATGGCTCGGAGAATATGTGGATAATCACGAAGGCATAAAGATCACCATCGAAGGATCTTCCACTGATCCGAAGATAACTGTGCAGCGTGCTGATTCCACATATACGGATATGCATGTAAAAGCATTGCAGGATAAGAATAATTGCCTTCTGATCTATGGTGAGAATGATGAGGGGCATCTGATCATCGCGGGATTTGGAACGATCGATCAGCGTACTACGCTTCTGATCTACGAATCTACCGATCCGGTATTCCCATCTGCCAAATATTTCTATCCGAAGCAGGTATAAATCTAAAAGGAGGCTTCTCAAAAACGGTCAATAGCGTAAAAATGGTATTAACCGGTTTGGTCAACAAATCACAGAAAGGGAAGATACCATGAACGAGAAGTTTTACCAGCTCCCGGAAGAAAAACAAAACCGCATTCTAAATGCCGGCTTTCGTGTGTTTGCGAATAATTCCTATCGGAAAAGTCCGATGAATGAGATCGCAGCCGAAGCCGGCATTAGTAAATCTCTGCTGTTTTTCTATTTCAAGAATAAGAAGGAACTTTATCTCTTTCTCATGGAAACGGCAGAGAAACTGACACGTCAGTATGTCACCCGCGCCGGATGCTATCAGGAGAAAGATATTTTCGAGATGATGTATAAAGGCCTCCTTGCCAAGACGGAAATGATGCGCAAATATCCGGATATGAGTGCTTTTGCATTAAAGGCCTATTACGAAGATGACGAAGAGGTCAAAGGCGAACTCGTAAAGATCATCGAACCCTACTCGAAACTTCAGACAAATACGACACTTCCGAAGCTCGACCCATCTTTATTTAAGGAAGGGATCGATCTGAAGATGATGTATCAGGATATCTATCTCGCATCGGAGGGATATCTTTATCAGATGCAGCACAAGGGGCCGATCGATATCGATAAGGTCGTCGCGGATTACAGAGGTCTGATCGATTTCTGGAAGAAAATGTATTTGAAGTAAGAGGATCTGAATATGGAAAAAGCACTTGCCATCGACACCAGAAAACTGACGAAATCCTATGGCGTATCCCGAGGCATCACGGATCTGGATCTTCAGGCCGAAAAGGGAGATTTCTTCGGATTCATAGGTCCGAACGGCGCCGGAAAATCAACAACGATCAGGACGCTTCTCGGTCTTATCCATCTGTCATCCGGAAGCGCGTCTGTTCTCGGACATGATATCGTAACGGAAAAAGAAAAGATTTTGAGTCAGGTGGGCTATCTTCCGTCGGAGATATTTTTTTATCCGAAGATGCGGGTAAAAGATGCGATCGCATACTCCGCGGATCTTCGCGGGGCGGACTGCAGAAAACGGGCAGAAGAGCTCTGCGGGCGCCTCGATCTCGACCCGATGAAGAAGGTGGAGGACCTTTCCCTCGGAAACAGAAAGAAGGTCGGGATCATCTGCGCCGTCCAGCACCACCCGGATCTGCTGATACTGGATGAACCTACATCCGGACTTGATCCGCTGATGCAGCGGGAGTTCTTCTCGATCCTGATGGAAGAGAATAATAAAGGATCGACGATCTTTTTCTCATCACATATCCTCTCGGAAGTACAGGCCTACTGCAGAAGTGCCGCATTTATCAAGGACGGGAAGATCCTTCTTTCCGGAAAAGTTTCAGACCTTGAGCAGACCGGGACCCGCAAGATCTCTGTCATCGGCACACTCACCAGAGAAAAGCTTCAGGGTCTATCGGGTATTACCTTTACGGACGATGCCGGGGAGGATGAGCTGAAGTTCCTCTATAAGGGCGATATCCAGCAGCTCCTTACGATCCTGGCAGGGGAGAAGATCCGGGATATAACGATCACAGAGCCGAGTCTGGAAGAGATCTTCATGCACTACTACGAGACAAAAGAGGGAAGAAAATGACGATATTTAAGCAAGAATTACGCATGCAGAAGAAGATGCTCCTGATCTGGAGCCTTTCGATCGGGCTTCTGATCGCCACCTGTGTCCTGATGTTCCCGGAGATGAAGTCGCAGATGGGAGATGTCAATGAGATGTTCTCCTCGATGGGAAATTTCACGGAGGCATTTGGCATGGACCGCCTCGATTTCGGTACGATCATCGGGTTCTATTCGGTCGAGGGAGGAAACATCATCGGGATCGGAGGCGCTTTCTTTGCTGCGATCGTGGGCGTATCCGCGCTCATGAAAGAGGAACGCGACCATACTGCGGAATTTCTCTTTGCGCATCCGGTATCCCGCACAAAGGTAATCACTTCGAAGCTTTTAAGTGTTTTTGCGATCATCCTGATCCTTAATGCAATCGTTCTTGGGCTTTCGGTCATCTCGATCGCGGCGATCGGAGAGAAGGTCTTCTGGCATGAGCTGCTGCATTTTCACCTTGCGTATCTTCTGATGCAGCTGGAGATCGCCGGGATCTGCTTCGGTATCTCGTCATTTCTGACGCGCGGCGGACTTGGCATCGGCATCGGCATGGCATGCCTGATGTATTTCCTGAATATCGTCGCAAATATATCTTCTTCGGCCAGACCACTGAAGTACATTTCCGCATTCTCCTATACGGAGACTGCAGACATAATCGAGAGCGGACATCTGGAACTGAAATATCTGCTTCCCGGAATGGCCTTCATGATCGCAGGTATCGTCATCGCCTATGTCAAGTATATGAAGAAAGATCTAAGGTAAACTCCAATTTTCTGTTTTCCTCATTATATCATTCTAAGATGCGGTTCCGGATAAAATAGGAGGGGCTATTTTACCTTCGGCGGCTGTGTTTCTTTTCAGGAAGGAGTAATAGAATATCTTCAAGGTAGCAAAACGAAATGGAAATCAGAAACTGAAGCAAGGATGTGACTTCATGGATTTAGACAAAAGGCTTCAAATGATCCGCTTATGCGAGGCAATGAATACGTTCCCCCAGCTGAGCAGGCGGATCGGACTGGTAGATCAGTCGACCTTCCATGGACGAAGGATATGCCAGGAAAACAAAACACCTCCACTTTCAACAAAAGAGCCCGTATGAGTGAGACATACGGGCTCGATTCTTTTATGCGTGAATTAAAAATTACTTGTCGAAATCTTCCTTATTCAGTGCGCCTGCAGCAATCGCATTGTCGATCCAGAGCCGCAGGGAGTCGATGGTCAGTGCCATCTTATCCAGTTCATTCTTGATCTCGATGAAGTCGGGAAGCTCATCGTCATTGACCTTGCCATCTACGGTGATCTCGATGAGACGGTTCTTATTTCTGTCGATGGAGTTAAGGGTCGCGATCATCTCCAGAGTGATCTGGGAAAGTTCTTTTGGAACGACTTCAGGAACATATTCCTGACCGATCGGGCACTCATGAGAGCAGAAGTAGTTGCAAAGGGAAGGATTCTTGTAGCAGTCGGCCATGGCCAGGATCTCTTCCGGGTGAGGGAGTGTCTTTTCGTTCTCGATCTTCTCGATACGGTCTGCCGAGATGTACTGCAGTTTCTCAGAAGCAGCGTCACGTGTAAGATTCTGTGCTTCGCGGCTGATCTGATAAATGTTCTTGTTTTCTTTCGTCGATTTTCTACCCATTTTCCTGCTCCAATTTTTATTTTGAAGTTCAAAACAAATTAGCAGCCCCTAAAACGTAACCCGGACCGTTTTTTGTTTGACACCGTTGATTATAAACTATAGTCAGAACAAAAGGAATAAGCCATTCACGTTTATTTCTAAAATTGTTTAAAAAATAAAGAGGACTTATCCGCCGATATCATTTATCATTACTATGAGAGAACATGAGCTGGTAAGAGGGAAAAGCTCGAAAAAAGAGTAAAGGGTATTAGAAAACAACTCACGAAATCGCGAGAACTTATAAATTGTGCTACAGAAGGTCCGCGAATGATGAAGGAGGAAAAGCTATGAGAAA
>DFFH01000071.1:2144-2971 GCA_002368805.1 Mageeibacillus sp. UBA3781 | reverse complement strand
AGATCCAACATCATGTGGACGGCCACCTGGGCATTGAATACATTGATTTCCCGCGGCAAAAGCACTGACTGGATGGTGCACATGATCGGCCAGTCCGTCGGCGCGTACACAGACGCCACGCACGGCATGACCCTGGCAGCCGTCTCCCTCCCCTACTACCGCTACATCCTTCCTTACGGTGTCAAAAAATTTAAGAGATTCGCCGAGGAAGTATGGAATGTTTCTTCTGAAGGAAAGACCGACGAGCAGGTAGCATTGGAAGGCCTTTCTGCCATGGAAGACTGGATGAAGAAGATCGGTGTTTCGCTCAACATCTCGGAACTTGGGGCAACCGAGGACATGATCGACGGCATCACGGAAGGCACCATCATCCTCGAAGGCGGCTACAAAGTCCTTTCCAAAGACGAGGTCCGCGAGATCCTGAAGCAGTCGCTCTGATCTCACACGAAATCGTCACAATAGAGTTACTCACACAAAACCTTGGAATCAGAGATGGTTCCAAGGTTTTTTCGTATGAAGATATTTTCTGCAATCTTTTTCAGAAAATTAGTTGACTTTCGCAACTATTGCAGTTATCATCTATTCGAACGAAGCGGATCGGCAAAGAAAAGGAGATACAAAATGGACAAAGTAAAACAGTTTCGTGAGTTGACCCGTGAGCTGGAATGCCATCTGGAAAACATAAACCGAAGTGACTGCTGCCAATGCAGTGTAAACGAGTCCCAGTGCTTTTTGGTCGTGGAAATCGGACGGAACCCCGGTATATGCATCAAGGATCTGGCCAAGCAACTCCACCTCGATAAGAGCGGCATCAGCCGGAGTATCGA
>DFFH01000071.1:0-2022 GCA_002368805.1 Mageeibacillus sp. UBA3781 | reverse complement strand
GTATTGACTCTGACCGATGCAGGACAGTCAAGGTTTGAAAAGATCGAAAACGACATGAATGCGGCTTTTAAAAAGGTCTTCTCCCGCATGAATAAGACAGAGCAGGAGAAAGTCCTGGAAGCGCTGGCGATTTATAACGAAGCATGCAGGAAAGATGAGGAATGCTGCACTTGTTCACAAACATAAGAAAAGAATTACTAATGAAACGAGGAGATTCAATGATTACAATACGAGAAGCCAAATTAGAAGATGCAGAAAGACTGGTGGAGATCTACTCCCACTACGTACTTAATACTGCCGTGTCCTTTGAGTATGTTGTTCCGACGGTTGCTGAATTTCAAGAACGCATGAAAAAGATCATGGGAAAGTACCCGTATCTGGTCGCAGAAAAAGACGGTCTTATTGTCGGATACACGTACTCCAGCCCATATAGCTGCCGCGAAGCCTATGCCTGGTCAGTGGCCAACTCCATCTATCTGGATAAAGATTATCGAAGACAAGGAGTCGGCTCCCTTCTCTATCGTGAACTTGAAAAGCTCCTGAAGGAGCAAGGCATCATTAACCTGCTGGCCGGAGTTGCTTTTTCTGAGGAAGAGGACGAATACCTCACTCACGACAGTTTCAATTATCACAAGCACATGGGCTATGAAAAAGTTGCGCACATGAAAGACATCGGCAAGAAATTCGACCGCTGGTATGACCTTTTGTGGCTACAGAAGAAAATCTGAAGTCTGAGCATGGCCTGTCCGCCTGATTTTAAGCACAAAAAAGGCGATGGCATTCCCTGCTATCGTCTTTTTTGTATTGCACTATTTATATCCGTGATATAGACCAGCCGTATAAATCACGCGGGAGGATCATTCAGAAGATCCTCCACGACCTTGCAGATCTCAGAGACCGGCTCCATCGAGTCAATGGTCGCACCCAGCGGATCCGGATCCTCTGAAGATCCGTCCATCGTATCCACGTGATCGACCGCGCCACCGATCTGTCCCGGCTTTGGCGCCATACTGACAATAATCTTCTTCTCCTGTGCGTCCACGTAGATGTAATTGATGTCGTTCAGCTGCGGGAAAACCACTACCTCACGTTCTTTTCCAAAAGCTCTGATCCATCCCATCTTCGGTGTGCCGAAGGTCGAGGACACATTCATGAGAAGTTCGAGCATCTTCTCGTTGTTCCAGCCGTGCTTGTTCTTATAGGTCTTGTATCCGTAGGATGCATCTCCGGATGTGAGGAAATCAAATAATCCCATCTATCATCCCCCCTGTGTTTTCTAGCGAGAATTATACTATATTCTGGATGCCTTCACAGATTCTTCTCGCAAAAACAGAATTATTCATCGTGTAAAGATGGTTGCCCGGTATATCACTCGCGAGAAAACCGATAAAAATGAGTAATCAGAGATTCTATCCGTATGATTACATCATTCCCGACGGATAAGAAACGAGGAAAGCGAATTCATATCGGTAATCTATTTAAGAATGAGACCGATAAAAAAGCAGAAACGAAAAAATTATGGGTAAGTTACGGCACAATCGTACGGATAGAATCTCATATATTGATTTTTTATCTGTCAAACCCATAAAGGAGTAGCCGATAGAATCGAAGAAAACGGAAAAATATCTGCAAAAGCTACGGGATATAATACTTGAAATCAGATAGAGTCAATAAAGTGGTCAATGTAAGCACCCTCTACATTGACCACTTCATGGATTTTTACGTATAGCGCAATATATGACGTATTACTTACATCGCATTGACGTTCTGGATATACATCTCTTTCGGGATCATCGGCACTTCCAAAGAAGCGATCGTCTCGGGTGAAAGGGTAAGTGCTTTTGCATACTCTTCGCCGGCGGCTTCAAAACGGGCAAGGAGCGGCTCGGCAACCGGCGCTGCCGCAGGAATATTCAGCATCGGTGTTTCCGGTACGCATACGATATCGTGACCCGGGAAGCAGTGCTTGCACATCTCTTTTAAGCCGTCGAAGTTTCCTTCCCAATCCGGGAAACCGCAGCC
>DFFH01000050.1:2307-6808 GCA_002368805.1 Mageeibacillus sp. UBA3781 | reverse complement strand
CTCTTTCCCATATGCTGCCTCGTAAACTGTTTGTCGAATACTCTAAGTGCTGTTTTGTCGATGAAAAAATATTTAAACGACATAGATATAATATACAAGAAGTGTGGCAAAGTTGTGAACAGTTTTCAGGTCTTGTAAGTCTGATATAGTAAAACAAGAAACGAATTCGGGTACTGGTTTTATGCAAGAAAGATCCGCTTCCCAAAACTTAAGATGAATGAGATTTCTTCGTAAAGAATAATTGACCCGTATATATGCCCGATGATAAAATATATATGTTTGAAACAGGGTTTGTGAAGTGTTTTTTCTTGGGGTATAGGCTATGTGTTCTTGTACGATAGTAGCTCATCTGTATTCTTTAGTAAGAGCTTGCTCAGCTCCCGTTTTCAGGCGTGTATATAAATTGGCTATGTAATGCGTGTTGATTTCCGTGCAAACGAAAGACAACACGCATTTTGTTTTTCCGAATGATCGTGGATCGTCGGGAAAGACGGAAACAGATGACAATAGAAGTGGAGGGGAAGAAAGTATGTTGAAAAGGTCTAAGAAGAAAATTGCGAAGATCGCATCGCTGATTCTGTCAGCCGCTCTTTTCATTCCGGCCATGTACGGAATGACCGTGAAAGATTTTGTCCGTGCGGATGACACAGTGGCGAAGACAACAAGCAATACAAAACTTGGTGTTAACCAGATCAGTAACCCGAGAAAGCCTACGAATCAAGATGATGCCTGGCAGGGAAGTTTTGTATATTTCGGTAAATATGACGGTCAACCGATGAGATACCGTGTGCTTGATAAGAATTCCACGAAATTCGGCGGTAATACAATGTTTCTGGATAGTGACAAAACTATTTACGGTGCTAACTTTGATGGCGATGTGGAAACCGGCATTCCGGGAAAAAATATATGGGAAGGAAGTAATCTGCAGAGTGTATTAAATGGTGATGGCTTCCTTACCATGCCTGGTGTATTCACGAGTGTAGAAAGAGATTCCATTGCGGAGAGCTATATTGCCGGTCACCCTCTATCGGGTATTGAGCAAAGTGCCATTGACAAATACGGAAATTATGTCGGACTAAACGGCGACAAAGTATTCATTCTGGATATCGAAGATATTCTGAATGAGGATTATGGGTACATCAATTCGGACAAAGAATCTGAATATAGTGATTTCTATCGCGTTAGAAATTATGACAAGAGAAGAATTGGTGATGACGAGTATGAATTCAGTTTGTACTGGCTCAGAAATCCTGCGGGATCTCATGAGTACAACGGATTCACGACGTACTTTGTTGCCGCTGTGGCATATGGGTACGGCTCCACACAGGGAAATGAAGCCCAAAATTACGCGCCGGCATTTAACGTAAATCGTGATTCCATTCTTTTCTCAACAGCGGTCAAGGGTACATACGGTGTACTCGGAACGGAATATAAGCTTACTCTTCTGGATCCTGAGATGATCGTTTTGGTCCCGGATGGTTCCGTTTCGATGGACGGAAATAAAGTCACTTTCGGCACTAAGTTTTCGGGACAGAACGTCTATAACGTGTCTCGCGTTTCCTACATGATCACTAGTAAAACGATCGGATCAGATGGCAACAGCATTCTGGATTACGGCACGACTCATGGCGGAAATGGTACCGGCTATCTCACACTGCCGAATAGCATCAGTGGAACATGGGGTGAAGATTATCACATCTATGTTTTCGCAGAGACGCTCAATGGACCATACGAGTCAGACTACGCAAGTGTTCCGGTAGAATTGGTCAAACAGCAAACGCCGGATCCAATCGACTTCGAAGGAAAAAACTTGAGTAATACGCAACTCGGAACTAACGGGATGAGTTCTCCTTCTGTTCCGCAGACTCCGGATGACAAATGGAATGGCTCCTATGTATATTTCGGTAAGTATGAAGATATACCTGTGAAGTACCGTGTTCTGGATAAGAATTCAACTTTGTTTTCTGAAAAACAGACGGTGTTCCTGGACTGCGATTCAACGCTGTTCTATGCGGACTTTGATTCGTCTTCCAATGTATGGAGCAACAGCGATATTCGAGAAGCTCTGAATGGAGATGCTTTTCTGGGGAAACCGGGCGTTTTTACAGCAACGGAAAAATCAAGTATTGTCGCGAGCACGGTTGCCGGCCATCCGCTGACGTCGGTAAATTCGGATGCCGTTTCTGAATTCGTCAACTATATCGGACTTCAGAACGATAAGATCTTTCTTTTGGATGCAGAGGATGTTTTAAATCCGGAATATGGCTACTATGATGCCATGGCAAATGACCCATATGGATCTTCTGCGCCCTATCATCCGGCATATAACTGGTACAAGTGCGAGCTTCAATCGCCGTCTTCTTTTACTATTTGGTGGTTAAGATCTCAGGATCACGAATTAGATTACCAGGCTGTTGATTTATTTGCCGGCGGGATCTTTTATGGTATAGGTGGCCTTCAGGTCAATGGAACTTCAGCCGGTGTCGCTCCTGCAATGAATATAGACAGTAATAGGATCCTTTTCTCAACAGCGGTCAAGGGCAAATACGGAGAGCTTGGAACGGAATATAAGCTTACTCTTCTGGATCCTGAGATGATCGTTTCGGTCCCGGATAATTCCGCTTCGATGGACGGGGGAAAAGTCACTTTCGGCTATACGCTTTCCGGCCAGCGCTTTGCTGAAAGATCTCAGATCTCTTACATAGTTACAAGTAAAACGCTTGGTTCAGATGGCAACAGTATTCTGGATTACGGCGCGATTCATGGTGGAAATAACAAGGGATACTTCACTCTGTCGAACAGTGTCAGCGGAACATGGGGAGAAGATTATCACATCTATGTTTTTGCGGAGAAGATCAATGGACCATACGAGACGGATTACGCGGGTATCCCGGTAGAAATCACGGCGCCGGT
This sequence comes from Mageeibacillus sp. UBA3781, assembly GCA_002368805.1. Classification (GTDB taxonomy): domain Bacteria; phylum Bacillota; class Clostridia; order Saccharofermentanales; family Saccharofermentanaceae; genus Scatonaster. The sequence continues at coordinate 3,895 of DFFH01000050.1, read as the reverse complement.
GCCGAGACCGAAGATCGTTAGCCACGCGATTCGCTTGAGTGGAAGCATCGGTGTGAAGTTCGGTGTTGATTTTCCGGATGGAACAGATGTGAGCAAATGCTATGTTGAATTTGTGACATCGACAGGCAGAAAGACTACAGTCAGAACATCTTCGGCAGGAGAAACGGATTCTTCCCGCTACTATATCTTTAGCATCAATTGTCTTGAAATGGCAGATGAGATCACGGCAACGTTATACTATGATGGAGAGGCGATCCAGACAGACAAGTATTCCGCGATGTCTTACATTGAGTATTTGCAGAATCATACACAAGACTTCGATTCGCGTATAATCGATCTTGTGAATGCTCTTCACACGTATGGTTACTACATGCAGCAATCCAACTGGTCAGATTCTGTAAATCATACGGCTATTCCGAAACCATCCGAGATATTGACGAGCCTGGATGTGGATCGAGCCGTAACTAAATTGAATATGGATACTTTTTGTGACATTCGGAAGAATATGGGAACCTCGGGAATCTCTTTCGATGTGATGGTTTCCCTGACACTTACTTCTGTAACCACACTGAAGATTTATGTCAAGCCGGAAAACAGTTCGGTCATAATGCCAAGGAACAGCACATCAGTAAATCTCAACGGAGAAAAATACTATGTGTTCTCTGTAAGTAACATCGGTCCGAACCATCTGGACACGCAAAGAAGGTTTGAGATCAAGACGAATCAGGGAACGGCAACGATATCCCTGCCTGCGCTCTTCTACGTGAAGACTATGCTCAACTATGGTTTGACCACGCAGGCTCAGAAACTGGCACTGACTGCGTACTATCGATACTATGAAGCAGCGAAGGCGCTTGTAGGGTAAAAGAGGGAGAAAGAGGTATGGATAAGTATGAAAAAATGGATCTTGAGGTCATAGAATTCGAGATGACGGACGTTATTGTAACTAGTGGAGATGAAGAACGTGCGATAGATCTTCCACCGGTTATGGTCTGACCGCTTTTCACATAAAACTAATACGCCCCGTCGTGCGGACAAAGCATGGCGGGGCGGTGCTTTTGTATCTGAAAGGGGAAGAAGAGGGCAAGAATGTCAGAAAGAAACCACAAGTGAGTGCCGATGTTGCTTGCAACTTCCCGTGATTTCCTTATAATAGGAGTGTTCGAGAAAGTGGCGGACAAGTGCTTTTGCCATGGTAAAAGCACCTGCCCTTATGCGATAGATAGTTTTTAGGAGGATGATCTATGATTTCTTTACTTGATTCCGGCGCATATCTTCTGCGTGGAACTGAAATTATTCCGGATAATCAGGAGGCGGCTGCGGCGATCCTCAGTAAGACCGGTAAGAACGTGAGCAAAGAGGACGCGAAGAAGGCGACCATTGCGTATGGGATCTTAAAAGACCATAACACATCCGATAATATGGAGAAGCTGAGAATCAAGTTCGACAAGCTTACTTCCCACGATATTACATTCGTCGGTATCATCCAGACCGCGCGTGCTTCCGGACTTACCAAGTTCCCGGTTCCGTATGTTCTGACAAACTGCCATAACTCGCTCTGTGCGGTTGGCGGTACGATCAACGAGGA
>DFFH01000050.1:1525-2102 GCA_002368805.1 Mageeibacillus sp. UBA3781 | reverse complement strand
CTCGGTACCATGGCGATGGGTGAGGGCGGACCGGAGCTCGTTAAGCAGCTTCTTAACCAGACATACGACATCAACATGCCGGGTGTCGTTGCGATCTACCTGAAGGGTGCACCGGTCAAGGGTGTGGGTCCGCAGGACGTAGCGCTGGCCATCATTGGCGCAGTATTTGCAAACGGCTATGTAAAGAATAAGGTCATGGAGTTCGTAGGTCCGGGCGTGAAGTCTCTGTCCACTGACTTCCGTATCGGCGTTGACGTTATGACCACTGAGACCACATGTCTCTCTTCTATCTGGCAGACAGATGATGAAGTCAAGTCTTTCTACGATATTCACGGCCGTTCCGGTGATTATAAGGAACTCAATCCGGGTGAGGTGGCTTACTATGACGGTGTCGTTGAGATCGATCTTTCCACGATCAAGCCGATGATCGCTATGCCGTTCCATCCGAGTAATACTTACACGATCGAAGAACTGAAGGCAAACCTCGACGACATCCTCGACGATGTCGAGAAGCGCGCGAAGGTCTCCCTCGGCGATAAGGTCGATTTCTCTCTGAGAAGCAAGATCAGAAACGGCA
>DFFH01000050.1:0-1352 GCA_002368805.1 Mageeibacillus sp. UBA3781 | reverse complement strand
AAGTACATCGGATCTAATGAATTCACACTTTCCGTATATCCGGCATCCATGCCTGTGTATATGGAACTCGTCAGAAACGGCTGCGCCGCAACCATCATGGAGACCGGTGCGATCATCAAAACCGCATTCTGCGGACCGTGCTTCGGTGCCGGTGATACACCTGCAAACAATGCATTCAGTATCCGTCACAGTACGAGAAACTTCCCGAACCGTGAAGGATCCAAGCTCCAGAATGGTCAGATCTCTTCTGTTGCTCTTATGGATGCCAGATCTATCGCAGCAACCGCTGCCAACCAGGGCGAGCTCACAGCAGCAACCGAGTTTGACGGCGAGTTCGGTAAGTATAAGTACTTCTTCGATTCAAAAATCTACGAGAACCGTGTATTCGACAGTAAGGGCGTGGCTGATCCGGAATATCCGATCCACTTCGGCCCGAACATCAAGGACTGGCCGGCCATGGTCGCTCTTACCGATAACCTCGTTCTGCGCTGTGTATCCGAGATCCACGATCCGGTTACCACGACCGACGAGCTGATCCCGTCCGGTGAGACATCTTCTTACAGATCCAATCCTCTCGGACTTGCCGAGTTTACTCTGAGCCGTAAGGATCCGGAGTATGTAGGACGCGCCAAGGAGATCCAGAAGGTCGAGAAGGCAAGAGAAGAAGATAAGAAGCTCTGTGATCTGTTCCCGGAGATCCACAAGGTCATGCAGACGATCAAAAAGGACTTCCCGGATGTACACCGCACCAATACAGGATTCGGTTCTACGATCTTTGCAGTAAAACCGGGTGACGGCTCTGCCCGTGAGCAGGCAGCTTCCTGCCAGAAGGTATTAGGCGGCTGGGCGAACATCGCCAACGAATATGCCACCAAGCGCTATAGATCCAACCTCATCAACTGGGGTATGCTGCCGTTCCTGATCGAAGAGGGCGAGCTTCCGTTTAAGAACCTCGACTACATCTTCATCCCGGGCATCAAGGCAGCGGTCGAGAACAAGACCGAAGTCATCAAGGCATACACTGTCGGTGAGAACGGCCTGAAGGAATTCGACCTGCGCCTCGGCGATCTGACAGATGAAGAGCGTCAAATCATCCTGAAGGGCTGCCTGATCAACTACAATAGAGTGTAAGCTGTAGGGCGGATGTCCTGCCGCGATCTGTGCCCCGGCGGAAGCCGGAGGATAAAGGTCCGGTACGAGTGCTTTTCGAATAGAATAAAAAAGAAGAAGGAGCGACGTAATGCCGCTCCTTCTTTGATTTCAGACGATTAGTGTTCTTATCTGTGTGGGGCTTGATCAGCCGGAGTAGCGGAGCCCGAGGAATGCCTCTTCGACGGGGATGCCGCCGACCT
>DFFH01000123.1 GCA_002368805.1 Mageeibacillus sp. UBA3781 | reverse complement strand
TTTTCTACCTGAAGCTCTTCAGCATTATGTACATGGCGATGGCACCGATCGTGTCGATGAGTGCGATCATCTCGGAAGAAAAAGAGAAGGGGACGCTCCGCGCACTGATGATGAGTAACGTCCGCCCGGCAGCGTATCTTCTGGGCGTCGGCGTGTATGACTTCCTTTGCTGCCTGATCGGGACGATGCTCATGAGTAAGTCCTGCGGACTGGATGATGCGGCTTGGTGGAAGTATATGTGTGTGATCATGCTGGGCCTTGTGATCTCCATCATTCTCGGTGCGGCGATCGGTGTCCTTGCCAAAGACCAGATGGCGGCGACGAGCCTTTCAGTCCCGGTGATGTGCCTGTTTACGTTCCTTCCCATGATGGCCCAGTTTAATGACACCATTGATAAGGTCGCAAAGTTTTTATACACCCAGCAGCTTTATCTTGCGCTTACTGACATAAATAATGTTAAGATAGGAACAGAAGGACTGATCATCATTGCGGCAAATGCCATCATCATCTTAGCATTCTTTGTCCTCGCATTTCGGAAAGAAGGACTGAAAAATTGATCCGGCAATTTAGTGTGACCGGTCAAGGATAAAAGCGTGAAAATATCGATCAACATCAACCCGGATAATCCCGAGACCGAGATCAGCGTGACATGTCCCGCGCTGACCCCGGAAGTCGAGAAGCTGATCTCCATGGTTCGCGTCATGGACAGTAAGCTCACGGTCAAAAAAGATGGTGAAGTCTTTCTTCTGGATATCGGAGATATTCTTTATCTGGAAGCCATGGAAAGAAAGTGTTTCGTATATACGGATGGTGCCGTGTACGAATCGGAATCAAAACTGTACGAGCTCGAGCAGCAGCTTGCTGCCTCGGGCTTTTTCCGTGTCAGTAAATCGACACTTCTTCAGTTGAAACATATCAAGTCGCTGCGTGCGGATCTCAATCACCGTATCCGCATCACGATGGATAACGGCGAGCAGATCATCGCCTCGCGTATGTATGCGGATGATCTTAGAGAGCGCCTGGGACTGAAGTAGGGCATGAGGTAAGATGTAATGGATAAGAATAAAAAAAGAAAAATCATAGATAAGAAAAGCATACACGACTTCGTTTATACCGTGAGCCTGGCATTTACGATGCAGACGGTCGTCGCCACCATTGTCATGTTTATCTCCTCATCGTCCACCGCTTCTGAACAGAGCCGGATCAGCTCGATCTACGAGACTCCCGGCTTCCTCTCGAAAAGCACTCTCCTCCAGTTCTTTATTGTCGCCGTTCTTACCGGGGTGATCCGCCACATCTTTATGTCGGACCTGATCCTGAAGATCAAGTCGATCGCCCTTCGGATCACGCTGATGTTCGTCTTCGAGGCCATCATGCTTGCTGTCATCGTGTGGAGATTCAACTGGTTCCACTCCGTGCGGATCGGCCACTGGATCGGCTTTGTGATCGGCGCCCTCCCGTGCCTGGTCATCGGCTTCATCATGGCATATAAGTCCGAGTGCAAAGAAAACGCAGAGATGAATGAAGCGCTCCGCAGAAAACAGCAGGAAGATAAGTAACGCGGATTTTCTATTGTTTTGCGAGGAGCAAATAAAGGAGCGATTCCCCCGCAGATTTTGCAATTGCAAAAAAGTGGGATTATATGCGAACCGGATGGGAGATTATTCCCGACGGCGAGTTCTGCGGATTTTCTATTGTTTTGCAAGGAGCAAATAAAGGAGCGATTCCGCAGACGCGGAGCGGCGAGGACCAGCGACGTATTTGACTCCTCGCAAAAGGACAATAAAAAATCCTCACGTTGATCTACCATTGGGGATGATATGGCCAAAGCGTGAGGATGAGGATAATAGTATTGCCATCGATATTGAAGCTACGGTGACAAGAATTATTGTAGTGTACAAACAAGTTTTTTTCAATTAGAATAGTTCTTAATACTATAACAATCTTCCGAAAAGGCGATTTTTGAGCAAATGTTAAATACTCTTGAAAATTCCATGGGCATGGAGTTTGATGACATTGATTATCCTGTCACGATCCGCCGTGAAAGGCTTTCCGCGTTTCCGAACTTTGCGCAGGAGAGCCACTGGCACGATGATGTGGAATTCCTCTGTGTCCTGAGCGGCGCGATGCAGTGCACCATCAATGGTGAACCGATCGGGCTTTCCCAGGATGAGGGTGTATTTATCAACTCGCGCCAGATGCATGTGGTCCACTCCGATACCCGCACCGACTGCGATTTTGTTGTCGTCCGGTTCCATCCGCTGCTTCTTTGCGCAACGAAAAATATCGAGAGCCGCTTCGTGATCCCGGTCATCGATAATCCGGATTTTCCATATGCAGTTTTAAGCCCGGAGATCGAGTGGCAAAGGAGTGTCCTTGACGCGATTCTTCGTATATACTATATGAGGCATGAGACGACGCTGGCGCTGGGCGCACAGGGCGAGTTCTTCCATATATGGGAGCAGATCTTCCGCCACAATGCAAAAGCACCCGCCAAAGTCCGTGAGAGCTCGCCGCAGCTTAGCCAGCTGAAGGACATGATCAACTTTATCTCGCTGAATTATCAGCGGAAGATCTCGCTGGAGGATATCCGCTTGGCGGGAAATATCGGTAAGACCAGCTGCTGCCTGATCTTCCAGAAATATCTGAACCAGACGCCGAATACGTATCTGACGGTATTCCGTCTGAGAAAGGGCGCGGACCTTCTGGTCAAGACCGATAAGGCGATCGTGGAAATCTCGGAAGAAGTAGGCTTCTCGGGGGCGAGTTATTTTGCCGAGGCATTTAAGAAACACATGGGCGAGATGCCGAGCGAGTACCGGAAGAAACGCCGGATCATGAGTGAGTGATCTGATTTTTCTTTCCTCGAAAAGCACTTATTCCGGACATGAAGAGGGTGAGAAGATGAGCGACTGCGAAAGATGCTCGAATTACGAATATGATGAGATGCTTGGTGAGTATATCTGCGAAGCACCGATCGACCAGGACGCCTGGGAGCGCATGCTCGAGGGCGGGCAGAAGTCGTGCCCGTACTACATCGAGGACGGCGAATATAAGACAGTAAATAAGCAGATCTGACGTGCCCGGATCAGGGCGCTGAAGAAGGACCGGATACAGCACCGGTTCTGTGAAACAAGGGGAGTTATGAAAAAGAAGTATAGAGAAATATTCCGCGAGTTTAAGCCGTACCGGCTGGAGTTTATCCTGGGCCCGGCAGCGAAGCTTTTCGAGGCGATCCTCGAGCTCTTCCTGCCGATCCTGATGGGAAAGATCGTAGATACCGGTTTTTCCTCGGACAGTAAAGGATTCATCGTCCGGACAGCGCTTCTGATGTTCGGTATGGCGGCGATGGGACTTGCCGCAGCAGCGGTGTGCCAGTACTGTGCGGCACGTGCATGCTCGGGCGTGGGCGCGCGTCTTCGTGACCGCCTTCTGACGAAGGTCAATACACTTTCGGTCGCCCAGCAGGAAAGATGCGGTGTGTCCTTCTTAAATGTCGCGATGACCTCGGACGTCAACCAGGTCAGCACCGGCGTTTCGATGTTTATCCGACTGGTATTCCGTGCGCCGTTTATCACGATCGGCGGTATCGTGGCGGCGATCATTCTGGATGCACCGATGTCGATCGTCATCGGATTCGGATCGTTCCTGTTCCTGGTCACGCTTCTTTCGATCATCCGCGTGACATTTGTGCGCTATAAGATCGTACAGAAAAAACTCGACAACATCAGCGGCGTCGTCAATGAGCGGCTCGCCGGTATCCGCGTGGTGCGTGCTTTTTCGCGGGAAAAGCACCATCAGGATCTGACTGATGAAGCCAGCGCAGACTACGCGAATGAGACGATCTCCGTGTCAAAATATTCCGCGCTCCTGCGCCCGATCACGATCCTCATCATGAACGCTTCGGTCGTATTTGTCCTGTGGATCGGCGGCTACCGCATCGATGGCGGCGTGATCACGGCCGGTATGCTCCTGACCTTTATCAACTACATTTTCAGCATCTTCGACGAACTTAATAAGATCGGAAACCTGGTGGTCATTTTCTCGAGATCTTTCGTCTCGGCAGAGCGCATCGAGAGTGTGCTCGAGCTTGAGCCCGAGAAGAAAGAACCTGCGACCGGCGCTGAAGCGGAAGACCATGATGATAAGGCGATCGTAAAGTGGAAGGATGTATCTTTCTCCTACCTTTCCGGAAAAGATGATTCGGAAGAATACTACGCGCTGAGGGATGTCTCCTTCGAGCTTAGAAAAGGCGAGAAGCTCGGCATCATCGGAACGACCGGTTCCGGTAAATCGACGGTCATCGCACTGCTTCTCCGCCTCTATGAGATCAACAAAGGCCACATCTATGTGGATGGAAAATCGATCGATTCGATCGACGAAAAGACTCTCCGCAGCAAGATGGCGCCGGTATTCCAGACGACAGCGCTTTTCGAGGGGACGATCCTCGATAATCTCTATCTCGGAAGAAAGACTCCGCTTTCCGACGAGGAACTGAAGGCCCGCTGCGAAGTGGCGCAGGCCTGGGATTTCATCTGTGAGAAGGGCGGTCCGGATGCGAAAGTCGAGCCGAAGGGGAAGAACTTCTCCGGCGGCCAGCGCCAGCGTCTGTCGATCGCCAGAGCCCTCTGCACGGATGCGGAGATCCTGCTGCTTGACGATGCGACAGCAGCGCTGGATAAGGACACTTCCGCGAGGTTCTCGGCAGCGCTTGCCGAGCACGCGAAGACACATAACCGGACGGTCGTGGAGATCTCTTCGAAGATCAGCGAGATCGCCGATTCCGATTGGATCATCGTACTGGATAACGGCACGGTGGTCGGCCAGGGCAAGCATGACGCCCTCTTAAAAGAGTGTGAGGCATATGCGCGCATCGCGGCATCCCAGGAGATGGGAGGTGTGGAATAATGGCGAAAGACTCGATGTTAAGCGGAATGGCGAATCTTAATCCGGACGCGGCGAAAATGTCTGACGGCAAGTCCCGTGTCTCCATGAAGGATCTGGCATCCCTTCTGCGTTTTACCAACACCTCGAAGTTCTCATTTATCCTTCTTATCTTCGCGGCGATCCTGAGCGGCGGCCTGCAGGTCGTGGCGCCGGCATTCCTCGGTTATACCATCGACCACATGGGCGAGGCGGGAAGTATCGATCTATCCTATCTCGGATCGCATGCCCTGATCCTTCTGGGTATGTATCTGGTGGCCGCGCTTTTTACCTGGGTCGTCAGTTACTATGCCAATGTCGTCGCGGCGAAGACCGCGCTGGAAGTAAGACGCGCGCTTTCGCAAAAGCTCACGAAACTTCCTGTTTCTTTCTATGACACCCACCCCCAGGGCGATACCGCGACGCACTTTATCAACGATGCGGACGCGATCTCCGAGGGCATGCTGCAGGGACTTCTGAACTTCTTTACCGTTCTTGTCACGATCCTCGGCACGGTCGGCTTTATGGTATTCATCAGCTGGAAAATGACTCTCATCATCCTTCCGATGGCAGTTCTCATGATCTGGTCGGCGACCACGATCGCGAAGAAAACGACGAAGTACTTCAAGTCCCAGCAGAACCTCGTCGGCTCCATCTCCGGCGACGTGGAGGAGAATCTCTACGGCAGGAAAGAGATCAAGGCATTCGGCTGCGAGGACAAGTTCCTCGACGAGTTCAGAGAGAAAAATGAGCAGCTTAATAAATCCTCTGTTACGGCGCAGTTTGCCTCGTCTCTCCCGAACCCGGTGACGCGTTTCGTTGACTCCACTTCATACATTCTGATCGGTGCACTGGGCGTGTGGATCGGCGGCCTTACCGCAGGAAATATCACGACCTTCATCCTCTACTGGAAAAACTTCAGTAAACCGATCAACGACCTGACGAACATCACGACACAGATCATGGCGGCATTTGCTTCGCTGACCCGTGTCTTCTCGATCCTCGATCTTCCGGAAGAAAAGGAAGATCCGGAAGAGACTTACGAACTCACATCTTCTTCGGCAAAAGCACCCGTACAGGCAGCGGAGGACAGAACTTCCTCTGAAGCAGCGGAGGGCGGCTCTTCCCCGGCGGCAGGAGAACACGGCGGAGAAGTGCTTTTCGAGCATGTGACCTTCGGCTATACGAAGGAAAAGAAGATCTTCGACGACTTCAGCCTCCGCGTCGAGCCCGGCCAGAAGGTCGCGATCATCGGACCTACCGGCTGCGGCAAGACTACGCTCATGAACCTTCTCATGCGCTTCTATGAGCCGGATTCCGGACGGATCCTGATCGACGGAAAAGACATCACGGAGATGAGCAGATCCGAGCTTAGAAGAAGATTCGGTATGGTGCTTCAGGAGACGTGGCTCCTCGAGCGGTCGATCCGCGACAACATCGCGTACGGGCGTCCGGATGCGACAGAGGAAGAGATCATCGCTGCAGCAAAAGCAGCCCGCGCGCACGGCTTTATCAAGAGACTTCCTGAAGGGTATGACACCGTTCCCGGCAAGGACATCTCGCTGTCGGAGGGGCAGAAGCAGCTTCTTTGTATCGCGCGTGTCCTTCTGATGGATCCGTCGCTCCTCATCCTCGATGAAGCGACATCCGCGGTCGATACCCTCACCGAGAAGCGTATCGTCGAGGCCTTCGATAACATGACGAAGGGAAGAACGGGCTTCATCATTGCCCACCGTCTTTCCACCATCGCCGGCGCCGATCAGGTCATCAAGCTGGGGATGAAAAAGTAAATACGCAACACTTAATGGCGGGCCTTTTCAGAGCCCGTTTTTTTGTTTGAGAAGAGGGGGCGTACATCCCGCTGCGATTTCCAGATTTTTTCTCGTTTTTAGGGGGTATTTGGAAAAATATGAGAAAAATGCGCGTGAACAAGTGCTTTTGGCGTAGATTTCCAAAATATTTCTCGCTGGACAGTAGTTTGTGGAAATATTTGAGAAAAATACCCGTTTTCGTCGTTTTGAGAGTAAGATTTCCAATATTTTTCTCACTTGGCGGCTGTTTTTGGAAATAATCGAGAAATCGTTATCTTTCTCACGAAAAGCACTGCTTCCTCGCGAAAAGAACTCGCCTCGAAACGTTACGCGCAAGTGCTTTTCGAGGATTTGCATGTTCTTTTCGAGGATTATAAAATCAGTGAAATTTTAATCGATTTTGCCTTGTTTTGACCTCTTATATCCTATATACTGATATACGGAAAAAGTTGGGTTTCTCACACTCGTTTTTCCCTGATTCAGTTTCTAAAATTTTGACATAAGGAGAGGCTCGTTGTTATGAAAGTAAACATTACTGAGACCGTACTGCGTGATGCGAACCAGTCGCTGATCGCGACCAGAATGCCGTTTTCGGATTTCGAAGACATTCTGGAAACACTGGATGAGGCGGGTTATTACTCGCTGGAGTGCTGGGGAGGCGCGACATTTGATTCCTGCCTGCGTTACCTCAATGAAGATCCGTGGGAGAGACTTAGAAAGATCAAGGCGAAGGTGAAGAAGACTCCGCTTCAGATGCTCCTGCGTGGACAGAATATCCTCGGATATAAGCACTACCCGGATGACGTCGTACGTCTCTTCATCAGAAAGTCCGCCGAGAACGGCATGGACATCTTCCGTATCTTCGATGCTCTCAATGATTTCCGTAATATCGAAGTCTGCATTGACGAAGTAAAGAAGTGCGGCAAGCATGCACAGGGCTGCATCTGCTACACCACCTCTCCGGTACATACTCTCGAGAAGTACGTCGAGATGTGCAAAGAACTCGAGAAGATGGGCGTTGACTCCATCGCGATCAAGGATATGGCAGGTATCTGCTCTCCGAAGGAAGCCTATGATCTCGTAAAGGCGATCAAGGACGCGAAGATCTCCGTTCCTCTCTTCTTCCACACTCACCATACAACAGGCATGGGCCCGATGACTCTTATGAAGGCGATCGAGGCCGGTGTGGACGGTATCGACTGTGCGATCTCCTCTTTCGCAGGCGGTACATCCCAGCCTTGCACAGAGACGATGGCATACACCATGGGTCAGTTCGGCTATGAGTCCGGTCTGGATATAGACAAGCTCAAGAAGATCGCGGATTTCTTCGTTCCTGTAAGAAAGAAGTTCCTCGACAACGGTACACTCAATCCTACCGTTATGGGCATCAAGGCAGATATCCTCAAGTATCAGGTTCCGGGTGGAATGCTCTCTAACATGATCGCTAACCTCAAGGATATGAATGCTCTCGATAAGTTTGACGAGGCTCTCGCAGAGATCCCTGCAGTACGTAAGGATATGGGTTATCCGCCGCTCGTTACACCTCTTTCCCAGATGGTTGGTAACCAGGCGGTTCAGAACGTTCTCCTCGGCGAGCGTTATAAGAACATCTCTAAGGAGATCAAGGCGTATCTGCGTGGTGAATACGGCAGAGCACCGGGCGAAGTAAACCAGGAACTCATCGACAGATGCTGGAAGCCCGAAGAGCTCGTGAAGGGCAGATATGCAGATTCCCTTGAGCCTGCTTTCGAGAAGACGAAGGCTGAACTTGGTAAGCGTGCCCGTTCTGACGAGGATGTCCTCTCCTACATCGCTTTCCCTCAGGTCGCTGAGAAGTTCTTCGACTACCGTGAAGAGCAGGAGAGCAACACCGTGAATTACACGATCGAGAAGAAGGAGGATTGATCTTCATGAATCCTGCATTATTATTGCTCGCAAGGGTTGCTGAAACTTCGGCTGAGGTTGCTGAATCTACTTCTGAAGTTGCCAATGCGGATAGAGTATATGGTATCGGCGAAGCACTTGGAGTTGCTCTCTTTGTATGGGCGATCGTCTTTGTGGTGCTCTTCATCATCTTCGTCTGCATCCGTCTCTTCGGCGCAGTCGTCGGTTCCGCTACTAAGGCAAAAGCACCCGCTCCGGTAACACCTGCTGCTACCCCTGCTGCTGCACCTGCCACGGAAGATCCGGGCGAGGAATTCTCTTCCGGTTCCCTGAAGCTCAAGGGCTGTGATGAGAAGACTGCTGCCATGATTATGGCGATCGTTAGTGACAACACCGGTATCCCGCTGAGTGAACTTATCTTTAAGTCCATTACGCTGGTGGAAGAAAAGTAAAGGAGAGACGCCAAGATGATTTATAACGTAACAATTAACGATAAAGTATATGAAGTTGAAGTAGAGAAGGGTAAGGCAAACCTTCTTAAGACGACCGCTGTTGTTGCTGCTGCACCCGCTGCTGCACCGGCACCCGCTGCCGCTCCTGCGGCTGCACCGGCTCCCGCCGCTGCTCCTGCCGGTCCGGTTTCCGGTACTCCGGTTCCGGCTCCGCTCCCGGGAACGATCCTGAAGATCAACGTTACAGCCGGTCAGGCGGTTAAGGAAGGCGATCTGGTAGTCGTTCTCGAAGCCATGAAGATGGAAAACGAGATCTATGCACCTTGCGCAGGTACAGTTGGCCAGATCCTCACATCCAAGGGCGCGACGGTAGCCACCGGCGACGTTCTCTTAACGATTTCTTAAGTTAGGAGGCCGCAAACCGTGTTTATTGATGCATTAAAAAATATATGGGAGTCGAGCGGTATCTACGCGATCACCTGGCAGCAGGCCGTCATGATCGTAATTGCCGGGGTGCTGATCTACATGGCGATCGGCAAGAAGTGCGAGCCGCTCCTTCTGCTCCCGATTGCTTTTGGTATGTTACTGAGTAACCTCCCGATCGCAGGTCTCTATCACTCTGAGATCTTCGCAGGAGGACATGTCCACTGGGATATGCTTGGCGGCGGAGATGCCAATATTGCTCCCGGACTTCTGGACTATATCTACTTAGGCGTTAAGCTGGGAATCTTCCCGTGCCTGATCTTCATGGCCGTTGGTGCGATGACAGACTTCGGACCCTTGATCTCCAGACCGTCGTCCCTGTTCATGGGCGCCGGCGCACAGTTCGGTATTTCCTTCGCGTTTGTTATGGCATCCCTCCTCGGATTCACTGCTGCTGAGGCTTCTTCCATCGCTATCATCGGTGGTGCAGATGGCCCGACAGCGATCTACCTGACCACGAAACTGGCTCCGCAGCTCCTCTCGGCGATCGCTATCGCTGCTTATTCCTACATGGCATTGATCCCGATCATCCAGCCGCCGATCATGAAGGCGATGGTTCCGAAGAAACTTCGAAAGATCAAGATGAAGCAGACCCGTCCGGTATCCAAGGTCGAGAAAGTCTGCTTCCCGATCATCGTTACCGTTATCTGTACATTGATCCTGCCGTCTGTAGGACCTCTTCTCGGTATGCTGATGCTGGGTAACCTCTTTAAGGAGTCCGGTGTTACTGATCGTCTTTCCGATACCGCGCAAAATGCACTGTGCAATATCGTTACGATCTTCCTCGGTGTTACCGTAGGTGCGACTGCAATGGGCGAGAACTTCCTGGCACTGGATACGATCAAGATTATCATTCTCGGTCTCATCGCATTTGCCTTCTCCACATTTGGTGGTCTCCTGATCGGACGTATCATGTGCGCGCTTTCCGGCGGCAAGATCAACCCGCTCATCGGTTCCGCCGGTGTATCTGCTGTTCCGATGGCGGCCCGTGTATCCAATGTCGAGGGTCAGAAAGCTGATCCCAGCAACTTCCTTCTCATGCACGCTATGGGCCCGAACGTTGCAGGTGTTATCGGTTCTGCCGTAGCCGCAGGTACACTACTCGCTCTCTTCGGCTGATCCCGATCGAAAAAGGAAAACAAAATGAAGGACTGCTTCCTTATCGGAGCAATGTCATTAAGTTAAGAC
>DFFH01000100.1:19714-28395 GCA_002368805.1 Mageeibacillus sp. UBA3781 | reverse complement strand
TTATCCGTATCTACGGAAGTCATCAGGATCGGCGCATAAGTATTATACTGCAGCTGGCGGGGAGTCATATCCTTGAGGTTTACGAAGATATCTCCGGTAAAAGCGATGTGATGCTCATAATCCAGAAGCACGGTTTCGCCTTTGAGGTGACCGCCGCGGCCTTCGTATAGTTCGAAATGCAGATCGCCGAAATCGAAGAATCCGGTCTGTTCGAGCGGATGACGGATCTGCCTGTCATCACCGATGACCGTGATCTTCTCCGGGGATACCGGAGTGTAGGAAGTCAGAGCTTTGCAAATTCGGACATAGGGTTTGTGGAGAGGATTGACCTCTCGATACCCGTCCTTACCTTCGTACTCGAGGCGGATGCAGGCAGCGCTCTTGGCGCTGGCGTAAACCTCATCAAAGAGAGGAAGAAGTCCGCAGTGATCCACGTCAGCATGAGTGATCAGGGCCGACTTTCTAACTGTGTCGAAATCCGGAATCAGTTTCTTAAAAATCTCCAGCATCTCTTCCTGATAGCATGCATAGCCGGTATCGATGAACAGGTATTCATTTCCACTTCGGATAATGGCTGTATTACTTCCGCATGGCGGTTCGATGAGCGTGATGGCCGTGTCGTCTGAGATCTTGTGCTCCGTGATCCTGGGTTCGAAGGATGACTTTCTGGAAAGTGCCAGTAATTCGGCAAACCGGCTGATGCTGTCAAACGTCCGATATGGGGAAACGCCTGTCTCGTCCAGAATCTGCATGGCCAGATTCGTATTGATCAGAAGTTCATTTTTCGAGTCAGGAGAGATCTCCATGGAAGAACTCAGTTCATCCACAAAGGTATGGTAGAAGATACTGTTATCGTAGATCTTATCGGCATGGTTATAGTCGATCAGGCGGACATCACAGAGTTTCTTTGCCTCTTCGATGAATTCCTTGATCCGGTCCTGCTTATCCACGATCAGCCCCATCTTAAAAAGCTGGTATTCGGTTCCGTTTTCCTGAGAACTGATATAGGAGATGTTGAAGTTATAGGCACTGATCAGTTCCAGTACCGAGGTAACGCTTCCCGGTTCATCCTTGAGCTTGAATTCGAGAAGAACGACGCTTCTGTCGTCCTCATCACACTGCAGATAACCGATGGCAGTCAGTTCTTCCGTTGCTTTTGAAAGCTGTTCCGGCGTACCCTCGGCATCGATAAAGAGCATATGGGAATCTACGGCCTTATTGTAACTGACGCGGGTAATGTTGATCCCGAGGGAAGCGAAGCAACGGCTTGCCTTTAGAAAAGCACCGATATGGTTGGGCATCTTAGTAACGAAAGTTTTATTCATAGTTCTATCTCCTCGGCTATAACAGGATCCGTAGAGTCACTTCCCGGAATCGGTTGACTCATTATATCATCCTGACGGAATGCGTCCTATACCATTCTGGTATAAAAAACTTGATGAAAACGGTGTTGACAATTTCGGATAAGCGAAGTAAGATAACGGTGTTACGTAACAGCGTTATGTAAATGGCGCAAATTGTGAGGATGATCATGAAAAACGAAAAAGAAACGAGAGAAAAGCTTCTTTCCTGTGCGAAAGAGGAATTCATGGAGAAGGGCTTTCAGAATGCCTCGCTTCGGCGGATCTGTAGTCGGGCAGGGGTGACGACCGGCGCGGTCTATTTCTTCTTTAAGGATAAAGACGGCCTTTTTTCGGCACTGGTGGAACCTACTTATCAGGGAGTGATGGGGGCTCTTATCCATCACCTTCAGGAGGATATGGAAGAAGATCTGGCGACCTATGTCCATAAGCCCGGTGACCACGATCCTTTCGTCGAAGAACTGATCCATGTTCTTTATCAGAACCACGATGCGGTGACTCTCCTGATCTCGAAATCGACCGGCTCGAAATATGAGCATGTGGTAGATGATTTTATCGAGATGATCGAGAAGAACTTCATGGGACTTGCGGAGAACTATGCCCAATCGGTTCCCGGTAAGCAGCTGAACCGTCCGATGGTCCACTGGCTCTCGCATCTTTCGATCATGACATTCGTCCATCTCCTGTCTCACGAAAAAGATGAGAAACAGGCGTTGAGGTTCATGAAGCCGGCGATGGATCATCTGATCCTCGGATGGATGAACTACATTCTCGAAGATAAGGAAAAGTAAGGAGAAAGAGTATCCGAGACCCGGGATAACAGAAAAAGGTGCAACTATTTAACAGGGTTAGCAATAACTAACTAATAATGTGTGAAGGAGAAGCGACAGCAATGTATTTGACGATTCAAGATGTGAAGAAGAGCTACGGAGAAAACGGGAGTTATATTCAGGTGCTGAAAGGAATCAGTACCAGTGTGGAAAAAGGGCAGATGTGCGTGATCCAGGGAACCAGCGGTTCCGGTAAATCGACACTTCTGAACTGTATCGGAGGTCTGGATACGATGGATTCCGGATCTGTGAAAGTCGAAGGAAAAGAAATCTTCGGATTAAAGCCGATGGCGCTGTCCGAGTACAGAAGAGAAAACCTGGGATTTGTGTTCCAGTTTTATAACCTGGTACCGAATCTGACCGTTCGGGAGAATATCCAGATCTGTCAGCATATTGCCGAAGATCCGCTGGATCTGGATGAGCTTCTGGATACGCTGGGATTGACGGAACATCAGAATAAGTTTCCGTCCCAGTTAAGTGGAGGGCAGCAGCAGAGATGCGCGATCGCCAGAGCTCTGATCAAGAACCCGAAGCTCCTTCTTTGCGATGAACCGACGGGAGCGCTGGATTCAAAGACTTCCAGGGATATTCTGGTTCTTCTGGAGAAAATCAACGCCAAATACAATACCACCATGCTGATCGTTACCCACAATAACTCCATCAAAAACATGGTACATAAGGTGATCCTTCTGAAAGACGGCGTGATCAGAAAAGACTACGAAAATGAAGTCCGGACTCCTGCCGCGGAATTGGAGGATCTCTGATGAATCGTGTATTGAATAAAAGACTCCTTCGGGATCTGAAATCGAACTTAGGCCGTTATCTGGCGCTGATGTTCATGATCTTCCTGGGGATTTACATTGTGGTCGGAATAGTTGGATCGGCTGAGATCATTATTGTCGGAACCGAAAAATGGAAAGAAAAGAATCAGGTGGAAGACGGACAGTTTTCTGTTTTCCTTCCGCTGAGTGAAGAAGAAGAAAAGGAAATCATTTCGAAGGGAACAAGCATTGAGAAGATGTTTTCTATGGATCTTCGTGCCAGCGACGGATCGGAGCTTCGTGTTTTTGCCGTGAGAGAAAAGATCGATCTGATCATGCTCGATGATGGTCAGCTTCCTTCTTCCGAGAATGAGGTGGTACTCGAAAAGAACTATGCCCGTGTCCACGATCTTTCTATCGGAGATCTTATCACGATCGAGAACAGTGCTTTTTCCGTAGTCGGAACCGGTTCTGTTCCGGACTATGACCAGATGCTGAAGACATTTGCATCTCCTGCCGTAGATGCGGAGAGTTTCGGCGTCATGTTCGTTTCAAAGGAAGGCTACAGAAAACTGACAGAGGATCTTCCGGATAAGGTGGAGACGTATACCTATGCGTATCGCCTCGGAAATGAGACCTCCGATGAGCTGAAAGCACGGATCGAGGGTCTGACCTCTTTTGTGACCTATGCGGACAACATCCGTATCGAGGGCGCGGCGGGAGATGTCATCATGGATAAAAGGGTAGGCTTGATCGCCGGGGTGATCGTGCTGTTCCTCTTTGCCTACGTGATTTCCGTGTTCGTCGTTCACCAGATCGAAAGAGAACAGCCGGTGATCGGTGCCCTATACGCTCTCGGAGTAAAAAAGAGAAATCTTTTAGCGCATTATGTGATCCTTCCGACAGTGACTTCGCTTATGGGCGGACTCCTCGGTCTTCTGGCCGGATTCTCGCCGCTGGGAGTCGGTTTTATGGGAAGGACCCATTACGAATACTTTTCGATTCCACAGTTTCCGATCGTATATGCCCCTTACCTGATCATATACGGAGCGGTACTGCCTCCTTTCATCTGCCTGATCGTCAATCTCTGGACAGTAAACCGCAAGCTTTCCAAGACCGCGCTGTCACTTCTCCGGAATGAACAGACGGCCGGAAACTACAAGCAGGTGAATCTCAAGGTGAAGAACTTCAGCGCGCTCTTTAGCATCCGCCAGCTTCTTCGCGAAAAGCGCTCGGCGATCACGATCGTGGTCGGGATGCTGATCACCTTTATGATCGTCTCCCTTGGTATCAATACGTATGTGCTCTGTTCATCCGTGAAGGAAAAGAATACGGAAGATACGAGATATGAATACATATATCTGTATAAATATCCGGATGAGAAGGCACCGGAAGGCGGGGAAGCCACTTTTGTGAAGAACCTTTCGATCGACTGCCTCGGATATACACTGGATGTATCTGTCATCGGAATCGATGGGGAAAGCCGGTATTTTGATGCCCATCCGGAAAAAGGGAAAAATAAGTGCGTGATCAACCGTTCCATGGTGCAAAGATACGGCTATAAGGTCGGAGATGAGATCTCTCTTACCGACTCGGTGGAAGATATGGAGTATAACTTTACCGTTACCGGCATCAGCGAGTATTCTGTCGGCTTTACCATCTTTATGGATACAGCCAGTATGCGGGAACTCTTCGGTGAGAAGGAAGATTACTTTAATGCCGTATATTCAGATACAGCTCTTCCTATCGAGGAAAGCCGGCTCTATTCAGTGACAACCAAGCAGGATATCGAGAAGAGCTCATCCATTTTTCTGGAAACGATGGCACCGCTTACGGTAACTCTTCTTTCTGCCGGATCGGTGATCTTCATGGTGGTGATGTATCTGATGCTCGCTGTCATGATCGACCGTTCGACGATGGGTATCTCACTGATCAAGATCTTCGGATACCGCCCCGGAGAGATCCGTAAACTATATCTGAACGGGAACTTCTATGTAGTCCTCATCGGCGGGATCCTGGCATTCCCGATCGCAAAGAAGATCATCGATACGATCTATCCGAGTTTTATCGCAAATGTAGCATGCTCGATGAATCTTTCGTACTCCTGGTATCTGTATCTTCTAATCGCCATCGGTGTGATACTGATCTATTTTGCCGTAAGCTCTCTTCTGGTTAGAAAGATCAAGCGGATCTCGCCCGCGGAAATTCTGAAAAACAGAGAGTGAAAAAAGTTAGCTAATGCTAACTAGTTGTGATACAATGCTCTGCAGATGAAAAAAGGAGCATTGAAAAACTATGGGACTTTATAAGAAGTTTGTAAACCAGACGCGAAAGCCGGAAGGTGTATTAGGAAAACTGATGGTGAACGGGATGAACGGAGGTCATGCCAAGCTGGCTGACTGGGGGATGTCGTATCTTCCGAAGCTCACTCCGGATGATATCGTGGATCTCGGGTGTGGTGGAGGAAGAAATGCCGGAGAACTGGCAAGACGGTATCCGAACGCACATGTGATCGGCATCGATTATTCGCAGGTATCGGTAGATAAAGCAACCACGCATAATAAAAAATGGATCGACGAAGGAAGAATGATTATAAAGCAGGGTGATGTCAGTTGCCTTCGGCTGCCTGCCGGAAAAATCGAACTGGCCACGGCTTTTGAAACGGTCTATTTCTGGCCGGGACTGGAGAAATGCTTCTCTGAAGTGTATAAGGTCTTAAAGCCCGGTGGCACATTTCTGATCGTCAATGAATCGGATGGTACAGATGAAACAAGCCTGAAATTCCAGAAGATCATTGACGGGATGCATTGCTACACGGCATATGAGATCGATGCAGCACTAAAGAGTGCAGGTTTTTCCGATGTACAGGTCAATCATCATGAAGATAAGCCGTGGATTTCCGTGGTAGCGAAGAAAGGAGCAAGAGTATGAAACCGGATTATAAGAACTGGATGCCGAAAGGAATGGTAATGGGAAGTGCGATCGGAGCGGGAGTTTCTATCCTGCTGCTGGTGATCTTCGGATGTACTCCGTTACTTTCTTCCGGAGGTGTGAAAACAGTATTGACGATCATTTTTGCAGTCATTTCGGTTCTGATGGCCGTTATGACACTATGGATGTTCATGATGTACCGGGCCTTTTCCTATAACGGGAAAAGACAGATGTCCAGACAGATCATCGAAGGTGTTGCTGATTATGTTCATCTTCCGGAGATGGGATATGGACTGGATGTCGGCTGTGGAAGCGGCGCGCTGACGATCGCATGCGCAAAAAGAAATCCGGGGGCATCCTTTATCGGCATTGACCGATGGGGAAAAGAATATGCCTCCTTTAATAAGGCACTCTGTGTGAAAAACTCCCAGGCGGAGGGCGTGAAGAATACCAACTTCCGCCAGGGGGACGCGGTAAAACTGGATTTCGATGATGAGGTCTTTGACGCAGTCACCAGTAATTATGTGTACCATAATATCCCATCTTCCGATCGCCAGAAGATCCTTCTTGAAACTCTTAGAACACTGAAAAAGGGCGGTATATTCGTGATCCACGATATCATGTCGAAAGCAAAGTATGGAGACATGGAGGCCTTCGCCGCAAAACTCCGCGCAATGGGATACGAGAAAGTTGAACTGATCGATACCACCAAGGGCAAGTTCATGACACCTTTTGAAGCGATGTGGATGGGACTTTCCGGATCGAAGATACTGATAGGGAAAAAGTAAAAAAAGCAATTAAATGAAAAGAAGAAAGAAGTGATCCTCAGCCGGTGGCAAGGATCACTTTTTTGCCTACTAAGCGGATACAGCCATCGTCCTGCATCCGTCCGAGTTCCCTGCATACAGATGATCTTTCCGCACTGACATAAGAAGCCAGTTCCTCCCGCGTCAGAGTTAAACGGCAGGTTTTTCCTTCCGGGCCCTCTGTAGCACCTTCTTCAAAAAAGAGAAGAAGCTTATCGCGAAGTGATTTCTGAGTCAGAAGACAGATCTTCTTGTTCAGTTGGATATTCGTGGCAGCCAGGATCCTCATGAGATTGACAGAGAGCTTCCCGAGGATCGGATCGATCTCAGGTTTAGAGAAGAGCAGATCAAGATTCATGAAGAGGATCTCAGTATCTCCGACAGAACGGAAATGTATAAAAGAGTTTTCTGTTTTTGTGAGAGAAAAAGCCTGACCGATCAGCTCACCGGGGGCTTCCCGGACGACCAGTTCCTCTTTGCCGGAAAATCCGGAAAACTGAACATCGATATTTCCGGACAGGATCATACCGGTGTGGCATATAACCTCCCCGGGAGAAAAAATATCGACATTCTTCGAAAATTTTCTCCTGCATGAGCAAGTCCGAGACAGGATGTTATCGATTTCGTCCGGGTTGAATCCTAGAAATAGATCTGATTGTAATGCGTGTATTTCGTTTTTTAACATTTTTTTGAGATGTTGCGCAGGCAACTTTTTTTGAAACTCCTTTTTAGTATACTGTCACAGTTAGCAGAGGCTAACCGATTGAGATTATTATATTCAATTTTATAGAAAAGGCAATACTGGGGTCGAAAAAATGTTAAAGATAGCTATTTATGGTAAAGGCGGAATAGGCAAATCAACCACAACGTCGAATCTTGCAGCCGCGCTTTCGCGCCGTTATAAAGTCATGCAGATCGGATGCGATCCGAAAGCGGACTCAACCAAAAACCTGATGGGAGGCGAGAAGATCAGCACGGTTCTCGGAAAGATCAAGGAAAAGGGCGAAGATGTCGATCTTTCTGATCTCGTTCACGAAGGATATAACGGTGTCCTCTGTGTAGAATCGGGTGGACCGACGCCCGGGATCGGATGTGCTGGCCTTGGTATCATATCGGCTCTTCAGAAACTGGAAGAACTAGGTGCTTTTGAAAAATACGACCCGGATATCGTTCTTTATGACGTGCTCGGCGATGTAGTCTGTGGCGGATTTGCCATGCCGATTCGTGACGGATATGCGGAACATGTCTTTATCGTTACTTCCGGTGAGATGATGGCTCTTTTTGCCGCAGATAATATTTCCCGTGCCGTGGACAATTTCAAAGAACGTGGGTACGCCCGTGTACGTGGCCTGATTTTAAATGAGCGGCTTGTTGAGAATGAAACGGATCTTGTTACCCGCTTTGCCAGAGAACACGACCTTCCGGTTATTTCCCATATTCATAGAAGTAAGATGGTGCAGGCGGCGGAACAGGAGGGGAAGACTGTTATCGAGAAGTTCCCCCAATCGTCGATCGCTAAGGATTATGAAGAATTGGCAGATAGAATAATCAGTCTCTGCCATGGGGATGATACGTCCATACAAAAAGATCCGTATACCGAAGAATTGAATTATCTGCTTCGGAGGTGATGAACATGCGATTTGAACCGAACCTTTGTTACTGCAATCCTGCGCATGGCGGATGGGGAATCATCCGTGTCGCTGCACTTATCCCCGGATCCTATCTTCTGTTTGTCTGCCCGTCGGCGTGCTTCCGGCATGGGGCGCTCGGAGCGATCCAGCATCACTATAAAGACCGTATTTCTTATCTTTATATTGACCAGAGCGACATCGTGGAAGGATACGATCAGGAGATCCTCGATGGCGTGGATGAGCTTCTGGAAAGAACGGAAAAGGACATCCGTCTTCTCTTTATTTATGTTTCCTGCCTGGATGATTTTATCGGTACGGATATGGAGAAAGTGACCGCGATCCTCGGGAAAAGATATCCGGA
>DFFH01000100.1:9429-19549 GCA_002368805.1 Mageeibacillus sp. UBA3781 | reverse complement strand
AAGACGGATGATGGCGTAACGCTCTGGGGAAACTTCGTCGGGATCCCGGAAGATAACGAGCTGATCCGGGTCCTGAATCAAAATGGCCATATGGTCCGCCAGATTTCCTCGTGCAGTACTTTTTCAGAGTATGAGGAGATGTCCCGCTCCGGAAGATCTATAGTGATAAAACCATTTGTGAGATATGCGCTGAACCGTCTGGAGAAAAGAACCGGAGCTACACACGTGGATATGCCGATATCCTATGATATCGATACTGTCGCTAAAGAGTATCAGGATCTGTCTGACTTTTTGGGAGAAGATCTTTCTGAAAAGATTAAAGACGACCGTTCCTTATGTGAACAGGCGATCCATTATGCCAGAGAAGAAGTTGCTGATGTGCCGGTCTTTGTTTCTGACAGTGCGACCGTATTTCCCCTATCTCTGGCCGTAGCACTTCTGAAATACGGGTTCCGTGTAGCGCGTGTCTATCTTTCTGAAGTGGTAGGACCCGATCAGAAGTACGCCGATATCCTTCTTAACGAGTATCCGCAGGTCGAGATCATTCAGGGGGATCATCCGGATTCGGTTTCCCGTTCGGAAACGGAAACTATAGCTCTGGCAGTAGGCGAAGAAGCTGCCTACTTAAGCAATGCGCGATATGTTGCAGATATCTCTTCTGATGAAGGACTGCTCGGATATCAGGGAATAAGGATCCTTATGGATACTATGCGGCTCGCGATGAAAGAAAAAGCGGATATCCGAAAATTGATCGATGAATACGGAGGAATTGTCTGATGAATAAAAAACATAAAGTTTGTATGTATCTTCCTCCTTTTGCAGGAGATTATTCAGGGGTATGTTCCGCGCTTTTTGATCTCGGCGGTATGATCTGCATTCATGATGCGGCAGGCTGCACGGGGAATTATACCCATTTCGATGAGCCGAGATGGTACGGCAGTCATTCTATGGTGTATTGTACAAGCCTTCGAAAGGTGGATGCCATCCTTGGTGACGATGAGAAACTGATCGGGAAGATCACAAAGAATGCTTTGGAACGACATCCGAAGTTTATAGCCATTGTCGGAAGTCCGGTACCGAATGTCATCGGTTTTGATTTTAACGGAGTCGCCAGAGCAGTCGAGAATAGAACCGGTATCCCTTGTTTCGGATTTCCGACCGCGGGAATTAAAGGTTCTTACTATGACGGTATTCTTATGGTTTACTCCGCACTCTCAGAATATTACGAGAAAAACCCGGAGAAGCGCGAACCCTGGAAAGATGGAGGAACAGTAGCTATTCCGGGCATCTCCCCACTGGATATGCATCAGGAAGTGTATGACAGCCTTTGCGGCAGCCTTTCGGAGAATGGTATCTGTCTGATGCAGGAACAGGGCATGTACGGCTCTCTTTTGTTTTACCAGTATCCGGAGAAAGTCACACTGAACCTGGTCTGGAACCAGGCGGGACTTGCGATCGCCAAAGCTATGGAAAAAAAGTATCAGACGCCTTATATCGTGAATTTCCCGATAGGACAGAAACAGATGAGTTCGTATCTTGAACTGGTCCGCGAAGGGAAGACCGCTGTGTTTAAGGTGCTTAGTCCTAAGACTTCCCGACGATCCGGAGTCATTATTGCTGACTCGGTGATCGGGGACTCGATACGAAACTTCCTGCGGTCAGAAAATATAGACTGCAAGTTATATACGATCGAACATGAAGATGATGTATCCACTTATCTAAGTGATGAAGATACGATCCTTTCCGTGGTGAAGAATCAGAAGGATCTTCTGATCGCGGACCCGTTATTTATAGAGTTTTCGGGAGGGGTAAAAGATCAGATACCTTTTCCGCAGTACTCCGTCTCAAGCCGTATAGGAAAAAACAGTTACTGGAATTACCTGGATGAGAATAAATGGCTTGAACTTAAACTGTAAGCCCGTTCGGCGCTTCTAAACGACCGGCTTAATATAAAAAACTTAGTTCTTACGAAAGTAAGTAGAAAGAGGATTATTATGAAGAAAAAACTTCTTGCCGGCTTAATGTCGGTAGCTATTGCACTTTGTGCCCTCTCGGCCTGTGCAAAGAAAGATGAGGAAACGAGCGCTTCGTCGGCTTCTGCGACGCAAACGATCGAGGAGACCAGTGCGGAGACGTCGGAGAGTGTTTCCGAAAGTTCTTCGGAGGAGTCTTCCGAGACCAGCGAAGAGGTCAAAGGAGAAAGCAAAGCTTCCGAGAATCCGTTTGGTGATCCCAATGGCACACATACTGTTGTCGATCATGCCGGAGATACCGTTGAAGTTCCTAACACGATCAATCGAATTGCAGTAGGTTCTTTCTATCCGCTGGCATCTGTTATTGCGGAGTATCTGGGTTCTGCAGAAAAGATCGTAGGTATTCATCCGGTATCTATGAGTGCTGCGGAAAACGGTCTTCTTGGACAGATCTACCCGGAGATCTTAAATGCGAATACAGCTTTTATCAGTGGAGATGAGGTAAATCTGGAGGAACTCCTGATCCTTAAGCCGGATATTGTCATCGGGGTCGGACAGGAACAGGCAAAAGTGATCCGTGAAGCCGGTATCCCGGCGGTTACCACCTCTGCTTCTGCATGGAAGTATGACATTATCGAGACCTATGAACACTGGATCGACCTTCTCGACCAGATCTTCGGCGGTTCGGATTTCGCAAAGAAGGCTATGGAGAAGAGTGATGCTGTCCATGCGGATATCATCGAGAAAACAAAGGATATTCCGGATGATCAGAAGGCACGCGTCCTGGTTCTCTTCAAGTACACAGATGCGGCGATGGTAGCTTCCGGTGTGAACTTCTTCGGCCAGTGGTGGTGCGAGTCCGTAAATGCATACAATGTTGCCAGCGAAGTGCCGGATGGTTCTATCCTGAAGATATCGATGGAACAGGTATATGAATGGAATCCGGATGTTATCATTATCACCAATTTCTGCGGCACACAGCCGGAAGATCTCTATAACAATGCTATCGGTACAGATGATTGGAGCACGATCAATGCAGTAAAGAACAAGCGTGTCTATAAGATGCCTCTTGGTCTTTATAGAAGCTATACACCGGGTGGAGATTCTCCGGTTACTATGCAGTGGATGGCTTCTGTGATCTATCCGGATCTTTTCAAGGATACAGATATCCGTAAGATCGCAAAAGAATACTATAAGGAAATGTGCGGATACGATCTTTCTGACGAGCAGCTGGATATGATGTTCATTCCGTCACGTGATGCGGCAAGAGGCCTCTGATCCGGGGACACAGGTGAACACGTGAAAAAGAAAACAGAATTAATCTGGGTGATCGGCATTACTTTTGCACTTGTCGCATCTTTTCTGATCGCGTTAGGTGTGGGCCGGTACTCGATCCCCATCAAAGACTGCGTAAAAGTCCTCCTGGGCATGAAGGTCGATGATCCGAATGTGAAAACGGTACTGTTTAAGATCCGTCTTCCCAGATCGATCCTGGCAATTATTGCAGGCGCGGGTCTGGCCGTTGCCGGTGCAGCCTTTCAGAGTATGTTTTCCAACCCCCTGGCGACTCCTGATACTTTAGGAGTCGCCACGGGCGCTTCTTTTGGGGCGACGCTCGGAATTATGCTGCGGCTTCCATCTCTTGGAATTCAGGGAACGGCTTTTGCTATGGGTCTCATATCCGTAGGGCTGGTGTACATGATCAGCCGTGTGAAAGGTGAGTCTTCGCTTGTCATGCTGATTCTTTCCGGTATGGTGATCAGCTCACTTTTTGAAGCTCTGGTTTCGCTTATAAAGTATGTAGCGGATCCGCAGGATGTGCTTCCGGAGATCACATACTGGCTTATGGGAAGTCTCTCCGGAACCAGTTTCAAAAAACTTTGGATAGGAACGATCCCGATGCTTATCGGTATCATCATTCTCTTCTGCCTTAGATGGAAACTGAATGTTCTTTCATTGAACGATGATGAGGCAAGGGCAATGGGAATCAACCTGAAACTGATGAGGGGACTTACGATCGTATCCTCTACCATGATTACCGGATCTGTGATCGCCATGTGCGGAAAGGTCGGATGGATCGGTATTTTGATCCCGCATATCTCCCGTATGATGTTCGGAAACAATAATAAATATATTATTCCGGCAAGCATCGGACTGGGAGCGACGTACCTTCTGCTTATTGATACAGTTGCGAGATCTGCAACTGCTGCGGAACTTCCGATCTCGATCCTTACAGCGATTATCGGCGCTCCGGTATTTATTATTCTGCTTCGTCGGACTGGAGGTGTAAAAACATGATCTTTGAGGTGAAAGATGCATCATTCGGATATAGGAAAGGGCCTGACATCCTTAAAAATCTTTCTTTCTCTGTCAATGATGGAGAGATCCTTTCGATCCTGGGATCAAATGGTGTCGGCAAGACGACTCTGCTGAAATGCACGCTCGGTTTTCTTCCATGGCGTACCGGCTGCACATATATCAATGGTAAGCCATGGCACGAATGGAAGAATCAGGAGATCTGGAAGAAGATCGGATATGTGCCGCAGGCGAAGCGCTCCGCTTTTTCCTATACCACAGAAGAGATGGTCCTTCTCGGACGAAATGCCCACCTGGGAATACTTGCACAGCCGACGAAGAAAGACTACCGCTTTGCGGAAGAATGTCTGGATATGGTCGGGATGAGCCGGCTTCGCGGGAAGCTGTGTAATGAGATCTCCGGTGGTGAACTGCAGATGGTCCTTATTGCCAGAGCATTAGCTACAGATCCTGAACTTCTGATACTGGATGAACCGGAGTCGAATCTCGACTTTAAAAACCAGCTGATCGTCATCAATACGATCCATAAGCTGTGCAGAGAACGGGGCATCTCATCCATTGTAAATACTCACTATCCGGAGCACGCGCTGGCGATATCCGATAAAGCCCTGATCCTGAATCGTGATGGAAGCAATTCATTCGGAAATGCAAACGAAGTGATTTCCGAAGAAAATCTTTGCAGGGCTTTTGATGTAGATGTGCGGATCCGTGATTTTATGATCGAAGAGAAAAGACATGTATGTGTGCTGCCCATAGATGTGCTCAGTCGGGACATAAGCGAACAGGTGACAGTTGTCGAAGGGAGGAATCGATTTCGTGAGAGAAGAACTTCATTACACAGCAGAGAATAAAGAAGCAAAACTGGTCGGACGTGTTCCATGTGTGGTACAGCTTCCTTTTCAGGATTATCTGGATGAGCATATCTCTGACCGGAAAGAATATAACATCGCATTAGCGGAGTTCGGTTTGCCCTGGGTCGATAAGATCTTTAAAGAGTGTGATCCGGATGTTTTCATGGGGACAGGTATTGAAGGGCTCGTCAATCATCCTGTCATAAAAGAAAAAGGATTTCATGCATCAGGAGATACACTTCTCGGGAATCCGGCGTTTGCTTCTTTTTCTGATCCGAGAGGAATGTTTGATATCTATTCGTGCATTCCTCTGGTTATGGTCGTGGATACAGAACAGGCGAAGGGAAGAAGTGAACCGAAGGCTTTTTCTGACCTGCTTTCGGGTGAGTTTGAAAACAGTATTGCATTCCCGGATGACGGACACATGTTTGACGGGATCATTCTGACATATATTCATCAAGTTGCGGGAGACGAGGGAATCAGACGATTAAGAAAGAATATCTGTGCGATCGTACATCCCTCACAGATGATCAAGCCGGGTGGAATCGAAGGCGAAAAACCATATATCTACCTGATGCCTTGGATCTTCGGGGAGATCAAAGCCCGGCAAAAAGGAATGAAACTCATCTGGTTCAGTGATGGTGCCCCGATCCTGCCGCTTGTTGTGACTTCAAAATCAAATCCGGAGGCGGAAAGGATCATGTCCATCCTCTGCCGAAAGGAGGCCGGCAGGATCTTCCGCGAGAAGGGATTCTTCCCGAGTAACATTACAGGTGTTGACAATGCTCTTCCCGGAAGTCTTCGCTTTGTCGGCTGGGAGTATATCTATGATCCCTCCCTTCCGGAAATAATCCAAAGATGTAAGAAAATCATGACGGAGGAAAAGTAATGAAGCTAGTAACCTTTGCCGGACCGCCTGCAACGGGCAAAACTACCGTTATGACGCGGATCTTAAAAGAACTTATGAGAGATGGAAGGAAAGTGGGGGCGTGTAAGTTTGACTGCCTCCAGACCGAAGACGACAAGACCTATAGTCAGGCCGGGATCCCATCGGCAAAGGGACTTTCTTCTGAACTTTGTCCCGATCACTATTACATCACGAATATTCAGACAGTCTATGATTGGGGGAAAAAGGAAGACCTGGACTATCTTTTTACGGAGAGTGCCGGCCTTTGTAACCGATGCTCGCCCTACATCAAAAATGTGCTGTCTGTCTGCGTGATCGATCAGTTAAGCGGGATCCGGGCTCCCAGAAAAATCGGTCCTCTCCTGAAACTGGCAGATATTGTACTTATTACAAAAGGAGATATCGTTTCTCAAGCAGAAAGAGAAGTGTTCATGCGAAGAGTCGAGACCTCTAATCCAAAAGCACTGATATTTCCTGTCAACGGGCTTACCGGTCAGGGAATTTCAGAGATCACACGTGCGATCCGGAATATGGCTATGGAGAGAGAAATCGAAAATGAGACGCTTCGTTTCCCGATGCCTATGGCGCTCTGTTCCTATTGCTTAGGCGAAACAAAGATAGGAACGGAGTACCAGATCGGAAACGTTAAACACATCAAGATCTGAGAAAGAAGGTACATGTATGCTGACGATCCCGCTTTTGCAACTGGAAAAGGACTATCCCTATCTTCCATACTATCTGGATGACTTTGAGGTGATCTGGAATAAGGAAAAGAGCTTTTCTGAAAACCTGATGGAGCTTCCGGATTCTTTTTTCGAGCAGAGAAAGATGAGCCGAATCGAAGTGGAAGAGGAATTTTCTGTCTATCTACGGAGTGCGTCGGAATGTCTCTCCGAGGAGATCCGAAGTGTCGGATCCATCACGATCATTCCGGGAGTAGGGAAAGATGGTACGAGTGAGTGCTTCGATCCTATAACTATCCGAAAAGGTGAAATGATTGCCATCGTCGGTGAAACCGGCTCCGGAAAGAGCCGCCTCCTGGAAGATATCGAGTGGCAGGCACTAAAGGATACTCCGACACAGAGAACGGTGCTGATCGATGGAAAAAATAAGGAAGAATGGCTCAAAACAGGCGAAAGAAGACGTTCGATCGCTCAGCTTTCGCAGAATATGAATTTTGTCCTGGATATGAATGTGGAAGAATTCCTTACCATGCATGCCGAGTGTTTCCTCAGAAAAGAAGAGATCCCCGGGAAAGTGCAGAAAGTGTATGAAGTAGCTGTTTCTCTGGCTGGTGAATCCTTTTCCCGGGATACCGCGGTGACAGCCTTAAGCGGAGGACAGTCACGTGCGCTGATGATTGCTGACTGTGCCTACCTCTCACGTGCACCGATCGTTTTGATCGATGAGATCGAAAATGCAGGTATCGACCGAAGAAAGGCGATGGAACTTCTGACAGGTAATGATAAGATCGTCCTGATCGCGACCCATGACCCGATTCTTTCCCTGATGTCTCCGAAACGTATTGTGATCAGAAATGGCCGTATTGATAAGATCATCTGCCGGGATGATCAGGAATCGGCCGTGCTGCTCCTGGCGGAGAAGAAGGACCATGAACTGATGACCCTTCGGAACAGGATCCGGAAAGGAGAGCATGTTTCCATTTCTGAGTTCGAATGAGATAGCTTAGTCTTTGATAGAAACTACTGAATTGACTGCAGATAGTTATCGTGATAAATTACCCAAGTATAGTGAAAACCGTACTTGGTTTTTTTGTCAGGGGAGAAAATAATGGGCATTTTTGAACTACTTTTGCTATCGGTAGGCCTGGCGATGGATGCTTTTGCCGTATCTGTATGCAAGGGTCTGTCTTCGAAAAAAATAACTGTCAAAGAGTGCCTGATCTGCGGTGTCTGGTTTGGTGCTTTTCAGGGCATCATGCCTTTCGTCGGATATATCATCGGTTCCCGTTTTGAAAAATGGATCAATATAGTTGCGCCATGGGTGGCGTTCGTACTTCTTTCACTGATCGGATTTAATATGATCCGCGAAGCTTTTTCCGAGGAAGAAGAGGAAAAAGAAGGTTTTGACATAAAGACTATGTTCATGATGGCCGTGGCTACGAGTATCGACGCACTGGCAGTAGGCATCACGTTTGTCGCGGTCCCTGTATCGGTCCTCGATATGGGGCCGCTGCAGAATGTGCTGTTTGCTGTGATCGTCATCGCCATTATCACTTTTATCATTTCTTTTGTGGGAGTAAGGATCGGCAGTGTATTCGGAATGCGCTACAAATCGGGCGCGGAAGTAGCAGGCGGAACGATCCTCATTTTTATCGGCATTAAGACACTGATCGAAGCACTGGATACATCCGGTGCGATGAAGGATTCGGATACGATCTTCGGCATGCTGATCCCGCTTCTGGGAACGGTCCTTGGTGCGGCATTTGTGTATGCGAGAAGATGGAAACTCTCTGAAAAAATCAGAGTCGCCATGGCCGGAGCAAGCTGCGGAATCATGTTTTCCATTTCCGTGTGGGCGATGCTTGAACCTGCTGCCGGTGGATTTGACGGTATGACGATCCTTGGGATGAGCCCTCTGTTTCCGTGCTTCTGTGGAGGGGTTGCAGTGCAATTCCTACTGGATAGCCTGGTCCCTCATATGCATGCGTACGTAAACATCACGGAGGGACCGAAAAGCAGCCTCCGCTCCGAAACGAAAATGATGCTGGCGGAACTTATCCATCATGTACCGGAAGGTATCGCACTGGGAGCGATTTTCGCCGCACATTTTATGCAGACCTCATGGATTCCGGATTCTACTCCACTATTTCTGGCGATTGCTATCGCCGTTCAGAACTTCCCGGAAGCGCTGTTCGTATCACTACCGATCATGGAGAAAGGTATCGGAAAAGGAAGAGCATTCTTTATGGGTGTGGTATCCGGAGTGTCTATCCCTCTCATCGCTGTATTTATACTGGTGATCGTTACGCTGTTTCCGGATACGCTTCCGTATATCATGGCAGTGGCCGGCGGCGCTATGATCTATTCTATTATTGAAGAGATTCCTGTCATGATCAGTAAAAAGGATAATGACAGTGGTGCATTTACCTTTGTGATCGGGTTTGCAGTCATTATGCTTCTCGTTTTCCGTTGATGGATGTGTTGACAGAAAGAGTCACACATGATATAAATGTAGTGGTTAGCTATGGCTAACTGTGTCTTGATCTTTAATTCCTCTCCATAAGCGCCGCTTTTCCAATTCCCGGCGCAGGAGAGGAATTAGTATGTATGAAAGGAGCCTTTTTTATGGCAAAACTAACAATCGAAAAAGTAATCGGCAGAGAGATCTTGGATTCACGAGGAAATCCGACTGTGGAAGCAGAGATCTATCTTGCAGACGGTACTGTCGCAAGCGGTACAGCTCCAAGCGGCGCTTCAACAGGTGAATTTGAAGCACTTGAACTCCGTGATGGAGATAAGAGCCGTTATCTCGGAAAAGGCGTTCAGAAAGCCGTAAATAATATCAACACTACAATTAACGATGCAATCAAAGGACTTGATGCTTTCGATACATATGCAGTCGATGCTGCGATGATCAAGGCGGATGGTACAAAAGATAAATCCAATCTCGGCGCTAATGCGATCCTTGCAGTATCTATTGCTGCAGCAAGAGCCGCTTCGAAGTCTCTTGATATCCCGCTTTACCGCTTCCTCGGCGGTGCTGCAGGAAACCGTCTTCCGGTCCCGATGATGAACATCTTAAATGGTGGTGCGCATGCTACCAATACAGTAGATGTCCAGGAATTCATGATCATGCCGGTCGGAGCTCCGACTTTTAAAGAAGCGCTCAGATGGTGCGCAGAAGTATTCCACGCGCTGGCAAAGATCCTGAAGGGAAAAGGTCTTGCTACTTCTGTTGGTGACGAGGGCGGTTTTGCACCGAATCTTTCTTCTGATGAAGAGACCATCGAGACGATCCTCGAGGCAGTGAAAGCGGCAGGTTACGAACCGGGTAAAGATTTCATGATCGCAATGGATGCTGCTTCTTCCGAGTGGAAGAGCGAAAAGGGC
>DFFH01000100.1:0-9380 GCA_002368805.1 Mageeibacillus sp. UBA3781 | reverse complement strand
GAAAAGGGCAAGGGCTTCTATAAGCAGCCGAAGTCCGGAAAAGAGTTCACCTCTGATGAACTGATCGCTCACTGGGAGAATCTCGTTGATAAGTATCCGATCATCTCTATCGAGGATGGACTGGATGAAGAGGATTGGGATGGCTGGAAGAAGATGACAGAGAAGATCGGTCATAAAGTTCAGCTCGTTGGCGATGATCTGTTTGTTACTAATACAGAGCGCCTCAGCAAAGGTATCTCTCTTGGCGCAGGAAACTCCATCCTGATCAAGCTCAATCAGATCGGCTCTGTTTCCGAAACTCTTGAAGCAATCAAGATGGCACATAATGCAGGATACACTGCGATTTCCTCCCACCGTTCCGGTGAGACTGCAGATACAACCATTGCTGATCTTGCTGTTGCACTGAATACATGCCAGATCAAGACAGGTGCTCCGAGCCGTTCCGAGCGTGTAGCTAAATATAATCAGCTCTTGCGTATCGAGGAAATGCTTGGAGAATCTGCTGTTTATCCGAAGATGGATGCATTCCATGTAAAGAAGTAAATCCTCCTGGAAATTGTTTTACGCCATGGCTGCCCTGCCTGTGATGAAATCACTGACAGGGCAGTTTGCTTTATTGAAAGGGAAAATCGGAAAAAACTAAAAATTTAATTCCCTCCCTGTGTCCATTCCAGAAAGACACGTATGGGAGGAAATTTGATTTAAGACATGAGTTAGTGTATGCTAACTACAATCTTATCGGGTTCATCTAAATCCGTCAATGATTTCCTGAAAGAAGAAAAAACTTGTTGACAAGAGTTAGCGAACGGTGTACTCTAACTACGGTTAGCAAACAGTGTTCGCTAAATTTGTTTTGACCTCCTGGAAAGGAAGAAGAATGGTTCGCGATAAGAAAGCACATCACGCACTGATCATGAAAGCCGCATATGAAGAATTCCGTAAGTACGGTTTTACGGATGCTTCTATGCGCAGGATCGCATATGCTTCTGGTATGAGTGCATCTGGTCTTTACAAGCATTTTGAGAGTAAAGAAGAGATGTTTTCGGCACTGGTGGATCCCGCTATTGACGGCATGATGACTCTCTATGATGATCTGGCAAAGAAAGAAAATGAGACACTGAATCTTCCGGAAACAAAACGCGCGTGGGAAGATACATCTTCCACTTCGATCATGCTGGATTATATCTATTCGCACCTGGATGCATTTAAACTGATCATCTGCTCTTCCCAGGGAACAAGGTATGCCAATTTCGTTCATGATATTGCTCTCATGGAAGAAAAGAATACACATGAGTACATTGCGAATGCGAAAAAAAACGGATTCTCTGTCAACGAGGTTTCAGATGAAGAATTGCATCTTTTGGTGACCATGAATATCGATGCTGTGGTAGCAGCGGTAGAACATGATTTCACGAAAGAGCAGGCGATGCACTATGCGAAGACTCTCGAGAAATTCTTCATCCCCGGATGGCGGGCGGTGCTCGGGTTCTGAAATCGAAAAAAGCGACATGGTCGCTTTTCTTTTTACAGGGAAGTTAGCGAACGCTAACCACAAATAGTTCACCAGATTTTTTCTCCGGTATTCCATCTGCCGGTTGAGATAAAACAAGGAGGGGTGAGTGATGGAAAAAAACACATCAAAGGTAAAGCCACGGTCAACGGTCAGCTGGGTCGTGGAGTTTGCGGGGTCAAAGAAAAGCTATTACATCGCAAGTATAGTACTTGCCATACTTAGCGTCGCTTTTGGCTTCCTGCCATATATTTTTATCGGTAGGATCGTCAAAGAACTCCTTTCCGGAAATGCAGATAGCACATTCTGCTATCGGCAGCTGCTCTTTGTTGCGATCTGCTGGGTACTGAACCGCCTGATGCATACGATCTCAACAGCGCTGTCTCATAGAGCAACATTTGAAGTACTCGGGAATATCCGGAGACGGATCACGAAACATATGGCAAAGATGCCGCTCGGAGATGTTCTTTCTGAATCGTCAGGAACATATAAGAACATCATTATCGAGCGTGTTGATTCAGTGGAGACGACTATGGCGCACATCCTTCCGGAAGTGACCTCGAATCTTCTTATCCCGATCGTTGTCTTTGTATATATGCTGACGATCAATTGGAAACTCGCGCTTCTTTCGCTCCTTTCACTTCCGATTGGTGCTCTTTTCTTCAGTTTTGAATTTATCGGTGCCGGAGCGCGTTTCCAGAATACCATTGATAAGACAAAAGCACTGAACGATACTGCCGTCGAGTATATAAACGGTATCGAAGTAATCAAGGCTTTCGGTAAAGCAAAGACCTCTTACGCCAAGTTTGTCACGGCGGCGAAGGAAGGTGCGGACTGTTTTATAGAGTGGATGAGAAGCTGCAATGTGTATCAGAATGTGGCGCTGACGATGCTTCCGGCGCAGCTTCTTTCCCTGGTTCCTTTTGCGGGATGGTTCTATAGCCGCGGATGGGTCAGCGGAAGTGATGCATTTATGCTGATCATTCTTGCGCTCGGGCTGGTATCGCCATTTCTGGTCATTGCCACTTATCTGGATGACCTGAAGAAATGTCAGGTAATTATCGGCGAGGCAACATCCATTATCGTGAAACCGGAACTGGAACGTCCGGATAAAGTATCCGAACTTCCCGAAGGATATGATATCGAACTGGAAAATGTCCATTTTGCCTATGAAAAAGAAGAAGTGCTTCACGGTGTAAACCTTCGGATCAAAGAAGGCACAGTCAATGCGCTGGTTGGTCCTTCGGGATCAGGAAAGTCGACGATCGCCAAGCTCATTGCTTCTTTCTGGGATGTGGATCAAGGCGCGATCCTTCTCGGTGGAGTAGATATCCGTAAGATCCCCCTGGATATATACAACCGGAACATTGCCTATGTTTCCCAGGATAACTATCTCTTTGATGAGTCGGTTATGGAAAACATCCGTATGGGGCGTCCGGGAGCAACGGATGAACAGGTGATCGATGCCGCGAAAAGATGCGGATGTCATGATTTCATTATGCGTCTTGAAGACGGATATCAGACGATATGCGGCGGTGCCGGATCTCATCTGTCCGGCGGAGAGCGCCAGAGGATATCCATCGCGCGTGCGATGCTGAAAGATGCTCCTGTCGTGATACTTGATGAAGCAACGGCCTATACAGATCCGGAGAATGAAGCACTGGTACAAAAGAGCGTAGCGAAACTGGTCCGGGGGAAAACGCTGATCGTTATTGCGCACCGGCTTTCTACGATTGCTTCGGCAGACAATATTATCCTTGTGAACCAGGGTGGTATCGAGGCCTGCGGTACGCAGGAAGAGCTTCTTAAGCAAAGCGGACTGTACCGTAAGATGTGGGATGCCCATGTGCTTTCAAAGGAGGTGGAATAAGATGTTTTCGACACTTAGAAAATTCTTCGACTTCTGTAATGAAGAAGATAGGAAGAAACTATATCTGGCCATTGTACTCAGTGTGGTAAAAGCAGTTTTTGCAGCCCTCCGTATTTCTGCTATTGCAGTTTTTGCACAGGGTGTGATCGAAAATGACATGACAAACAGTAGGATCCTTCTTTCCTTAGGCATCATGCTGGTATCTGTGATCGGGCAGATCCTGATAGGACTTAAGGTCACGATGCTTCAGACAGAGGCCGGATACCACTCTTGCGCGCATAAACGTATAGAGATCGCCGAGCATCTCCGTTATCTTCCTATGGGATTTTTTAATCATAACAGTCTGGGTTCCATCACGAATGTAACGACAAATGTTATGGAGAGCCTCTCGGATATTGCAACACGTATTGTTATGGTCGTATCGCAAGGAATTCTTACCACTGCTGTAATCGCTGTGTTTGTATTCGCCTTCGACTGGAGGATCGGTCTGATCCTTCTTGCCGGAATTGTGATCTTCGTCCTTTGGAATACATTTATGCAGAAGAGCACGAAAATCGTAGCGCCGATGAAACATGCAGCGGATGAGGCGATCGTTACCGCTGTGATCGAATATGTTCAGGGAATCGCTGAAGTAAAGAATTATAACCTGACAGATAAAACGGCAAAGAAACTGGAGAAGGCCATCGCCGGCAAGGTGAAGACGGATACAAAGCTGGAGTTCTGCGTCATGCCTCATGTATTCCTTCAGGGACTGACGACCAAGCTTACCGGTGTTCTGATGTGCCTTGCATCGCTGAAGTTCTATTTCGATGGAAGCATGTCTCTTCTTTACTGCATCATGATGATGATCTCCTCCTTCATGGTTTACGAAAGTCTGGAGATCATGGGTGTCTTCTCTGCGCTGATGCGTAATATCAACATTGCCGTTACCAAGGCAAAAGAGATCATGGACATGCCGCCGATGGATATTGACGGAGAAGATATCACACCGGAGAACCATACGATTTCTGTCGAGCATATCGGCTTCTCGTATGACAAAAAGAAGATCATCAACGATGTTTCACTTACGATCCCGGAGAAGACGACCACGGCTTTCGTCGGTCCATCCGGAGGCGGAAAGACGACTCTTTGTAATCTTCTTGCCCGGTTCTGGGATGTGGATGAAGGCGTGGTCAAACTTGGCGGAAGAAATGTAAAAGACTATAGTTTCGACTCATTAATGAAAAATTTCAGTTTCGTGTTCCAGAGAGTATACCTTTTCGAAGATACGATCGCCAATAACATCCGCTTCGGTAAACCTGATGCAGGTATGGAAGAAGTTGTTGCCGCCGCGAAAAAAGCACGCTGTGATGATTTCATAAGAGCTTTGCCGGATGGATACGATACCGTGATCGGAGAAGGCGGCGCCAGTCTTTCCGGAGGTGAAAAGCAGCGTATCTCCATTGCAAGAGCGATCCTGAAGGATTCCCCGATCATTATTCTCGATGAAGCCACGGCGAATGTGGATCCGGAAAATGAAGCGGAGCTTACTTCGGCCATCGAGGAACTGACAAGGGAGAAAACGATCATCATGATCGCGCACCGGCTTAAGACCGTGCGGCACGCCAATCAGATCTTCGTGATCGATGACGGACGGATCGCCCAGCATGGCACACATGAAGAACTGCTCAGCCAGGATGGCATCTATAAACAGTTTATACTTGAACGGCAAGAAGCTTCTTCCTGGAAAATAGTCGAATAAGAAAAACAGATAAAGAAACACTAAACAAGGGAAGGTGACAAGAAAAAGCACCTTCCCCGGGTATAGTACGCGAAAAAAATATCAGAAAGGATATATGGAAATGTTTGTAGAAGTTAAAGAACTTAAAAAGGACTATGGCATCGGGGAAAACGTTGTACACGTACTGAAGGGGTTAAACTTTCAGCTTGAAAAAGGGGAGATCTGTACGGTCCTCGGACCTTCCGGAGCTGGTAAATCGACACTTCTTAATCTGATCGGCGGTATCGATACACTCACATCCGGAGAGATACGTATCAATGGCAAGAAGATCGAACTGGATGATAAGGACGGTCTTCTGGAGTATAGAAGAGATCACCTGGGCTTTGTGTTCCAGTTTTATAACCTGATCCCGGATCTGACGGTCAAAGAGAATATCGAAGTCTGTGGATTTTTGGGAAAGAAATCCCTGGATATCCAAAAACTTCTTAAGGATCTGGGATTAAAAGAGCATCAGAATAAATACCCGAGACAGCTTTCCGGAGGCCAGCAGCAGAGAACCTCGATCGGAAGAGCTTTGATCAAAGCTCCGACGCTGCTTCTTTGTGATGAGCCAACCGGTGCGCTGGACTATGATACCTCGAAGGAGATCCTCGAACTCCTGGAAGGCGTGAACAGAGAATATAACACCACGATCCTGATCGTAACTCATAACGAAGCGATCAGCCGGATGTCCGACCGGATCATCCATCTGAAAGACGGAAGGATCACCAAAAACGAGGTCAACCCGTCAAAGACCGCGGCTAAGGATCTTGCATGGTAACGGGGGAAGAGGTGACATCATGAAAAATGTTCTAAAGAAAAGACTTCCCCGATTCTTAAAAAGAAACATCGGAATCTACGGAGGAATCGCGCTGTTTATTATTCTCGTGATCTGTCTTTCTGCTTCCTATGTGGTAGGTAATCAAGGGATAAGGGCGTCATTCCATGATATGGAAGACAAGAACGGTCTGGAAGACGGATTCTTTGCCCTTTCTGAACCGATGGATAAATCTGAGGTTTCCAGTCTTCTGGGGGATGCGCTCGAACTCGAATACCAGCCGTATTCTGATCTTCCTTCTGTGGAGGAGTCGGATATCCGTGTATTCCGGATGCGTAAATCCATTGATGTACCGTTCCTGCTGGAAGGAAGCTTTCCGGACAGTGATAAGGAGATCGCGCTGGATCGTCTCTATGCAGAAGCCCATGATCTGAAACTCGGTGACCGTTTTCAGGTCGGAACAGAGGAAATGGAGGTTTCGGGTATTATCGGACTTCCTGAATATATCGTCAGCTTCAGGGAACTGGGAGACCTTCTGGCGGACCGTGAAGTCTTCGGAGTTGCTATCGTCAGCGACGGATTCTTCTCCTCATTGGACCCGGCAAAGATGACCTATCAGTATGCCTATAAATTCAAAAATGATCTTTCCAGAGAGGAAGTCAACCGGGAGAACCGGGAAATCATTAAAAAGCTTGGAGATAAGGGTGTTCTGACTGATTATTGTGCGATCGGTGACAATAACAGAGTAAACAATCTGATTTCTAAACTGGAACTGAATATCAACATGTCCACCTATTTCATGATCCTTTCCATGGTGATCGTTGCCTTCCTGTTCGCACTGGTGTCGGTACATACCTTCGAGGACGAGTGTTCGTTTGTCGGTGTCCTGATCGCTACCGGATATAAGAAAAAGACTATCCTCCGTCATTATCTGACGATACCTATTCTGGTTACACTGATTTCCGCCGGTATCGGTCTGCTGCTTGCTTTAGCATTCGTCTATAAGATACCGACAGAGAGTGTGTATGCCTATTATGTGGTTCCGAAAATGCTCTATACGATCGACCCGGTCAGAATGATCCTCATGATCGGATTCCCGATCATTGCTGTGATCCTTATTAACCTGATCGTATTCGGAAGAAAACTCAATCTCACCCCGCTTCGCCTGATCCGCAGAGATACGAAAAAAGAAAAGCGCGTAAAGAATGCGCATGAGATGAAAAAACTCGGTTTTCTCAACCGTTTCCGTGTCCGTACAGTCGTAAGAAGTAAGGGACAGTATATCTCTCTGATCATTGGTGTTTTCCTCGCAGGACTTCTATGTATGTTTGGTCTGGGTATGCGATCCTCCTTTGACAAATACATTGAAACCCTCCCGGAATCGGCGGTGTCCGAATACCAGTATGTCCTGAAATCCCCTCTGCCTGATCCTTCGGTCCTTCCGGCTGATGTGGAAAAAGACACGATCAGTACTTATGAGACCGAGTAGAATGGAAGGATGCTTCCTGTTAATGTTCTGGGTATCTGCAGTGATTCGAAGTATTTGCAAAACATAGATGTGGCATCTCTTTCAAAAGATGAGATCATCATCTCCGATATCATGGCAGCGAAACTCGGGATCCATACCGGAGATACGATCGAGATCAGTAATAAGCTTACACTGCATACATGGAATGCAAAGGTAGTAAAGATCGTTGGTTTTGAACTTGGTGTCTATGTTTTTTCTTCGCAGGAGACGCTGAACGGATATCTTGGAAAAACCGGGGACTACTATAATACGGTGTTCTCCGACGGCGAGATCCAGAATATCGATGATCGTTTCATCTCAACAGTCGTCACGAAAGAAAAGGTGGCGGATAGTGCCAAACAGATGAAGACCCTCATGGCGTCGCTCATCGTGATGCTTACCGCAGTCGGGATCATCTGTTATATCATCGTTATGTTTATGCTTACGAAGATGGTCATTGACAAGAATGCACTGAATATCTCACTTCTGAAAGTCTTCGGTTACCGGAATAAAGAAGTGAATAAGCTGTACCTGTCTCAGACGCAGTGGATCATTATTCTTTCCGTGATCCTTTTCCTGCCGCTACAGTACTTCCTTATCGGCAAGATCTGGCCGGGGATGCTCAACTCAATGAGTGGTTACTTCTACTTCCGGGTTACCCCGCTGGTCCTGGCAATCATTGTTGTGCTTGGTACGGCAACCTGTCTGATCACAAATGCGATTCATGTTAAGCATGTCCGTAAGATCGATATGACCGAAGCACTGAAGAATAGAGAATAGCAGGAATGTACGAATTCGGACTGAATATATTCCCCTCTTTCTTGTTCAAAGGTCCCTTGAAATCACTTGGTTTCAAGGGACCAGAACTTTTTTTCTCTGAATTCCGTATTGACAATGAGTTAGCATAGGCTTACTATATAACTTGGTTATATAACCAGGTTATGTTTGCGAGCAGAGGTTTTATGAGAGATAAAGAAGCAACAAGACAAAGAATTCTCCAAGTGGGGAAGAGGACATTTATCGAGAAGGGATATGAGAATGCATATCTTCGGGATATTGCCAGAGAGGCAGGCGTGACAACAGGCGCGATCTATGGTCACTACAAGGACAAGGATGCACTTTTTGCGGATCTGGTAAGACCTGTTCTGGATGGACTTAAGGGCGAACTATCCAAGATACGGAAGCAGTATCAGGTGATAGATAACGATCTGCTCCGGGAAAACCCGATGAAAATGCTGCCTTCTGATAATGTCGTCGATTTTGTTTTTGACCATTTGGATGAGGTTTCTCTGTTATTACAGTCTGCGGATAAGACATCTCTTAGAAACTGGCAGGAGGATCTGTTTCAGGAAGGCGTTTCGGAGGCGGAAGCATACCAGCGTAAATGGAAAGAAGCAGGAATACTGAGTGACGATCTTGATTCCGGCTTTCTATCTATTATCACTGCGTCCTTTTTTAAAAGCATCATCGAAGCAGTATCCAGAGGATATGACAGAAAGAAGACCAAGCAGTTCGTCAACCTGCTTTCGGTCTATCACACCGGCGGCCTTCAGATGCTGGCGGCTGCACAAAAGAGAAATGAGGAGATATAGATATGCTGATTACGATTTTACTTTCACTAATGATGATGGCGGGACTTTTTCTGATGCTCTGGAGTGGCGTCGGGTTTATCCAGGACAAGAAATTTTTCTCTTCCGCTCCCAAAGAAGCCATTGAGGTGACACCTGACTATGTCCCGGAACGGTTTAAGGGACAGCACGCTGTGGGCTATGTTATGGCAGCGCTATCGCTGGTTCTAATGGGCGGTGCTGTCATTCTGGGTGCATGGGACGGCATAAAGAATGAATACGGCTTCTGGCAGTTTTTCGTAAGATTTCTGGTCATGCTGCTTTTGCTTAAGGCATTTGATGTGATCTTCTTTGACTGGGTTCTTCTTTGTAATCAGGGGTTCGGATT
>DFFH01000031.1 GCA_002368805.1 Mageeibacillus sp. UBA3781 | reverse complement strand
GAGACCGGTTCCCGAATGGACGAAGTTATCTTCGAGGAATTCAAGGGAACAGGTAACATGGAAGTCTATCTCGATAGAAAGCTCTCCGAGAAGCGTATCTTCCCGGCAATCGATATCAACAAATCCGGTACCAGAAGAGAAGATCTCCTGATGTCCCAGGAAGAACTCGATGCTGTCTGGACGATCCGAAAAGCATTCTCCCAGATGGAGACAGCTCCGGTCACCGAGACGATCATCAACCTTCTTCTGCGCACCAATTCGAACGATCACTTTGTCCGTTCCGTCAAGGTATCCTTTGCGGATAAGGAAGTCTTCGATGCGATGCGGGGAACAGGAGCAAACGGCTCTGCCAACGGCAACTGATCCGCATAAACAGGCAAACATGAAAAAGGAGATGGTAATGACAATCTCCTTTTTGTTTTATGAACTCCTGCAGGTTTCCGTCAGTATCCTTATGTATTCCTGCGTGAGGGAAGATGGCGTGATCGCCTTCGGAAGGATGTAACCGATCTCCATGTAGTCATCGACTTTCAAGGGCCTGGCGACGATGCCGGGCCCGTTTAATTCTTCGTTGATCACGCCGCTACATATGGTGTATCCGTCCATACCGATGAGCATGTTAAAGAGGGTGGCACGGTCGCGGACGATGATCTCTTTATCAGCATCGACGGTACTTAAGATCTCCTCGGAAAAGTAGAACGAGTTATGCGAACCCTGCTCATAGGAAAGTCTCGGATATGGCTTTAAGTCATCAAGAGTGAGCTTTTTCTTCTTCGAAAGAGGAGAGTTCCTGCCGACAAAGACGTGTGGCTTTGCGGTAAATAGTGAAGTAAAGGTCAGATCATTATCGCGAAGTGTCTTCTCGATGACGGTCTCATTAAATACGTTCTTATAGAGAATGCCGATCTCGCTTCGGAGCTCCGAGACGTCCCTGATAATGTCATAAGTCTCGGTCTCGCGCATATGGAATTCATATTTATCTCCGCCATACTTCTTAAGAAGCTCTACGAAGGATTCCACGACGAAAGAATAATGCTGCGAAGAAACAGAGAAGCGGTGTTTGCCGGTGCTTTTGCCGCTATATCTTTCATCGATGAGATTTGCCTGCTCTAATACCTGACGGGCATACCCCAGGAATTCCTCGCCTTCTCTGGTGACCTCGATGCCTTTCCGGGAGCGGTGAAAGATCGTGATCCCGAATTCTTTTTCCAGTTCCTGGATCGATGCGGTCAGGCTGGGCTGTGCGATGTAAAGACGGTTTGCCGCCTCCGTGATATTCCCTGTTTCCGCCACTTCCGTAACATAACGGAGCTGTTTTAACGTCATTTTTCCCACCTCAACATCTCTGAATAAAGTATAGTTTCAGATAACGATTATATCATAAAGATAGATTATATCTATGGAAAAGAACTGGTTTTTCATATTTTACCTAGCAAGATGCTAGGTTTATACTTCACACAACGAGACAAGGAGGAAGAAGACTATG
Source organism: Mageeibacillus sp. UBA3781 (assembly GCA_002368805.1). GTDB lineage: Bacteria > Bacillota > Clostridia > Saccharofermentanales > Saccharofermentanaceae > Scatonaster. Next base: position 3,112 of record DFFH01000031.1, on the reverse strand, counting down.
AAAACATCTGTAATTGGTTTTCCGAGAATCGGAAAGAACCGCGAACTGAAATTCGCATCTGAAAAATACTTTAAAAAGGAGATCTCCGAGGCGGAGCTTCTCTCGGTCGCAAGAGAGATCCGGAAGGGAAACTGGCTCTCGCAGAAGGATGCGAACGTGTCCTTCATTTCCTCGAATGATTTTTCTTTCTATGACAATATACTGGACACCGCAGTCCTTCTAAACGTGATCCCGAAGAGATACCGGGAGCTGGGCCTGTCCGGGATCGACACATATTTTGCGATGGCGCGCGGATACCAGGGCGATAAAGGCAATGTAAAAGCACTTGCCATGAAGAAGTGGTTCAATACGAATTACCACTACATCGTGCCGGAGATCGATGACGATACAGAGATCTCTCTTTCCGGGAATAAGCCGGTCGATGAATATCTCGAGGCAAAAGCACTGGGCATCGAGACGAAGACGGCGCTCATCGGTCCGTTTACCTTCTTGAAACTGGCCCGCTATACAGGAAAAAAGGCAGCAGAGGATTTCGCGCTTCCGGTCGTATCGGCATATGCTGACATCCTCGGAAAACTCGCTTCTACCGGGGCTTCCTGGGTACAGTTCGATGAGCCGTACCTGGTAAAGGATCTTTCTTCGGAAGATATCCTTCTTTTCAAGGCGATCTATACTGCGCTTCTTTCCGATAAGCGTACGCTGAAGGTCCTCCTTCAGACCTATTTCGGAGATATCCGCGATATTTATTCCGATGTGACCGACCTGGATTTTGACGGTATCGGACTGGATTTCCTGGAGGGAAGAAAGACAGAGGAACTTCTTAAGACCAATGGTTTCCCAAAAGAAAAACTCCTCTTTGCAGGGCTGATCAATGGTAAGAATATCTGGAAGAATAACTACGGTAAAACACTGGAGAAGATTTCTTCTCTGAAAGAGATCGTGGGAGATAATGTGGTGCTCAGCACTTCCTGCTCGCTTCTGCATGTACCATACAGCCTCGCCGGTGAAGAGGATCTTCCGAAGGACTATACGAAGCACTTCGCTTTTGCAGAAGAAAAACTCGCCGAGCTTTCGGAAATCGAAAAGATCGCATCCGGATCAGACGAAGGAAAGAAGATCCTTTCTGAAAACCAGGTGCTTTTCGAGCATAGAAAGGACAGCTCCGATGATGCCGTAAAGGCAAGAGTCGCTGCGATTTCGGAAGGAGACTATGAAAGAAAACCGGACTTCTTCGAAAGAGAGAAGATCCAGAAGGAAAAGCTCGGGCTGCCGCTCTTCCCGACGACGACGATCGGATCGTTCCCGCAGACGCAGGAAGTCAGGAAGAACCGTCAGGCTTTCCGAAAAGGCGAGATCTCGAAAGAACAGTATATCGCGTTTAATCAGGAGAAGATCCGTGAGTGCATCGCGCTTCAGGAAGAGATCGGACTCGACGTACTCGTACATGGTGAATTTGAAAGAAACGACATGGTCGAGTACTTCGGCGAGCACCTGTCGGGATATGTATTTACCCGACAGGCATGGGTACAGTCCTACGGAACAAGATGCGTAAAACCGCCGATCATCTGGGGCGATGTCAGCAGAAAAGATCCGATCACAGTCTTCTGGTCGAAGTTCGCCAAGTCCTGCACCAATAAACCGGTCAAAGGTATGCTGACAGGTCCGGTCACGATCCTCAACTGGTCTTTCCCGAGAGAAGATATCTCCATCAAGGAGAGCACACTTCAGATCGCGCTGGCGATCAGAGATGAGGTCCTCGATCTCGAGGCAAACGGCATCGATATTATCCAGATCGATGAGGCAGCGCTCCGTGAGAAACTCCCGCTCCGAAGAAGCGACTGGTACTCCGAGTATCTCGACTGGGCGATCCCGGCATTCCGTCTCGTGCATAGCGGAGTAAAACCGGAAACGCAGATCCACACACATATGTGCTACAGCGAGTTCACGGATATCATCCCGGCCATTGATGCCATGGATGCCGATGTCATCACATTTGAAGCATCGCGCTCGGATCTTCTGATCCTCGATGCGCTTCTGGAAAATCACTTTAAGACCGAAGTCGGTCCTGGTGTATATGACATCCACAGTCCGCGTGTTCCGTCGGTCGATGAGATCGTGGCGGCCCTTACGAAGATGCGTGAGAAGATATCCGACAGCAAGCTCTGGGTGAACCCGGACTGCGGTCTGAAGACACGTGGCAATGAAGAGACGAAAGCAAGCCTTCTGAATCTTGTAGAGGCTGCGAAGATAGTAAGAGAGAAGGTAATCCCGTGAAGGTTTCCGAGATCTATAAGAATAAAAAGAAGAGTCTGTCCTTCGAGATCTTTCCGCCGAAGAAAGATACTGAACTCGATAATATCGATGAGACACTGTCGGTACTGTCCGAGCTGCATCCGGACTTTATCAGTGTGACCTTTGGTGCAGGCGGTTCGAGTAACTGCAACCGGACGATCGAACTGGCCAAGAAGATCAAGAATGAGTATAAGATCGAGCCGGTGGTACATCTTACCTGTCTTCACTATAACCGGTCCGAGATGGAGGAGTTCGCACGCGTGCTGTCGGCTGAAGGGATCGAGAATGTGCTGGCATTACGAGGCGACCGTAATCCTCGCATCCCGGAAAAGGATGACTTCAAGCATTCTTCTGATCTGATCTCCTATCTGAAACCGGAGCATGATTTCTGCTTCTTAGGTGCCTGCTATCCGGAGTGCCATCCGGAATCTTCGGGACGCGTCAGCGAGATACGTGCACTGAAGTCGAAGGTGAATGCCGGTGCGGAAGTGCTGATCTCCCAGCTCTTTTTCGATAATGACAAGTTCTTCCAGTTCTATGAAGAATGCCAGATCGCAGACATCGATGTGCCGATCCTTCCGGGCGTCATGCCGGTGATTAATGCCGCGCAGATCCAGCGCATGATCTCCATGTGTAATGCCACATTCCCGGAGAGGTTCCAGCGGATCATCCGGCGCTACGAGAATAATCAGGAGGCACTCTTCGACGCAGGAATGTCTTACTGCTTAAGCCAGATCATCGACCTTCTGGTCAGTGACATCCCTGGCATCCATCTCTATACGATGAATAATCCGGTCGTCGCCAGAAGGATCTGTGAGGG
>DFFH01000132.1 GCA_002368805.1 Mageeibacillus sp. UBA3781 | reverse complement strand
TATTTGTGGAAAGGAGAGGGACGGACAGTTTCGATCCTGGATAATCTCTGGTTCGATCACTACACACAATCCGGTGGGAAGACCGTAAGTTTCGTTGAGAAGTACTTCGGGCTTAATTATCCTGAAGCCATGCTGATGATTCTCGGCGAGACTTCAGGACAAACGGTTGAGAGGAATTGATCCGCACATCGTGGAGATTTTTGAGAAGAACAATCTGATCTACGAAGATGCTGGTTACCACAATGTTGTGTTCGTATGGTTGAAATAATGTTTACAAACATTGTTTCGGTGGTTATAATGATGTTTGTAAACATTATTGTCTTGTTCAGGAGTTCACTATGGATATAGAAGAATACTTTAGAATACTGGATTTATCTAATAAAAGAATTCGTGAGAGTAACTATACGACAACTCGCTTTCTATTAGAAAAGATAGACTGGAGAGACAGATTGATCTGCATTTCCGGTTCAAGAGGCTGCGGGAAAACAACGCTGATTCTTCAACATATTCGTTCTGAATTTATCAAGGACTATGATAAAGCGTTATATGTTTCGCTGGATAATCTGTGGTTTGCCACTAATTCTTTATCGGAACTGGTTGATATGCATTATAAAAACGGCGGAACACATATCTTTTTGGATGAAGTCCATTATCTGAAGGATTGGCAGATAATTATCAAAAACCTATATGATGAATATCCTAAGATGAAAATTGTATATACAGGTTCATCCTTATTGAAGATTGATTATGAGAGTGGGGATTTATCAAGAAGACAAGTAATATACCATCTTCCCGGTCTCTCGTTCAGAGAATACCTATTCTTTGAGAATATAATTGATATAAAGGCCATCGAATTGAATGAACTCTTAACTGACCACAAGGCCATTGCTGAGGAAATTGCGCCGGAGAAAGCACTCTTGAAACATTTTTCGGAGTATCTGATGAGAGGATATTATCCTTTCTATAAAGAAGTCTATGCAGGATACGAGCAGAGAATAACTCAGATAACAAATCAGATCTTGGAAAGTGATTATCCTGCGGTTGAGAAGATTAATTACTCGACGGTGCAAAAAATAAAGAAAATGCTTTTCATTTTGGCTCAAAGTTGTCCGCAGACACCCAAGATGACGGAATTGTATGCGCAATTGGAAACAGACAGGAACCAAGGCTTAAAGATGCTTAGTATCCTTGACAAGGCGAATTTACTGAACATTCTGTCTTCTGAAAAGGCATCATTAAAAAATATGGCAAGACCGGATAAAATCTATTGTGACAATCCGAATATAATGTATTCTCTGACGGAGAATATTAATGTCGGAACCAAAAGAGAGACATTCTTTTTAAACCAATTAAGGTCTGCCGGATATGATGTACTCTATCCGAGTAGCGGTGATTTTCTCGTTGAAGGAAAATTCTTATTTGAAGTTGGAGGCAAGGATAAGAGTTTCGATCAGATAAAAGATATTCCGAATAGTTTTCTGGCGATAGATGATGTGGAGATAGGAAGAGGTAACAGAATACCTCTATGGATGTTTGGGCTATTATACTAATTTTCCGACCATGAAGAGTCTGGACAAATAAAGCTCGATATTTCAGTGGTTTCGGGGTTCCCGAACCAGGAAACTCTTGAAAAGTGCAGAATGAGGTGGCACAATAAGCTACGATATTGTGAAGTGGCTGAGAGAACATAGATAGAAGAGTGGGCATGGCCATGAACGAGATAACCGTTAACATTCTGGGTAGAACTATTTTCTACTATGACGATGATTACGAAGCTTTTCGGGCGACGGTGGATTTTGCCGGAGAAATGGTAGATGTGAATCTGTCTTTTGATCCGGATGAGGAAGAACTCCTTCCTCAGGAAGTGGCGTTGCTCGAGAAGATCTACCAGAATCCGGAGAAGTGGCTGGAGACTTGGAAGGCTTCGATCAAGAAGGACCTACTTCCGAAATTGGAAGAAAATCCCAACATGCGGAGAATCAAACCAGTGCTTTTCGAACAGGAATATGCACTGGATAATATATCGATTATCAAGTATGAAGGTGAAGAGTTTCAGATCGTCGCTACATTTGAGGAGATCGAACCCGAATTTGAGAATGATGCGTTTTCGCTTGGCGTCTCGTGGAGTTTGAAGAACGGTTGTCTAAGCTTCTACGTGGATGGGAGTCTTCTAGATGCTTTTCTTCAGGAAAAAGCACTGCTGATACTCGTTCAGCCGAAGAAAAAAGCATTCCGCTTACGATGTGGGGAGAAGGCGGAATATTCATTTGCGCACGATATGTATTATGCTGTGGTGGATATGGCGGATCAGGAGGTCAGCTGCTATTTTGCTTTGGATGAGGATGGGATGTTCCCGAAGAAATCGATAGCGCTGTTTGAGAAGGTCTATGAGAAGGCGGATCTTTTTGACCAGATGGCGCTAAAGGTTCTGATTCCGAAGATTGAGAACGAGATGCGTGAGATACGGAAAACGATAGAAGAACCGGACCTGACAGTGGGAGATCTGTTGGATGAGGTGTGCCTGGATGCGGCCTTTTTCCGTCCGGATGGTAGAATGGAATTCCTGTATGTGTATGTCGGAGACAGATATGACGCCCGGTTCACGGTGCAGGGGTCGTACACAATGGGGTTTACGAAGGTTCTCTTTGAGGTGACGGAGTAATGAAGAAAGATAAATACCAGAGGATGGCGGATGCGCTTCGCGCCGATGGCGCAGATGAGACGGCGATTGAGAAATTCGTTGCTATGGAGAAGGAGCACGATGAGTTTGCCAGGAATTCCGGGATAACGGATATCGCAGCATATAAGAAGTGGATGGCGCTACCGGAAGAAACACGCCGAGCATGCTTGACGAGTGCTTTTTGCCTAAAATGTATGTCAACGACGATTGCTCCGGGATATGCGGTCCGTCAGGATAAGATCGGAATTGTGATTGAAGGAGTCTGCTCCAAATGTGGGCGAAGAGTTGTAAGGTGCTGCTATTAGAAGTGAGGTGCTCGTATGCGAAATGATGTAAATGAAAGCGACTGGAAACTGTTCCGTGAAAGGATCGTCGGATGGCAGGAAGCCTTTATGGAGAAATTGATCGCAGAATACGCGATCATCCTTCAGGATGGATCCAAGTATGCCTCGGAACGATTCTGGGAGATCGAGAAACGGATCAAAGAAGATAAACGATTATCCGGAGTTATGTGCGAGCGAAGACGATCGATGCTGCTGTCGAACATGATAAGTCTATACCGCGAAGGCGCAATCACGGATGATGATCTTGAAGGATTCAGCGACGAATTGCTGAGAAGAGTTAGGGATGCAAATGCGAACGATGGTGAGTGAGGAGAAGTCTATGAATATCGATGATACAGTGTTGGTGGCGGATGGCGCGAAGATTGTAGGAGAAGACCTATCTTCCGGCAAAAGACCACAAATTGTTCCGACAAAATACCACAAATTACTCCGACAAAATACAGCAAATTACTCCGACAAAATACAGCAAATCGGTCCGATGATTTACGAAAAACCTTATAGATCCTTCGATAGCGGTTGCCGCAATGGAGGACTACGCTTTACAAGCCTACCCTGACCTGTTATTCTACGGTTAATAGGTTAGGGTACGCTTTACAAACCTACCCTAACATCATCCTGATCTTATAGGAGGACTATGTTATGGGTAGAATGAAGAAGGTTGGAGCAGTGGTTCTTGCGGCGGCATGTATGTTTTCCGCAGCCGGATGCTCGAAGAAAAAAGACGAGAAGAAAGACAACAATGATACCAAAGTGACCGATAAGGCAAAAGATGATGCCAAGGCTGCTGAGGATTCCAAGGATACTGAAGGCGGATCGGAGAGCGCTTCTGTAGATAACGTCAGGATTCCGGGTAAACTGTATTTCATTAACACGGACAATGCGGATATTCAGGTGATGACGAAACTGACATTATCCGGTAACCAGTTCGGATCGAGCGAGTTTAATTCCAAGGCTCCTTCCACTGAGGGGATCCGTAGTGGTTTTGCTCTGAATGAGTGGGTCGAGTTCTATCCGGAAGCATCGGCGGATAATGGCATTACAGTGTATGTTCTGGAGCATAGAGAGGATCAGGCTTCCTATGTTACCACGCAGTACGGCGACCAGATGCCCGGATTCGTTACCTATGTCAAACTGTATCACAACGTGGAAGAAGATCCGGAAGGCACATGGGGATCCTTCTATCTGAATCCTGATGAATGGAAGCCGGGATACTACGACTTCGTATTCACATATGAAGGAAAAGCATTCGCCACGATGCTCACCTATTTCTTTGCAGAGGGTGATCTGGAAGGTAAGACTGATGCAGAGCTCGAAAAGATTGTGAAAGAGATCTGATTTCAATAAGATTTCCACTGCCTTAGGTTCAACTAAGGTTATCGGGGCATAATGAAACCGTGAAGCAAAACTGATTTTTAACACCCTCTTACACCAAAACTTTTGGAAAACCCGGCAATATGACCGGGTTTTCTTATGCTAATAATCATGAGGCGATCGAAATGGAGAATACAACACCGGGCAGTGCCCGTCATTAGGGAGTTTGAGGCATATCGTGTAACAATGTTACACATGCGTCGGATGCCTCTTTGGGCGAGTGGACTGCGGCGAAAAATGTATAGTCGGTTATAATCGAACCGGTGATCCGGCTTTTTCACGAATAGACAAATTACAGATAAAAAGTGAAAAACGCTTAAATTATCGGTATGTTTGAGTCACTTTGGGCGGATAAATAAGGGCGAAACGCACTTTTATCGGTATGGCGCCTAAGAATATTGCCGATAAAAATTCAGAAATAAGAAAATTATGGGTATGCAACAGCATAATCTTACGGATAGAATTTCAGGATCTCATTTTTTATCGGTAAGAAGCATACAGTAGCATCCGATAAATATTCGAGAAATGAGAGAATTATCTGCAAAAACTTGATAAGTAAAGCGTTGATGATTATACATATTCTGATGACAAATGAATCAATATCTCTGCTAAAATATTTGTATGGAACGAGATCTATTTGGACCCATTAAAACTTTCTTCGAAGAGCAGGGATATGTCTGTGACGGTGAGGTCAATGACATCGATATTTTCATGCAGAAAGAAGACGATTCTGTTGCTGTTGAGCTGAAGCAGACGCTTGATTTCCGGGCGATCCAGCAGGCGGCGCTGAGGCAGAAGATCGTGGAAACTGTTTATATCGGAACATTTATGCCGAAGGACCGTAACTCCAGTTCCTTCCGGGATAAGCTCTATCTTCTGAAGCGCCTGGGTATCGGGCTGATCGCAGTTTCCAAAAGATCCCGTAATGTGACGGTGCTTTCCGAGCCGGTCGTAAGTGAACTGTCGGTTTTTCAGGCACGGAACAAGGGAAAAAAGAAAGCGCTGGAAAAAGAGTTCCAGAGAAGACGCATCAAATCCAATACCGGCGGCGTGACCGGGGTCAAGCTTATGACCAGATACAGGGAGGATGCGCTTCTGGTCCTGAATGCGCTGTTTGTGCTTGGCGGGGAAGCCGCGCCGAAAGATGTGAAGAGGCTTTCCCTGGTCGATAAGGCTGCCAACATCCTGCGGGATAACCATTACGGGTGGTTTTCGCGCGTCAGGAACGGTGTGTACTCGATCACGGATTCGGGCTATCAGGCGCTCGATGAATATGAAGAAACGATCAATCTTCTAAAAGCAACGCCCAGGGATTGAGGGGCTTCCTGAAAAGTGCGGATTGTGAAAACCATAATGACAGCCTGATGAGGATCAGGCGTAGTTGGATTCCACATACTCATAGACCATGCGGGATACTTCTGCGATGATCTTCTTCGCCTGTTCTTCACTGCCGGACTCGGTCATCACGCAGAGTACGTAATCCTCTGAAGAGAAGACGATACCGACGTCATTATATGTGCCGAGGGCTGGATAGAGGCCGATCTTGTGGGCGACCTTGATGTCACCCGGTATGCCGGCCGGAACACCCCAGGAATACTCGGTGTTGCAGAGATCATCGATCAGCGGCTGGAATGCAGATCCGTTCTCCTGATAATCCCTGTAAAGATGTTCGGCGTATTTGGCAAGGTCGATCGCGCTGGTCCTTCTTCTGCCGGACTTCTCGGCACCGGTATAGTCGGTGTAGGTGTATTTCTCGCGATAATCCACGACAGAACTGATGGTTTTCAGATAATTGGCATTGACGGCATCTTCACCGCCGAGACGGCGAAGTACCATATTCGTGCCGCAGTTATCACTGACCGTGATCGAAAGATGGGAGACCTCCTGAAGCGTAAACTCTGTTCCGTCCGGCGAATTCTGGATCGTGCCGGTACCGCTTTCAAAGTCGCCATTCGGATACTCGGCTGCGTTATAAGTGATTTTCTCGAGGAGAGAAAGCTCTCCGGATAAGGCCTTTTCATAAAGGTAGGTGTTATAGGCGATCTTGATGGAACTTGCGGCAACGATCGGCTGGGTCTCCTTATAGGTCATCGTTTCGCCGTTCTGCATGTTGATGTAGTACACGCTGTAACGGCCGGACTGCTGATCCAGGTAACCGGCGACGTGTGCTTTTAGAGCGTCGAAGTTCGCCGCTCGTGTGGCGGCATCGACGGTCTGTGCGCGGGTCGTAACTGCTTCGGAAGTGCCGGAGGCAGAGGTCTCGGACGTCGTATTTTCAGTTGCTACAGTCGTCCCGGAAACCGTGCTTGCGGGAGTAGAAGGCGCTGTATCTTTCTTCTTGCCGGGAAAAAGCTTCGGGATAAACACGAGAAGCAGGATGACGAGGATCAGGAAGGCACAAAGGCAGGAAAGACCGAAGACCAGTCTGCTGTTCTTTCTTCTTTTCCTTTTCGAGGAATAGATATTGTAGCCGTAGCGGGCGTTGTTTTTCATGTATCTTTCTCCCTACAAACGTTGTTTCCTAAATCATATCTTACCACAAGGCGAAGATGCTACTCTGAAATCCATTTCCGCCATTAGTCCAATCCCTTAAAATCCGTGCTAAATTAAGGGAAAATTTCCTTAAAAGTATTGTCTTTCCCTTAATATCTGCTACAATTTAAGGGAAAGGGAGCGGAGGTAAGGGAAAATGAGAGACTTCAATTACTCGGCAATCAGTAAGAAAACATGGGATTCAGAACTTCTTGGATACATTGCAGCTATATATAAAGAGGCAGGAAAACAGGAGTTTTATCTTAAACAGAGACCGAAAGAGCTTGAGAAACTGGTTGAGATCGCAAAGATTCAAAGCACTGAAGCATCGAACGCGATTGAAGGTATAGTTACAACGAACAGTCGTATAAAGCAACTCGTTGAAGAAAAGACGACTCCGAGGAACCGTGATGAACAGGAGATTGCCGGCTATAGGGATGTCCTTGGGATCATTCACGAAAGTTTTGATGCGATTCCTATTACTCAGAACTATATTCTCCAACTGCACAAGATACTCTACAGTCATATGAATAATCCGGCTGCAGGAAAGACGAAAGCAGTTCAGAATTATATCAGTGCAACTTATCCTGATGGTCACGTGGAAACTCTATTTACGCCTTTGGCTCCTTATGAGACACCCGAAGCTTTGGATCGGTTATGCGAGGAATACAATCGGGTCATCGGAAATGCGGAGCTTGAACCGTTAATTGCGATCCCTGTGTTTATTCATGATTTTCTGTGTATCCATCCATTCAATGACGGAAATGGCCGTATGAGCAGGCTTCTTACCACTCTCTTGCTTTATCGAAGTGGTTTTTATGTCGGCAAATACATATCGCTGGAAGCGAAAATTGCACAGCACAAAGACCTGTATTATGATGCTCTTTATGCTTCCCAGCAGGGATGGCATGAAGGAAAAGATGATCCGGTTCCGTTCATCAAGTATCTGCTTGGAACTATCATTGCTGCATATAGAGATTTTGAGGATCGCTTTGCGCTTGTTGAGACGAAGAGATCGGCACTTGAGACAGTGCGGCTTGCCAGCATGAACAAGATCGGAAAGTTTAATAAGCAGGATATTCGCGAGCTCTGCCCCTCACTTAGTATCAGTTCTGTCGAAGGTGCACTTCGAAAACTGGTCGAATCCGGTGAACTGAAGCGTGAGGGAAACGGAAAGAGCACATTCTACTATAGAACCAAGTAACTCAAGTTTAACTTGAATTCTTTCTTGAATCTTAAATCCGTGCTCGCTAAAATAAAGGTGTGAGATCATCTATTCTAATGGTGGATGGAGGTGATCCGCATGACAAAGAGAATCATAAGTGATCAGACCATGGAAACCTGAACGAAGGCTTTTGGCTATTTTCAACTCTGTAGTTGAGATTTATAAACCGCTGATAAAAGAATACCATACCAGCACTTTAATGGCACTAGCCTGATGCCTCTACCTGATCTAATTCAGGCTACTTATATTTTGGTGATCGGCTCAATTCCGTTA
>DFFH01000104.1 GCA_002368805.1 Mageeibacillus sp. UBA3781 | reverse complement strand
GCAAGAAGTTCGGAAGTGCTTTTCCCGCCCTTAACGAGCGTATTGAAATAATCACGCTTATCGAGTTCCGTACGCTCACGCATCTCTTCTTCATAGCGCTGCGCCGCTTCCCGTTCCGCCTTTTTCTCGCGGATCTTCTCGGAGAGCGCATCGACCTCTTTCATGATCGACTCGCCGTTGACAGGCTTTAGAAGATAGCAGGAAACACCGATCTTGATCGCTTCTCTTGCGAACTGGAAATCTTCATATCCGGTCAGGATGATGATCTCGATCCACGGAAACTCCGACTTGATCATACGGCTTAATGTGATACCGTCCATAAACGGCATCTTGATATCCGTGATCACGATATCGGGTTTTAGTTTCTGGATCATGGAATAGGCGACTTCACCGTCACCCGCTTCCCCGCAGAAGTCATAGCCGTGCCCGCTCCAGTCGATGTTATTCTTAATACCCTCACGGACGACAAATTCGTCCTCGACAAGAAAAACTTTCAGCATAGTATCCCCTTTTAACAGGATGCGCATTCGCCATCGTACCCATCTCTCTGATAATTATACTAAACATTGGAAGATTTCTATACATCGAAGTGAAGGAATACGATTTGAGAGATCAGTGATTCTTTTTCCGATCCATCAGTTTATGGCATGCGAAAATGGCGACAGCATACAAAGCTCCTACGGCAAGTGCTTTTCCAATAACAGGAAAAGAATACTTATTCCTGTTGATCGTTTCTTCTAAGTTGGTCCATTCCAAAGGAATCGCAAATACATTATCTCCGGCAACGCTATATGTAACTACCTCCCCCCTAAGATCTCCACTCAAAGAGAAGACATAATACCGGGGAACATCGCGGTAAATACGTTCACAGTCCGCTGTCACTTGATACTTGTCCGGATCTTTATCCATTTCAAAAAAGAGCTGTGCCAGTTCATCCTCGCTCAATTTCACATCCGAACCATTCTTGTACACAGAACATGCTTTCAGATCGATCGGCGTAAACAGAGACGACATCAGGCCATTTCGCGGTTTGCAGAAGCTCCAGTCGCCCTGTCCCGCAGAAATGGTATCTAACTTATTTACGGTAAACTGTCTGGGAGAATCTTCGTCATAATTCCCGCTTTCAAACAACGGAACATCTTCCTTTATCTTTATCTCATACTCTTTCGGGATACTGTTAAATGGGTCTTTTTCTGCATTCTCCGTACCGACGATTCCCTTTTCATATCTATCAGCAAAGAAGAACCAGGCACTAACAATAAGTATCATACCAACAAAAGCAAGTAACAAAAAATTAAATTGTTTCTTCATAGATAAAAAATGACACGAATCTTTCAGCCATCTTTTACACACCATAACTTGCCTCCGCACAACACTTATTTATCTTAACCCCACATATGCATATTAGCATATTCAGGCGAAGAGGCAAAGTGCAGTACGGAGGCAGGTTCAGGGTCTTACTCGATAACGAGTTCTCTGATCTCGACTTTCTTTACTTTCCGCGACACGATATACGCGAAGAGGAAGAAGGAGATAAGGAGCAGCACCACCGGGATCACGATCGTTTCTGCCGAGTAGTTCGACAGGAAGTTCGTCACACCTACACTGCGCAGCGCCATCCGAAGAGCTCTGTTACTAAAGAGGAAGCTCAGCGCACATCCGATCGCCGATCCGATGATGCCGACGATCAGAAAACGCATCGCGAACAGAAGTCGCAGTTTTCCGGAAGTAAAACCGACGGCCTTATAGATGCCGAGGTCTCTTCTCTCCTGCGTGAAGATCTTGCTGCAGATCATGGAAACGACGACGAGTGTAAAGATAACGGAGAATACATAGATCAGATAACGCATCGCTTCGACAGCCGTGCTGATCGACTTTATATCCGCTTCATCCATTGCATCTTCAGAAGCATAGATATTCATCGTATTTCCGAATTTTTCTTCCAGGATCGCGCCTGCCTTACTTGCATTCTTCGAATCATTAAGGCTCGCTCCAAACCACAGGAAGCCTTTAAAACCGATCTTCTTTGCCGCGGGCTCACCCATCGCGAACACCATACCCGTATCATTTAAGCAGTTAAACTTTCCCGAAACGATGTATTCCGCTTTCTTATCTTTGGATGTGATCTCGACCTTATCTCCGACCGTAATGCCCAGCGAATCGGCTACAATATCCGTGATCACGATCTCATTATCGTAGAGAGGTGCCCGTCCGGAAGAGGTATTGATGAGCGATGGATCACGATAAACATTCATCATAATCGTAGTATCGTTCAAGGACACATACTGGTTTGTCTCAAAAATGATTTTATCGACGTCGCAGTTCTCTTGCACTGTTTTCGTGATCATCTCAATTTCTTCTTCCGTAAAGCGGCCTTCCTTCGGACGGATCTCCACTTCGCATAAGAACTGTCCCATTGCTTCCATCGCTTTTTTCGACTTCATGCAGGATCCCATAAGATTCACTGTCAGCATGAAGAACATCAGCAGTGCACAGATCAGGATCGCTACGATATAGCGGCGTTTATTCGAGCTGAACTGACGGTAGGCAAGACTTAAAGACAGTCCTTTACCGGTGACCGGCGCCGTCAGAAGGCTCTC
>DFFH01000151.1 GCA_002368805.1 Mageeibacillus sp. UBA3781 | reverse complement strand
TTTCCCTTATTTACAATGAATCCTTCTTCCATTGATTTATACCGCATACCGTTGCCATTTTCCTCAGAAAGTGCTATTTTTCTTCGGGGCAAAGATGAAAGGAAATAGAATCAATATGCATTTGGAAAAAACTGATCTCAGAAGGAAGCTTCGTGTCGTTATGCCGATGCTGTTTTTTCTCGTCATTTATCTCATCTTTTTCTTTTTAATAGAAAGAATCGATGCTACCTCCTACTATGTACCGGAAGTGCCCCTTGATCACAAGATCCCTTTCATCCCTGCATTCATTATCCCTTATGTTTTATGGTTCCCGTGGATCCCCTTCATCTGCCTCTGGGCGCTCTTCACAGATGAAAAAGCATATGTCCGCATCAGCCGTTTTCTCATGATCGGTATGAGTCTTTTTATCCTCATCTCCTTTTTATTTCCGACCAAGCTGAACCTTCGTCCGGAAAACGTTCCGGGAGATGACATCTGCAGCGCCATGGTCCGGTATCTTCACAAGATCGATACCCCTACCAATGTCTTTCCCAGCATCCACGTATATGACACTCTCGTCCTTCTTTACGGCGTATTCATCGGAGAATGCAAGCTCTTCCGCAGCAAGGTCTTCCGTGCATTTACAGTCACACTCACGATCCTGATCTGCCTGGCGACCTGTTTTCTCAAGCAGCACTCCATCCTGGACGGCATAGCCGCTGTCATCCTTCTTCTACTCATCATCGTGATCTATAACGCTGCCGAAGGGTCAGGATGCGGCAAGAAGATCCAGTTAGCATTAAAACGCCTCTTCGATATCTTTGCCGGGATCATCGGGAGTGTTATCGCATTGATCCTGATCCTCATTCTCGGTCCCATCATAAAGGCACAGTCTCCCGGCCCGATCATTTTTACTCAGGAACGCGTCGGCAAAAACGGGAAGCATTTCAGGGCCTATAAACTCCGCTCCATGCAGCGGGACGCAGATGCGCACAGAGACGAGCTAAATATAAAGAGCAAAGTAAAAGACGGCCTGATGCTCAATGTTGATTTTGATCCAAGAATCATCGGCAATAAGATCCTTCCGGATGGAACCCGGAAAAGAGGCTTCGGCGAATTCCTCCGCAAGACCTCACTGGACGAATTCCCACAATTTTTCAATGTGCTGATCGGCAATATGTCCACCGTCGGTCCCCGACCGCCAACGCTGGATGAATATGCGAAATATAGTGAACATCACCGTGAAAGGCTTGCGGTCAAGCCCGGCATCACCGGCTTATGGCAAGTCAGCGGCAGGAGCGAGATTACAGACTTCGAAGAAGTTGTACGTCTGGATACAGAATACATTCACCACTGGAACCTCCTACTGGATCTAAAAATACTCATCAAAACTATCTTCGTGGTGATAACAAGAAAAGGATCGAAGTAACGCAGTTTCAGGAAATACCTTTTACTTCAGAAAAGAGTATTCGATCGACAATGTCAGTCACGGCACGGGAGATAAAAGATGCCGGACTCAGAAGCACTTCTTATTTCTCTTATGCCGGCACTGATCGACCTTTCCGCACTGATAGCAAAGCTCATTGTCGCTCATACCGGACTTCTCGAATTCCCGAAGGTTCCCGATCGTCGTATCCGCGATATTCTTCAGGGCTTCTTTCGTAAGGAACGCCTGGTGCGAGGTGACTATGACATTTGGCATGGAGATCAGTCTCGCAAGCACGTCGTCACTTAAGATATGTCCGGAATAATCCTGGAAGAAGATATCTGCTTCCTCTTCATAGACATCGAGGCAGGCTGCGCCGATTCTTCTGTCTTTGATTCCCGCCAGCAGCGCCTCCGCATCGATCAGGGCACCTCTGCTGGTATTTACCAGTACGACACCTTTCTTCATCTTTGCGATCGATTCTGCATTGACCAGGTGGAGGGTATCTTCCGTCAGCGGGCAGTGAAGTGAAATGATGTCACTCTTTGCGAGAAGCTCATCCAGGGAAACGTAGGTGACATCTTCCGCGCCATCGTATTCCTGAGACGGGAACTTGTCATAGGCAAGGACCTTCATGCCGAATCCCCTGCAGATCGAGATAAAGATCCTTCCGATCTTTCCCGTTCCGACGACACCCACGGTCTTTCCGTGAAGGTCGAATCCGGTAAGGTTATTCAGCGAGAAGTTAAAGTCACGCGTTCTTATATATGCTTTATGGATCCTTCGGATCGATGTCAGGAGCATCGCCATCGCATGCTCGGCTACCGCATATGGAGAGTAAGCCGGCACATGGAAAACATGGAGTTTTCCGAAGCAGTGCTTCACATCGACATTGTTATATCCGGCGCAGCGAAGTGCGACCGCCTTTACCCCCAGTTCACAGAGCCGGTCGATGACCGGTGCGCTGACCTCGTCATTAACGAACACGCACACCGCATCCGATCCCTTCGCCAGCTCCACCGAATCCGGAGTCAATCTCGTCTCGAAGAACTTAAACTCCATATCCTCCGGCATTGCCTCTTCAAAAGCACTTCTGTCATATTCTTTTGTGTCGAAAAATGTAATCTTCATTCTTTTTCCTCATTTCTATCCGATAAGCGGTTAAAGATGTACCGGTCTGGTGCATCTTTCGCCGCTTCAATACTATAACTATAGCTCTTTATCCTTCCTGTTTCCAGAACCTTCGTACAAAGTTCTTTCACAGACTTCGACTTCTTCTTGACTTTTTTCCTTCGCATAGTAAAATGTAATCAACTAAAACATGTTTTAGTAAAATGCAACTGAGTGTGGAGGCCTGTATGTTTATCGGAAGAAAAAGCGAATTGCGCGTGCTAGAAACAACATATAAAAAGCCGGGATTCCAAATGACCGTGATTTACGGACGGAGAAGAATTGGAAAATCGTATCTAATCTCCGAGTTCATCAAGGGAAAACGAGCCTCTTACTATGTTGCAAGCCAGAGTACGCTTGAAGACAACGTTAAGAAGTGGTCTACTCAGTTCATTGAAGATCTATCACTTGACATGAGTGGAGTATCATTTGACGATCCGGACAGCTTCTTCCGATTTATTGGCAGTACATGCAAAAAAGAGAAAACAATTATCGTTCTCGACGAAATTCCGTACATTGCCGAAGCAGATGACTCATTTCTCTCCAGATTTCAAGTTGCCATCGACACCATATTCGCTAACAAGAATATCTATCTGATTATTTGCGGCTCCTCCATCAGTTTCATGGAGAAGAAGATACTCAGCGAGAAGAGTCCGATCTTCGGAAGAAGAACAAACCAGATCTACCTTAAACCGTTTAACTATCTGGATTCTGCCAAATTCGTTCCAAATTACACAAACGAAGAAAAAGCCATCGTCTACGGAGTTACCGGCGGAGTCGCGAAATACCTGTCACTTTTCGACGACAGTATTTCTTTAGACGAGAACTTGATTAATCAGTTCTTCACTTCTTCCGGGTATCTTTACGAAGAACCAATGAATCTTCTTACTCAGGAATTCCGTTCTGTGAATACATACAACATTGTCATTGATCTTTGTGCCAACGGTGCGAATAAAATGAACGAGATTGCTGACAAGGCTCATATCTCAACAGCTACTCTTTCCTATGCTATGAAAAACCTCATGACGGTGGGAATAATTTCCAAAGTCAGTCCAATGACTGATCCCGAAAACAAAAAGAAGACATATTATGAAGTTTCAGATAGTATGTACCGGTTCTGGTACCGATTTGTACCCTATGCAAAAGCTGCCATAGAAATGAATCGTGGCGAAGTCTTCTACAAAGCTGTTCTGAAGGACAGACTCCATGAATTCATGGGTAATACATTTGAGAAAATGTGTCAGGACTACACCTTGATGAAAGGATTAGATGGAGAACTAGGATCACTTGTAACAGAAGTCGGTCGTTGGTGGGGTATCGGACATGACCATATCCCAACAGATATTGACGTCGTTGCCATAAATAGGCAAAATCATGAAGCTATTCTAGGCGAATGCAAATTTACCAACGAGGTTATCGACAAATCCATATACGAAGCCCTAATGGAAAGGAGCGGACTCATTGATTCACGCTATAAAGAAATCAAGTATCTCTTTTTCTCACTTTCCGGATACTCGAAATGGGTCCTCGAAAATGCCGTTCCTGAAAAAGTTATTCTTCTCACCTTGGACGACTTATATAAGTGAAATTACAACTAGCCTAATTATAGCAAGCAAAATCTTTCCTGCTCAAACGCACTGTCAAGAAATACGCTCTTCTTCCGTCATCCATTTATACATTACCTTATACTTCGAATAGCGATCCCAAGGTATTATCGCCTCATGCTGAAGCCTTCCGATAACAATATAATCCGGAACACCCTGCTCATTTGCGAAACTCCGGATCGAGTTGATCCCAAAATCTTTTTTCTGAACAAACAGGTCGAAACTGACTGGATCGATCAGCGCGTCCTTAGCAAATTGATTCGCTGCTTCTTCTCTTTCAGAGCTGTCATCTTCACCATCGATCAAGCTGCTTTGTTTTCCCATATCACCATTTGCAATATGTCCTAACTCATGGAAAAGAGAAAACCAGAATTTATCAGCAGATGCTCCTCTTATCGTGAGCACCACCTGATAATTCTCATCGCCTTTTTTTGCCAGATAACCTTGAACCGGAGCGCCTCTAAAATGCTTTGTCACGCAAAAGTCGATCCCATAGTCGGCAAGAGTTTCCATCAGTTCCATCTGCGGATCCTGCGTTTTTTTCATAATCTGCTTTATTTCAGCGATCAGTTCATCCATCTGTTCCTTATCAAATCTGGAAATATCCTTTCGTTCTGACGAATCTGCCTTACACATACATATCCAGGCTCCGAGAACGATCGGATCAACAGTTGCTTTATTCGAGATCCGGAAAGTTCCTTCAGGGGCAAATGATTTCACGCTGGTTAATCTGCTTATACGCAAGTATCTCCTCAATGCAATGATTGCCGCACCCTCTGTTCCTGAATCTTCAATCTTGCCCTGCTCTTTCAAGAACCGGACGATTTCTTTCATTTTTTTAAAGACAGCACGTTCCTCTTTTTCAATCGAGTCTTCCTCATCTAAAGCAAGCAATTCAGCATCATAATTCGCTTGCAAATTTAGCCAAAAGGAACTCTTTACTCCAAGTGCATACTCAAGGCCCTTAGCCAACCCCTTCGAGATATCCTTGCGTCCACGAATTACATCACTTAAGAATGGTTCAGAAACACCAACTCTTTTCGCCAGTTCCTTCTGAGTAATATGTCTCTCATCCAGAATGTCTGCAATCGTCTCTCCAGGATGAATCAACAAATCACGAGATAAACCAATCATCTTTTCCCCCATGATAATCCACAACTCCTTCCACAATGATCTCGATACTAAGTTCAATACGTTCGCCGATCTGAACAGGTTCTATAATCAATCTCACATTCCCACTAACGCGTACAGAGTACTTCCCAAGATCCTTAGCTTTCAAAGGCTCTGGATGTCCAAGACCTAAAGCCAGAAAATCTCCAAATGTTTCTGCCGCTTTCAGCCGGTCGATATGCTTCTTAAGCGTACGCACCCAATCCATGGGAAGCTTTCTTCTCATCTCTCCCCAATCAGAGAAATACTTTTCCACTTTGGCATTTGCATACCGGATTTTCAAACAGCTGCCTCCAATTAACCTTTTAGTTAATTTATTGTACCATTGCAAATCATATTAGTCAATTTGTTAATCAATCCTTCTCCCATCGGCTTCAACCAGTCATAGTAAAAGGCACCGGATGCATTTCTGAAAAGATGCATCCGGTGCTCTTTTTCTTTCAACTTCTCTTCATAAACTACTAATAGATGTGTCCTTTATTCCACGCTCCAGCCATACCCGTTTTCTCTCATATTAATATTGTAGATATACCACTCTCCATCCACCTCATAAAGAAATACGTCATACTCCAGATTATCGTAGTAGTCCACGCATTCTCCGTACGTTTTTGCTTTTTCTCCCGTGCTTTCATCATATGGCCCGTATTCTTCCATAAGTCTTTTATAATTATCGTTGTACCACCAGGAACTATCATATCCGTATTCCTTATCACCGTAGCTCCAATAAATATGGATCTTGGCAACATAGACATCTTCGACATCAAGCTCCATATCGTCGGCGATATATTCCGCCATGTCTTCCACCTGCCGTCTTCCGTGTCCATAGCTTATCTCATACTCGGATGCATTCTCCAAAGAGATAAGGTCGTATTCAGCCTTGAAGTCCTTATAATGCTCTCTAAAAAGATCTACATCCTTGTTCACTTTGCGGAACTCTTCCATATCGTCTTTGTCACGCTCGGGGAATCCATAGGACTTCAGAAACATATCCGGGAAATAAGAAAACATGTCATCGAGACTGCCTCTTGGATAACGATACACATCTATCAGAAGTTCTGAAAGCGGTACTCTGTCCGTACCGAGATTAAACCTCTCATCACTGTTCGGGCTATTTAGCTTATAGATAGTATCGAAATCCATATCGGATAAAGCTTCAAAATATGCATCAAGGACCTGGACCTG
>DFFH01000013.1:2187-4188 GCA_002368805.1 Mageeibacillus sp. UBA3781 | reverse complement strand
CAGTTGGATAAGAAGTTCTCTCATCGTTTATCATCCTTGTGTCTTTGTTTCACCTAGTCACTGACTAGGTTGTTTGAATGATAAACCATTTTACCTATCGTGTCAATAGGTTTTTGCAAAAAAAGCCGGAAGAACCGATATGTCTCATAAACAGCGCTTCTTCCAGCACAAAAAATCTTTCGTAGTTTCAGCTCTTCGAAGTCTTTTCTTCCCTGATCAGGCGCCAAGTTCTTTTAGAAGATTTAAGATCCATTTCGCATTCAGCAAAACCGAACCTGCTAAAACACAGATAATAGCATTTTGAGATGTTTTACAGATATCCGGAAATTGTAGTTTTATGCGTTTTTATGGTCGCCGCGATCGACTACGATCTCATAGCCCGCGGAGGCGACCCGGGCAGAAAGGCAGTGAATACATTCCGCAGATTCACTGTCCAGGCAGATCTTCCCGTCATAAAGAGCATACTTGCTTCTTACTACGACAGGAGACAGGTTCGGCATAACGACATTTGCGCCGGCCTTGAGGCCCTTCTCTCTTCCGAGAGGATCGACTGTACCGAGCGCTGTCGTTGCCGGAAGCAGAACATCCGGGACCAGAAGGCGGATGATGGAAAGAAGTTTCAGTGTCATCAGGACAGTTCCCGCAGGTTCATCTTTAAAGATAGTATCTTTCTGCGGGATAAAAGGACCGATGCCGCACATATCAGGATGGAACTCCTTGATGAAACGAAGATCGGCAATGATATTCTTCGTCGTCTGGAAAGGAGATCCGACCATAAAGCCGCAGCCGACCTGATAGCCGATCTTACGGAGCGTGCGAAGGCAGTTCATGCGGTTACTGAGAGAGAGATCCGACGGGTGAAGCTTCGCATAGTGTTCTTCCGTCGCAGTCTCATGGCGCAGAAGATATCTGTCCGCACCGGCTTCAAAATATGACCGGTAGCTCTCTTCGCTCTTTTCTCCGATCGACAGTGTCACGGCCATATCCGGATGCATCTTTTTGATCGCACGGACCAGGGAGACGATCTTATCGTCTGTAAAGTACGGGTCTTCTCCGCCCTGCAGTACGACAGTTCGGAAACCCAGTTCATATCCTTCACGTACGCAGGCAAGGATCTGTTCTTCGGTAAGACGGTAACGGTCGCAGTTTTTGTTACTTCGGTTGATTCCGCAGTAATAGCAGCCGTTTTTGCAGTAATTGGTAAACTCGATAAGGCCGCGGATATACACGGCCTTTCCGTAGATACTCTCACGCACCTGCCTTGCGCAGGAAGAAAGATACGCAAGTGTATCTTCATCTTCCGCAGCAAGCAGCGCTTCCCATTCGTCGTCGGAAAGCTCACGTGTATTTTTCAGTTTGTCGATAATACCTACTAAATCCATAGGTTACATTCTAACAGATAAATGAAAGAATAAAATACCTTTCGGAAAGTTTTTAGAGAATATCGATATATTCTCCTGCGAGCGCCTTATTCATGGATCTTACGGCACAGAACTTACCGCACATAGAGCAGCTCTCTTCGATCTCCGGAGATCTGTCGGCACGGATCGCCTTGGCTGTTTCCGGATCGATGGCACAGTTCCACTGCTCTTCCCAGTCGAACTTTCTTCTGGCGTCTGCCATACGGTCATCGATATCTCTGGCATGCGGGATCTTCTTGGCAATGTCCGCTGCATGTGCTGCAATACGTGATGCAATGATGCCCTGCTTAACGTCATCTACATTCGGGAGAGCAAGGTGCTCAGCCGGAGTGACATAGCAGAGGAATGCTGCGCCGGCTTTCGCCGCAATGGCACCACCGATCGCAGATGTGATGTGATCATAACCCGGAGCGATATCCGTAACGAGCGGCCCGAGAACATAGAAAGGAGCACCCTGGCAGATGCGCTGCTGGATCTTCATATTCGCTTCGATCTCATCCATTGCCATATGTCCGGGACCTTCGACCATGACCTGGACATCCTTCGCCCACGCACGCTTGGTCAGTTCACCGAGACGGAC
>DFFH01000013.1:0-2121 GCA_002368805.1 Mageeibacillus sp. UBA3781 | reverse complement strand
AGTTCTTCGATCTGGCACACATCGGAAGAATCCGCGAGGCATCCCGGACGGCAGGCATCACCGAGAGAGATCGTGACATCATACTCGCGACAGATATCCAGGATCTCATCGTAATATTCATAGAAAGGATTCTCCTCGCCGGTCATGCACATCCATGCAAATACGAGAGAACCGCCACGGGAAACGATATTCATCTTTCTGCCGTGCTTCTTGATCTGATCGATGGTCTTTCTGGTGATACCGCAGTGGAGAGTTACGAAGTCCACGCCGTCTTCCGCGTGAAGACGTACCACATCGATAAAATCCTTCGCCGTCAGTGTGGCCAGGTCTCTCTGATAGTGGATGACACTGTCATAGACCGGAACCGTACCGATCATGGCCGGGCACTCGCTGGTGAGCTTTCTTCTGAAAGGCTGTGTATTTCCGTGGGAAGACAGGTCCATGATCGCCTCCGCACCCATATCTACTGCCGCCATGACTTTCTGCATCTCGATATCGTAGTCTTTACAGTCTTTCGATACACCGAGGTTGACGTTGATCTTCGTTCTCAGCATAGAACCGACACCATTCGGATCGATGCACTTATGGTTCTTATTACAGCAGATCGCGACTTTTCCTTCTGCGACCCACTGGCGGATCTCCTCCTCGGTACGGTACTCCTTCTCGGCAACCTTTTTCATCTCCGGGGTGATGATCCCCTTTCTTGCCGCATCCATCTGCGTCGTGTACTCACTCATTTTTTCTTCCTCACATTTCTATTTTTTGCTTACAAGAAGCTTTTTTACGTATCTCTTCAAAACGATTGTTAATTAGTTTTCTAACAATCAATCACTTATTTACTGTTCTTCAAACAAGCGGTAATTATGCATCAGCGGTCCGCTTCCCTTCCCCAGATTCAGTCCTGCTGCCAGGGCTTCGGAGATATAGGTCTTTGCATTTTTTACACTGTCGGAAAGGTTTTTCCCGGCGGCCAGATTTGCCGCGATCGCGGAGGACAAAGTGCATCCTGTTCCATGGGTATTGGGATTATCGATCCGTTTACCCTGATACCACGTCAGCTGTCCTTCGGAGTAGAGAAGATCGTCCGCATCACAGATGCTGTGACCGCCCTTAAGGAGCACGGAAACGGTGCCTCCCAGTTTCCCGGAGATCTTTTTCGCCGCTTCTTCCATCTCCTCTTTCGAAGTGATCTTCATGCCCGACAGGATCTCTCCTTCCGGAATATTCGGTGTGACCACAGTTGCCAGCGGCATCAGTTTTTCGACCAGAACTTCGATGGCATCATCTGCAATCAGTTTTGATCCGGATGTTGCGACCATGACCGGGTCCACCACAATGTTTTCGGCTTTATAGGACCGGAGCCGCTCCGCGATCACTTCGATCAGCTCGGGAGAAGAAACCATCCCGATCTTTACCGCATCCGGAAAGATATCTGTAAACACGGCATCGAGCTGCTGTTTCAGAAACTCAGGGCTGACTTCCATGATTCCACTGACCCCGGTCGTGTTCTGCGCCGTAAGAGCCGTGATACAGCTCATGGCATACACGCCGTTCATGGTCATGGTCTTGATGTCGGCCTGGATCCCGGCGCCGCCGGAACAGTCACTACCTGCGATCGTTAAGGCTGTTTTCATGCTCATTTCCCTACCATTTCTTCGGTCTTTTTCTTAAGTTCAGCAGTTGCCGACTTTATATCCTTCTGTCCAAAGATCGCTGAGATAACAGCAATACCACAGATCCCGGATCCGGAGAGTTCATGGACATTCTCTGCGCTGATACCGCCGATTGCGATTACCGGGATCGACACCGCTTCGCAGATCGCCTTCAGCGTCTCATGCGGCACTTCGACTGCATCGTCTTTCGAACCGGTCGGGAATACCGCGCCTACGCCAAGGTAGTCCGCGCCGCGTGCTTCTGCAAGTTTTGCCTGTTCGACTGTCGATGCCGATACACCCAGGATCGCATCCGGTCCTAACATCGCACGCACATCTCCCGCTTCCATATCGCTCTGTCCGACATGCACACCATCAGCGCCCATTCTCTTTGCGATATCGACGTTATCGTTTACTACAAAAGGTACGCCGTACTTTCTGCAGAGTTTCTGGATCTCGACCGCTTCCT
>DFFH01000059.1 GCA_002368805.1 Mageeibacillus sp. UBA3781 | reverse complement strand
AAAGATCATAGTAGTGGACCAGAAGTTTTGCAAGGGTGGATTTTCCGGAACCGGATTCGCCTACCAGTGCGGTGGTCGTTCCCTGCTTTAGTGACAGGGATACGCCGTGAAGTACTTCCTTTTCGTCATAACCGAAGTGAATATCTTCGAAGACGACATCCGAACTGTTCCCGGAAAACCCGGAAGTTCCCTCCTGAAGTGGCGGAAATTCCATCATTTTTTCCAGCGCACCGATCTTAAAGTTCAGCTGAGGGAACTTTCCCGCGAAGTTCAGTGCTTTTAGCACGGAAGGACCAACCGCAAACGACATACAGAGGACCAGGACCAGTCTATCCAGTGCGATCACCTCATTGATGACCAGAAGAGATCCGACCGGCAGGATCAGAAGTGCCAGACACGGAAGCACACTGGCATAGATCGCCATCCACGGCCAGCAGACCTTATACCAGGCAATCGTGAAATCCCTGTAGCTTCTCACTACTTCTCCGAACCGTTTATAGGAATCGCCGTCTTTATTAAAGACTTTCACAACTTCCATGCCATTGACGTATTCGATGATCGTGTTGTTCATTTTCGTTGCAGAAGCATAATAGTCGTTCATCTTCGCCATGCCGGCTTTCATCATCATTCCCATGGCAAGCATTCCGACGACAAGCGGAACCAGGGAAAGAAGCCCCAGTCTCCAGTCTGCGGCAAACATTAAAACAAGTATCACGATCGGGATCACTATATTGGCGATTCCTTCCGGGATCGCATGAGCCAGCAGAAGTTCTACCTGATCGATATCATCAGTAAATACTTTCTTGATCCGTCCGGTTCCCATATCCTGGATATGACCGAGAGGCTGTTTTTCCAGTTTGCCCTGAAGAGACACACGAAGATTTTTCAGCGTGTGATAGGCACTATAATGTGAAAATGACAGTCCCTGCGTGTATAAGACCGCAAAGAGGATCTTACAGACAGCAACTGCAGCGACCCGGTAAAGAATATAGGCTGTGCTGATGGATTCCCCGCGGATCAGCGGAGAAATGATCTGATACATAAAGAAAAACGGAAGCACATTCGCAATGATGCCCAGACTCATACAGATCACGGCCCAGATCGTGTACTTCTTATATTTCCCGATATAGGGAGCAACTTTCTTAAACATACGCTCGTCCTTTCCTAACAAGAAAATCCACATGGTTAGCATTTGCTAACTATGTGGATTATACTCATTTCTATATCCGATTCCACCATTTACAAATCGTTTTCTAACACTTTTCGCTCACGGTATTCTTTGGGACTCATTCCGTAACGTTCCCGGAAGGACTTGGAAAAATAACTCATATTGTTATACCCTGCACGCGCCGCCGCTTCAGAGACATTCGTCCGGGTTTCACAAAGAAGGGATGCCGCATACTCCAGACGCATCTCCTGCACATAGGCGTGCAGGGATGTATCATACATCATCCGAAACAGCCGGTTGAGCTTACTAAGACTCATGGCCAGCGACTTTGCAGTCTTTGGTGCGCTGTAGTCATCATACGGGACCAGCTGGATCTTCTCCCGAAGATGTTCGATCGAAAGACGATCCTGAGAATCGATATATATTTCCTTTTTCACGTTCGCATTCTCTCCGTTAACGATACCGAAAAGCACCTGTGCCGTCAGCTCGATCATCTTTGTTTCCAGATAGACATCTTTAAACTCCGCATACCGGTCGGCGCTGTCGATCTCGGATAAGATCCTGAACATCTCCGGAGTGATCCGCGTTTTCATTACCCGCGAAAAAACCATCTTCTCGATCTGATCGCTCTCTTCCTTCGGAAACAGCATGTGAAGAAGTTCTGAAAAACGCGGTGTTTTCATCTGCAGGCTTCGGAACTGATAATGCCGCCCGCTCGGGTAAAACATAGAGGTGCCGATGTTATCATTCCTGTAGATACACACCTCCCCACGGTTCATGATCACCTTCTGGAAGCGCGGCGAGGCGGGATCCTCTCCCACCTGCCACTCGATATTCTGGTTCAGATTGAATATGATCTGCACCTCATCCATCCCGGCATTATCACATTTCTTTGCGTCCGTATCCTGGGTAAAGGACAGATCCCAGCGGTAGTACAGGACATCATTCCTGGACTTTTCCTTCCGGATCTTCGCCGTGCCGATCTCCTCGGGGAATCCGGCCGTGCCATCCATATACTGATACAGTTCTTCCGTGCTGATCATACTTTTTCTTTCTTTACTCATTACTCCATCTTCCAATTCTGAGCGAGCATCTGCTGCTCTGTCATATGACGGTAGAGACTATCTTTTTCCATCAATTCTGAAGGGGTGCCTTCTTCCGCGACGACACCGTCCTTTAGTACAACGATGTGATCCGCATTTGCGATCGTACGCATACGGTGGGCGATGATCATTACGGTCTTATTCCTGATCAGTCGGGAAAGCGCTTCCTGGATCACTGTCTCATTTTCCGCGTCAAGAGATGCTGTCGCTTCATCGAGAAGAATGATCGGTGCATCCTTCAGAAAAGCTCTTGCAATGGAGATCCGCTGGCGTTCACCTCCGGAAAGCTCGCTTC
>DFFH01000004.1 GCA_002368805.1 Mageeibacillus sp. UBA3781 | reverse complement strand
ACGCGGATCGCGAATCTATCCATCTGTGAGTCCGGCAGAAGCGATGTGCCGGATGCGCCGGAAGGGTTCTGTGTCGCAAATACAGTAAATGGTTTCGGAAGCGCATAGGTGTTTCCGTCCACTGTCACCTGTCCCTCTTCCATCGCTTCCAGAAGAGCGGACTGCGTCCGGCTCGAGGCACGGTTCAGCTCATCGGCGAGAAAGAGATTATGGAAGACCGAGCCCGGCTGATACTTCATGCTCTGGGTGTTTTTGTCATAGACGGAGAATCCGGTGATATCGGAAGGCAGAACATCCGGGGTAAACTGCACACGTCCGTAATCCAGACCCATGGCCCGGGAAAAGGCCAGCGCCATCGTCGTTTTTCCTACACCCGGCACATCCTCGATCAGTACATGTCCTCCGGATAAGATCCCGGCCAGCGCCTGCAGGATCACGATATCTTTGCCGCAGATGACCGTTCTGATCTCCGCGATGATTTCATTGGTTTTCTCACTCATCGGTTTTTATCCTCTCATCGAAAAATAGGGTTTACCGTTCTCCATCTGCACCTTCTTATACTCCGCCAGTTCACTGATCGTGACGAGTGTATAACCGGAATCTATAAGAGCAGGAACGATCGTCTCGACCGCTGTCGCCGTCGTCTCATAAAGATCATGCATCAGGATGATGTCGCCGTCTCTAACATTGTTCAGAACTTCATTGATGACGTGCTGGCTGTCTCTGTACTTCCAGTCATTCGTATCGATCGACCACAGGATCATCGGAAGGCCCACATTCTCGGAAACCGTCGCGTTATAGGAACCGCCAACCGGCCGCATGACCTTCGGATAAGATCCGGTCAGGGCATAGATCGCATCACAGGTATCCCAGATCTGTTTATGCACCGCATCTCCGGAGATCTTCGTCAGCGTCGTATGGTTCCACGTGTGATTTCCGACTTCACAGCCCATATTCGTCGCACGGATGATACAGTCTTTATAGCGGTTGACACGGTCACCGGTGACAAAGAATGTCGCATGTGCGCCATATGGTTCAAGCGTATCAAGGATCCGCATCGTGACATCGGTATAAGGACCATCGTCAAAGGTAAGCGCCACGATCTTTTTCGGAACTTCTTTTTCCACGTGCGTATCAAGGCCATATTCACCCATCTTCGCATCAAAGGCCGGATCATCCAGGATCGAGGAAAGCACGCGTTCGCGGGTAATGCCATGGGAAAGAGCGATTTTATAAGAAGTGATTTTTTCCTGCTCCGGTTCATGTCCGTAGAAGACCTCAAAAACCGTATTCAGAAAATCATCATCTGAAGCAAGGATCTCTCTGCTTTCCGGCGTGGACAATATGTCCCAGATCACACTTCGTATGCTGGATGGATACTCGGAAGTACGCCACACATAATCATTCAGTTCCTCCCCCGTCGGTGCTTTTCCCGAAAGACGGGAATAAAGACGGTTCAGGAACGATGTCATCTCATAGTTCAGATCTCTCGCCTGGGTAAGGTTTATCTCTCCGGGAACGATGTCAAGATCTGCACATCGGGAAGCAAAAGAAGGATCGGATGCGATCATCTGTGCCACGTAATCGATCGACACACCATTTTCCATCACTTCATGGTATTTCCCCATTTCTTCCGCTGTAGCATCACGATCAAGCATCAGATGACAGAGCGATATGATCGTCTGATCATCAGAAACACCTCTGGATGTGTAGTCGGAAGAAACAATGATCTGCTGAAGCGTCGGAGCAACCGCTTTTCCTTCGCGGAAAAACTGAGTCCATACATTCGCTTCTTTGGCAGAAGGAGATCTACCATACATCTCCGTGAAAAGCTGACCGATAAAAATCGTGAGTTCCGGATTATGATCTCTCGACTCCAGATCATCCACCGTACCTGGTGTGATCTTATACTGAGCGCAGACAGCTGCGAAATCCGGAGTCTTCGAAACATCGCTGATAAAGCGGCGGAGACTGACACCGCTTTCCATGTAGGAAAGGTATCTCTCCTTCTCGGCAGAGGCAAGTTCCTTTCCGGTCATCACCTTCGTCAGAAGTGTAAGCTCCTGATCGGCGGAATAGTTCTTCTTCGAAAACTCCTCACTCTCGGAGAGCATCTCGATCATGCCGGCGGCAGTAGTATTTCCATCTTTGATATTACGGTACCAAAAACCGTACTGTTCACCTTCCGGGTCTTTCCCCAGAAGCGTGTGAAAAGCATACTCAATAAAATCGACAGTAAGATCCTTCTGCGCACGAACTTTCGAAGGAACCATACATGTTCCGGCTAGAACAGAAACAGTCAGGAGCACTCCGATAGTTCTGATTATATATCCAAAGACACCATGTTTATGTCTGCTCATTATATACCTCACCCCTATTAACTCAGTATCAGTATATATGAAACGGGTAACAGGAAAATGACATATATGCAATTTTAGCATTACGTATGAGGATGTTTCAGTTTTTCGGGCAATAAAAGAGGGGCTGGGAAACACATAAAACAATGTCATTAAGTTAAGACAGC
>DFFH01000152.1 GCA_002368805.1 Mageeibacillus sp. UBA3781 | reverse complement strand
GAGGTTCCGTCATAACTTCCGAGATAGGTGATATATCCGTCTTTTCTTGAAGCTCTCGTGCCGGTTAGCTCGCCTTCGTCAGATGAAACGGTGATATCTTCTTTTAGCGCATCTCCCCGGATAACGGCACTCCGGATATTCGGCGCGAATACATACTTCGCATTTTCCGGATCGGAAAATGTCGCATTATCCCACATGTAGTAGCAGTTATCGACCTTGATGAAGTCGATGTCCCACTCTTTATACAGCGCGGCGTCTTCTTTCTCATATCCGTGTGTACCGACCGATGCCCCGGAACAGAGCTTCGAGCCGATATCGTTATACATGCCGAAGAGAAGTCCTTTTGCATGGATAAAATCAGACATATGCCGGAATCCGCTCGGAAACTTCACCTCTTCGCTTACGAGCTTTCCATCCACGCGCTCCGGCTTATAGCACCCGTCGTCCAGGACCACATACCGGTAACCCAGCTGATCGAGTCCGAGCTCGACGAGCTTTTCCGCCATCGCTTTGGTAAGTGCTTCCGTATTCCCGGATCCATAGGCATTCCAGCTGTTCCATCCCATCACGGGGAGACGGCTTTTCCCTCTGCAGGGAAGTCTTTTCCCATCGGAAAAAGCATCGTAGCGGTAACGGTTATCGGTAATTCCGGCAGGTCTGTCCATGGCACTATACCCTCGCTTTTTGTTTTCTATTATACCCTTTTGGGAAGGAATCTCTTAAGCCTGATATTCTTCTTTTAAGATCTCCATCTCGATAACGTTGACAGGTTCTTTTTCCGTAACACTTACATCGTGAAAACCGACCTTCTTATAGCAGGCATGCGCGCGGTCATTATTCTCGAAAACACCGATGGTGATCTTATCGACAGAGAGGATTTCGAAAGCATATTTCATGCCGAGACGCAGCATCTCGGTGCCGTATCCTTTGCCGCGGATAGTGCTGTCGATGACGACCCAGCCGAAACGAAGGATCTTCGTATCCCCGTTCAGGTAGCGCATGATGAAGCTTCCCACCACGCCGTTTTCGTCGTCAAAAGCGACCCACGGATAGAAGTTATCCGGCTCTTCGCAAAGTCCGTTTTTATTCTTATACATGTCCGCGATGGTCTCCGAATCAATGGGATACTCGCCGAAAAGATCTCCGCCCCATTTCTGGAACACGTCTTTGTCCTGCACCCACTGTGCGATCTTTTTTGCGTCCGCTTCTTTATATTGTCTCAGTCTAAGCATATGTTTTTCTCTCCTTTTTCTACGCCATATTCTACTAGAAAATCACTCCGGTTTCTTCGTCAGATACAGTATATATGTGTCGTTAAAAATGATTTTCCCGCCGGCTTCTTCCACTGCATCGTGAAGCCCTTGGAAGAACTTCTCCCGGATCGGTTCCGGGATCACGATATGCGTGCAGTGCGTCCCGGAAAAGGCCACATATTCATCCGCATCCATCGTTCTTTGTCCGAAGAATTCACGCTTCTCCACATCCGTATAGCCGTACTCCGGCGCCGCCGTATAGCGGAAGCCGCCATGGGTATAGGGAATGTCCGGCTGGAAGTATTCATCGTAGAGTTTCTGGATCTTGTCATAGAGCTCTTCGTCGTTACTTCTATATTCGGAGGAAGTAAGCATCATGGCCAGAACTCCGCCGGGCTTAAGAAGCGACAGGATCTTCGGATACGCGATCTCCTCGGGGATCCACTGGATCGTCGCCGCCGAGTAGATCAGGTCATATTTCTCTTCTCCGAAATCATGGGTGATGAAGTCATCGTTTACGATGTGAAAATTCGGAAGGTCTCCGTACTTTTCTTTCATTTTCCGGTAGAGATGTTCACCCAGTTCGATGGCGTGATACTCGCACCCGGTGCGAAGGATCGGATCTGTCGCCTGGCCGGTTCCCGGGCCGATCTCTAAGACCTTGACGCCCGGTCCGATTTTCGCATAATCGATCAGGGAAGAAAAGAGTTCATCACTGTATTTCGGACGGTACTTATCGAACTGATCCGGGATGATATCGAAGACTTTCCGGTATTCTTCCTGTTCCAGTTCTTTTACAAGATCCGCATCGAGAAGACGGACATTTCCCTCTTCCACATAGTGGATCGTGCCGACGGTACTGACTCGGCCTTCTTTCACGAAGATCGCGCTCAGATCATCCATGGCGCAGACCGGATGGATCTTCGAGGCCGCGAGAACTTTCTCATGACGCTCCTGATCCGCCGTATCGAAGTGGGAAAGGATCGTGATATTTGCCATGCCCAGACCTTCGTAGGGTTCCATGCTTTCCCAGATATCGATGGTGGTCTTTCCGAGATTCATGGAACCGGCACTGACACCGAGAAGCACCGCATCACTGTCCTTGATGGCATCCGCGATGTCCTTTTCTTTTATGAGCGCCATCTGCGCCGTGGCATTCCCGCCCATGAGGAAGATACAGGAAGCCTCCTCGATCAGGCGCTTCGCCTCGGAAGGAGATGTCCAATCGTCGATGACACAGTGCTTTTCGAAAGGCATATTCTTCTCTTCAAACATGGCGTGCATGCCGTCCGAATCGTCGTCATTTCTCTCATATTCCTCCGGCCAGGCACTGATAAACACCAGACTTTTTCGGACAGGAATCTCTGCCTTTAATCGCGCCACGATCTCTTCCGGAAAGTGATGATCCGGAAACCCGCTGAATAAACCGATCAGTTGCTTTCTCATTTCTTTCCCTCCTTCATAATAGCTTCTCCAGGATCTGCGCGACACCATCTTCTTCGTTAGTGGCGGTGACCGTATCGGCCACGTTCTTTACCTCCTCGATGGCATTGCCCATTGCCACGCCATATCCGATATTTCTGATGCTCTCCACATCATCATGATCATCTCCGAAATAGACCGCTTCTGACACTGGTATATTCTCTCTTTCCAGAAG
>DFFH01000087.1:7949-8944 GCA_002368805.1 Mageeibacillus sp. UBA3781 | reverse complement strand
ACGACATCATCTCCCGGGGCATGATCATTGCCTGGGACGAGTCGGATAATTCCCATGCGAGAGCCCATCTCGAGCACGAACTCGCCAAGACGGACAGATTTGACTCGGCGACTGATATTTCGGGATCTGTAACACTGTTACGCGTGATCAAGAGCCCTGCAGAGGTCGATGCGATCCGCACGGCGATCCGTGTCACGGAGGAGTGCCTCGAGGTCTTAGAGCAGAATCTCCGTCCGGGCATGAGAGAGTGCGAGGCGACCGCGATCCTCGAAGGCGAGATGATCAAGAGGGGCTCGCTGTTCCAGTCTTTCTCGACGATTGCCGCAGGCGGGGAGAACACCCTTTGCCTGCATTATCCTACGCCAAAAGCACTTATCCCCGACGGGGCGATGCTCCAGATCGACACCGGTGCGCGCGCCGGCGGCTACTGCTCCGATATTTCCCGCGCCTATGCGGTGAACGGGAAGCGGGATCCCCGCCAGCAGGCGCTTTTTGAGCTGATCTGTGAATGTAAGAAGACCGCTCTTGCTGCGATCCATCCGGGTGCCACGATCGAGTCTGTCAATACTGAGACCAGAAAGACCGCTGCTGCAGGCCTCCGAGAGCTTGGTGTGATCTCCAAGTCCGAGCCCGATGCGCTCGCGGTCTGCAAGAACTACTACTGGCACAATACCCTGCACCACATGGGCCTCGATGTCCACGATGTCTGCGACCGCGAGATGGTCTTCGTTCCGGGCATGGTCTTTGCCGTCGAGCCCGGCATCTACATCCCCGAGTGGGGCTTCGGCTTCCGCGTCGAGGACGACGTATATCTCGGAGAAGACGGCGCGCAGTACCTGTCGCACCCGCAAGTCTGAGACATTTCCCGAGAATCTAACATCCCTGTAACACGAAAGTCAAAATGCGGCCGTACAATTATCTTAGGTTAGTAGGTTTAGTAAAGTGCGCCGCCGCGCCATATCGCATGCGCGCCGCATAGCACGGCGCTGCGCCGT
>DFFH01000087.1:5733-7886 GCA_002368805.1 Mageeibacillus sp. UBA3781 | reverse complement strand
GCGCCGTATTTATAAAGGAGGAGTTTTCGTGCCCACGGGTGTAATTCTGGCGATCATTATCATCGGCCTTCTTCTCCTGATGTTCGGCCTCGCCGCCATCCTCATCTATTCCTACGCAGTACAGGTCGCCTACCGGTTCTTTGCACGTCCGCAGCCGAGACCTGCCTACGACAAATCCCCGCTATCCATCGACCAGAGCACGATCTTCGGAAGAGGGCAGAACTGGTTTTACAGCAACCGCATGAACGTCCTCGACTGGCAGATGACCGCATTTGACGGCATCAAGCTCTACGCCTACTTCATTCCGGCCGCCAAGAAAAGTACGAGAGATGTCGTCATCCTCGTCCACGGCTTTAACGACATGCCGTCCGTCATGGCGGCCTATGCCCAGCTCCACCTCGAAAAAAGAGACTGCCACATCCTGATCCCGCACCTGCGCGCCCACGGCATGAGCGAAGGAAACTTCGTCGGCTACGGACTTTTCGACAGCCAGGACCTGATCATGTGGATGCAGTACTTAGAGACCCGATTGGGATCTGACATCAAGATCATCCTCCACGGAAGATCGATGGGTGCCGCCGCCGTTCTCATGACCGCCGGCTCGGGAATCGCCCCCAAGAGCTTAAAAGGCGTCATTGCGGACAGTTCTTTTGACGCATTGGATAAACAGATGGCATTCCTGATCAAAAGAAAGTATAAGAACCAGCTCCGGCCGTTCCTTCTCCTTGTCCAGCGCGTCGTCCTAAAGCGCTTCGGTTTCCCGATCGAGAAGGCCTCGCCCGAGTCCGTCGCATCGCGCATCAAGGTGCCGGTGCTCCTTTTCCACGGAACCGACGATAAGCTCGTACCCTCGTACATGA
Source organism: Mageeibacillus sp. UBA3781 (assembly GCA_002368805.1). Lineage (GTDB taxonomy): Bacteria > Bacillota > Clostridia > Saccharofermentanales > Saccharofermentanaceae > Scatonaster. The sequence continues at coordinate 7,026 of DFFH01000087.1, read as the reverse complement.
GCGAGAATATATTTAACCGCATCCGCGCCGGAAAGAGAATCTGCCTCATCGAAGGCGCCGCCCATGTCATGGGCTACGACGCCGCACCCGAGAAGTATTCGGCCGAGATCGAGAAGTTCCGGGAGAGTATCTCCGATAGCGAATGGCAGCGCCTGATCGGCCGCGTCCCGAGCGACGAGGAAGATGAGTAGAAGCGCAAGTTGACATATGCACGATGTCTCCCTCATTTGAGAATGTAAAAATGTGAAATTAGCCTACTGAAAAAGGTAGTAATAACCGCCCCAAGTATGTTATGATTTAATGAAATATTTTCTAGAGTAATCATATATACAAAGGGAGGATTTCGATTTATGGCGAAGATTTTTGAGCAAGAATCACGTACATTCAGTGAGTATTTACTGGTTCCAAACCTTACAACGGAGAAGAATACACCCGATCAGGTGGATCTGTCCGCTCCTATTGCGAAGTATAGAAAGGGCCAGGAAGAGTCAAGGCTCAAGATCAACATCCCTTTGGTATCTGCAGTCATGCAGGCTGTCTCCGATGACGGTATGGCGATCGCTCTTGCACGTTCCGGCGGTATGTCCTTTGTTTTCCAGTCCCAGTCAGTGGAATCTCAGTGCGAGATGATAAGGAAAGTAAAGAAGTATAAAGCCGGAATTGTTATTTCCGACAGTAACCTTACACCGGACAACACCATGGAAGAGGTCGTCGAGCTTCGTGAGAGAACGAACCACGGTACATTCCCGGTCACCGAGAACGGTAAGTCCGACGGAAAGCTTCTCGGTATCGTTACCTCCCGTGACTACCGTGTTACCCGTATGGATCCGAAGACAAAGGTCTCCGAGTTCATGACACCTTTCGAAAAGCTCATCGTTGCCCGTGAGGGAACTACTCTTAAAGAAGCCAACGACATCATCTGGGACCATAAGCTGAACCAGCTCCCGATCGTTGACGAGAATGACTGCCTCGTCGGTCTCGTTTTCAGAAAAGACTATGAATTCCATAAGGCAAACCCGCTCGAGCTCCTCGATTCCGATAAGCGCCTGATCGTCGGTGCCGGTATCAACACCAGAGACTACGAAGAGCGTGTCCCGGCACTCGTTGAGGCGGGCGCGGATGCTCTCTGCCTCGACTCCTCCGACGGATTCTCCGTATGGCAGTCCCGTGCCCTCGAGTGGATCAAGAAGAATTACCCGAACGTCATCGTCGGCGCAGGTAACGTTGTTGACGCCGAGGGCTTCCAGTACCTCGCTAATGCCGGCGCTGACTTCATCAAGATCGGTATCGGCG
>DFFH01000087.1:0-5642 GCA_002368805.1 Mageeibacillus sp. UBA3781 | reverse complement strand
CGTGAGCAGAAGGGTATCGGCTGCGGCCAGGCTTCCGCGGTCCTCGCAGTGGCAAAAGCACGTGACGAGTATTTCGAGAAGACAGGCGTTTATATCCCGCTCTGCTCTGACGGCGGTATCGTTCACGACTACCACATGACACTCGCTCTGGCGATGGGCGCCGACTTCATCATGCTCGGCCGCTACTTCGCAAGATTCGACGAGAGCCCGACGAGAAAGCTCGTTGTCAACGGCGCATATGTAAAAGAATACTGGGGCGAAGGTTCTAACCGTGCCCGTAACTGGCAGCGTTATGACGACGGCGGAAAGGGCGGCAAGATGGCTTTCGAAGAGGGCGTTGACTCCTATGTACCGTATGCCGGTAAGCTGAAGGACAACCTCGATTCTTCTCTTGCGAAGATGAAGGCCACCATGTGTTCCTGCGGATCCTCCTCGATCCCGGAACTCCAGGAGAAGGCAAGACTTGTCGTCGTATCCTCCACCTCCATCGTCGAGGGCGGCGCACACGACGTCATCACGAAGAACAACGACACCACGATCCGATAAGGACACATCGCGTGAGAACCCCGAAAGCAACGCTTCGCTTCCGCGCGAAAAGCACTGTTAATACTTTAAAGAATATATAAAAGGAGACAAGAACAATGGCAGAAGAGAATCAGAAGATCCAATTTACCGTCGAAGGTATGAAGCGTCTGCAGGATGAACTCGAAGAGAGAAAGACCGTCATCTCCGGACAGATCGCAGAACAGCTCAAAGAAGCAAGAGCCCAGGGCGACCTTTCGGAGAACTCCGAGTACGATGAAGCAAAAGATGCACAGGCGAAGAACGAAGCCCGCATCATGGAGATCGAAGAGATCTTAAAGAACGCGGAAGTCATCGACGAGTCCGAGATCTCTAAGACAAAGATCTCCCTCGGTTCCAAGGTAACTCTCCGTGACGAAGAGACAAAGGAAGAGATCCAGTACGAGATCGTTAACGCAAAGGATGCGGACATCTTCAGTAACCGTATCTCCCAGGATTCCCCGGTAGGTAAGGCGATCATCGGAAAGAAGAAGAACCAGGTCATCGAAGTCACCACTGTGGCCGGTGCATTTAAGTACAAGATCATCAAGATCGGCGACTGATATAAATGAAATGAGGAAGCAAAATGGCTGACGAGAACAACAACAATCAGGCACCCCAGCAGGACCTTAACCAACTTCTGAAGATCAGAAGAGAGAAGCTCTCCGAGCTTCAGGCCAACGGCAAAGACCCCTTCCAGATCACGAAATACGACGTGACGGATCACTCCCTCGACGCGAAAGCGAAGTTCGAGAAGCTCGACGATGAGCTGAAATCGAAGCTTCCGGAGGGACTTTCCGAGGAGGAGACTGCCGAGAAACTGAAGGAACTGCATGAGGTGCAGAAGATCGAAGTTTCCGTCGCCGGCCGTATGATGCTTAAGCGCGTCATGGGTAAGGCTTCCTTTGCCACCATCCGTGACCTCAAGGGCGACATCCAGCTTTATGTCACCAGAGATTCCCTGGGTGTAGATGACTACCAGGATTTCAAGAAGATGGACATCGGCGACATCATCGGCGTCAAGGGTTATGTATTCAGAACCCGTACCGGTGAGATCTCCGTCCATGCAGAAGAACTGAAGCTCCTCAGCAAGTCCCTTCAGATCCTTCCGGAAAAGCACCATGGCCTGACCAATACCGATATGCGTTACCGTCAGCGTTACCTGGACCTCATCGTCAATCCGGAGGTCAAGGACACGTTCGTAAAGAGATCCAAGATCATCAAGGAGATCCGAAACTTCCTCGACGGCAGAGACTTCATGGAAGTTGAGACACCGATGCTGGTAAGTAATGCCGGTGGTGCGGCAGCAAGACCGTTCGAGACGCACTACAATGCACTCGACGAGGATGTGAAGCTCCGTATCTCTCTCGAGCTTTACCTCAAGAGACTGATCGTCGGCGGCCTCGAGCGCGTTTACGAGATTGGCCGTGTTTTCAGAAACGAAGGCGTCGATACCCGTCACAACCCGGAATTCACCCTGATGGAGCTCTATCAGGCATATACCGACTATGAGGGCATGATGGAACTTACAGAGTCCATGTTCCGTTACCTGGCAGAGAAGGTCTGCGGCACCACCCTCATCAAGTACGGCGACATCGAGATCGACTTCGGTAAGCCTTTCGAGAGACTTACTATGAACGATGCCATCAAGAAGTACGCAGGCGTGGATTTTGACGCCGTGAAGTCCGATGACGAGGCAAAAGCACTTGCCAAGGAGCATCACGTGGAGTTTGAGGAACGTCACACCAAGGGAGACATCATTAACCTGTTCTTCGAGCAGTTCTGTGAAGAGAAACTCATCCAGCCGACATTCATCATGGATCACCCGGTAGCGATCTCTCCGCTTACAAAGAAGAAGCCCACAGATCCGGAAAAGGTAGAAAGATTCGAGCTCTTCATCAACACATGGGAAATGTGTAATGCATATTCTGAGCTCAATGACCCGATCGATCAGAGAGAAAGATTCGCGGCTCAGGACGCTGCATTTGAAGCCGGCGACGAAGAAGCCAACCACACCGATGAGGACTTCCTCAACGCCCTCGAGATCGGCATGCCCCCGACGGGCGGCATCGGTTATGGTATAGACCGTCTGGTCATGCTCCTCACCGACAGCCCGGCAATCAGAGATGTACTTCTTTTCCCGACGATGAAGTCATTGGACAAATAAAGCCCGAGATTTCAGCGGTTTCAAGACTTGGAGAAAGAAAATGCATACATTATGCATACAAATTATCCAAGTTGTGCATACGATAACAGATGAATATTCATTTTTTTGAGTGCAAATCATTCGAATAATGGTCTATAACAAAAGACGCTTTCTACGATAAAACATCAAAGAAAGCGTCTTTTTTGTCTCCGCAATAGTAAGGCAACCTATCTACAAAAGGAGGTCAACTTTCGTGCGGAGTTTTTTAGAGATTCATCCGAATCTGGTCAGCGAGTGGTCACCAGTGAATGAATTGGGGCCGGATCAGGTTTCCTATGGATCAAACAAGCCGATTATCTGGAATGGTGTTTGTGGTCACACGTGGACGGCTACCCCAAAGAACCGGGGAAACAACCACGGATGCCCCTATTGTTCCGGTAACAAGGTTTTAGTGGGATACAACGATCTGGCATCAGTACACCAGGGCGTTGCTGCGGAGTGGTCAGCGAGGAATCTTCCGACCACTCCTCGGCAAGTCACTGCCCGCTCAGACAAGTCTTTTTGGTGGAAATGCAGCACCTGCGGTAATGAATGGAAAGCTAGGATAGCTGACCGATCTGAAGGACACGGGTGCCCATTCTGCGCTGCAGTAGCTTTAGAGAAACGTTGGCAGGCGCGTCGTGATGCTAAACAAAAGCTGCTTGACTCAAAACGGCATAATCGACTGATTCAAAATCGGCAAAAGCAGTTTGCCAAAGATCTTGAGAATAACGCCTTTCGAATCGCCGTAATCCGCTATTACTCGGAACAAACAGGATATTTGGTCGTATACGACCAAATTGGTCGTATTGGAATTCCGCTTCAGTTCTTTTTCCCTGAGAAGTGTGCAGCTATAGAGCTCACTTCACATTTGAAGAAAGGCTGGAAGGACTGGCGATACGAAAATGCGAAGAACTGGCTTTGCTTGAACTCGGACATCAAACTCATTCGAATTATCCCACAGACCGGATACAAATTCGAAAACTGTAAGTGTGTCCGGCTCAAGAATAGTTCGGCAGAAGCTCTAAACTACACACTAACACAGGTCTTTAAGAGACTGAAGATTCCAATGGATATCGATGTTTTAAGAGACTACGACAAGATAAGGAGGTATCTGGAGTGTTAATTAACAAAATGCTCGATGGCTTATAGCGGAAACTCCGCCATAAGGCTTTAAGCGCTCGTTTCGTTCTCTACAGAGAACAGAACGGGCGCTTTTCTATTCTGACAAGAAGACAAGGAGGAAACAACATTGGCAGTATTTAGAGTAGAAAAGAAGAAAGACTACACTTGTATGTCGAATCATTCCCTTCGGAATCACAACCTCTCATTGAAAGCTAAAGGCTTGCATGCGCTGATGCTGTCACTTCCTGAGGATTGGGACTACACGTTAGTAGGCTTGAAACATATTTGCAGGGAATCAATTGGTTCCATCAATGGAGCGATTCAGGAACTGGAAAAAGAAGGATACATCATTCGGACCCGAGCACGTAACGAAAAAGGACAACTTACTGCGATCGAGTACTCAATATACGAAGTGCCGCCTGAAACGACTGAAAACAAAGCATCTGAACCTAATGTCGAAAAACCACATGTGGAAAATCCACATATGGAAAAACCACATGTGGAAAATCGATCACAAGTAAATACTAATAAACAAAATACTAATAGACCAAGTACTAAAGGACAAAGAGATGCTTACTTGCTTACTTCGCGTGCGCGTGAGATGGAGCAGGCGATCGACGAACTTAGAAGCTTCATCGAAGAGAGAATTGGTCGCCCCCTTTGGCATAGCGAGATTCGGATCTGTACCAGTTGGGTGAAAAACAATGCGGATATGGACATGATTCACTTGGCTGTAGAGGACAACCTCTTCCGTAGAGATAACTTCGATTTGAAGTATGTGCAGAGCACACTTGAAAGGTGGAAGTCTATCGGAATTGATACGCCGCTGAAGGCTAGAAATCACATTCTGGATTCGCACGTTTCTAACATTTCGGTGATGGCTGCAGAGATTGCTGAACGAAATCACAACGATGAGTTGATGGAGCGGATCCTCATGGGAAGTGAGACGAAAGATCTTCAAGGAACACGTGACTACATGATTGAGCTTTATCAACAGAAGCGTTACGACATGCTTCTTTCGATGGCTCGAACCAATTATCACAAGGACATTCTCGATTACCTCCCTGATGAGGTTCGTGAATTCATATTAAAACATTCAGTTTGAAAGGCTGAAATACAAACATGAAAGGATTTACTACTATGAAAAACGTAATCAGACAGATTGGAACAGAAGGTAGAACAACAATTCCTCAGGAACTGAGAGATGCAATGGGGATCTGCGATGGAGACTTCCTCGCATTCGAACTGACACAGGACGGCAGACACCTTGTTCTGACTAAGGTTGGAATGTGTCCTAAGAGCATTCCGAAGCCGCCCATGAAGAGTAGAGAACCAGAGCCTGAACAGGGTGTTGTAGTTACATCATTCGTCCCGGAACTTTCTCCTGACGACATGCAGAAGGTGCTTTTCGTACTGGAGCATGTGTTTGGTGCGGGAGGTGAACACAAGTGAGAATGCGAATCTACCAGGTTGACATGGCTCAGAAGGATAACCGTTATGGTTTCAAGCCCCTAGATGAGCATGGCAAGATTGATCCGACAAAGTACAAAAAGGTGCTGGATGCGGAAGTGAACGAGGATACGCTGTTGGGAGCGTACTACTTGTTCAATACCGTAGACCCTCACCCACTGTACTCCGGACACGCAATGACGGACTACGATGTGATCGTCACGGACGAAGGTGCTTTCGCCTGGAACAGCAAACTAGGTTTTCAGAAGACAGAATTCGATGAAACCAAGGTCAACACTGAAGGCCAGATCAAAGTGCTTTT
>DFFH01000107.1:8050-11468 GCA_002368805.1 Mageeibacillus sp. UBA3781 | reverse complement strand
AGCAGAAGTTGACGTTACTCGGAAGGCGCTTCGTTCTATCACCATTCAGTGCCGAATGTTCGATCTCTGAAAGGCCTGCGATCAGGCGGTCGCGCTTGGCGGAAACTTCCTTTGCCGTCTCAGGCATCTTCTCAACGATCTCCTTAAGAGCCACTGCCATCGCGGCAATTCCCGGAACATTCTCGGTACCTGCACGCTTTCCTCTCTCCTGGGCGCCGCCCTCGATGAGGTTACTGAGCTTGATACCCTTTTTCGCATAAAGGAATCCGGTTCCCTTCGGCCCGTGGAACTTATGTCCGGATGCCGATAGAAGATCGATATTCTGCTCGACGACATTGATCGGAAGATGTCCGACCGCCTGTACTGCATCCGTATGAAAGAGCACTTTCCTCTCTCGGCAGATTTTTCCTATCTCAGCGATCGGCTGGATGGTACCGATCTCGTTATTTGCGTACATGATCGTGACCAGTGCGGTCTTATCTGTGATCGCCGCTGCTACTTCCTCCGGACGGACGAGTCCGTCTTCGTGGACATCGAGAAGTGTGATCTCAAAGCCTTCTTTTGCCAGCTTATCGAGAGTATGCAGTACCGCATGGTGCTCAAACTTCGTCGAGATAATGTGGTTCTTGCCCCGTGCTTTTCCGAGGAGAGCCACGGAACGGATCGCCTGGTTGTCCGCTTCGGATCCGCCGGATGTAAAGAGGATCTCTCTCGGCTCGGCACCGATCACGGAGGCGACTGTCTCTCTTGCGAGCTCGAGCTCTTCCTTCGCCTTCTGCCCGAAGCGGTAAAGACTCGAAGGATTGCCGTATGTGTCGTTCATCAGGGAGACCATCTTATCGATCGCCGCCTGACTCATTTTTGTTGTCGCTGCATTATCTGCGTAGATCATGTATATTCCTTTTTATTCACGTACGGGCATTTCCTCCGCACGCGCCTTTCTAATTGCTTACACATTATATTTCCTATTCACCTACCATGTCAATAGGTTTTAGTACTTGATTTACCCATTTACCTTGCGGTACAATAGGTAGAGCTACAAAAGTGCAGGATCGGATGATCATCTGCTATGAAAGGAGCTTTTCTATGATTTCAACTAAAGGACGTTACGCACTTCGTGTTCTGATCGATCTTGCAGAACACAATGACGGTAATTATGTACCTCTTAAAGATATTGCAGAGCGCCAGGAGATCTCGAAGAAGTATCTGGAGATCATCGTTAAAGACATGGTCAGCGGGAATCTTCTGAAGGGCGCCAGCGGCAAAGGCGGCGGATATAAGCTTCTGAGGAAGCCGGAAGAATACAGCGTCGGCGAGATCCTGGAACTGATGGAAGGTTCCATGAACTCCGTCGCATGCCTCTCCGACAAAGGCTTTGCCTGCCCGCGTAAGGACTCCTGCCAGACACTCCCCTTGTGGGAAGAATACGACAACATGGTACATGACTTCTTCTATGGAAAGAAATTAAGCGATCTTTGCCATCAGAAGACCGGGAAAAAGAAATCCAAGTGATCTTTTCCAACTCCTTGCCCCGCAGGGCGATGAGTTTGAAAGAAAGCAATAAGTAAAAGTAAGGAGCTGACCTGACCGGCCGGCTCCTTTTTTGGGCGTTGTATGTCTAGATTGAAGAAGCCTCAAATCAGACATACGGCGTCACTTCGTTTTTATGTCTGAAAAGCACCTCTTCCGATTCAGACATATGAAAAAGGTCATTTTCTATGTCTGGAAAAGCACTTTTGAATTCCAGACATATAATCTTTCTCTTTTTTTATGTCTAGATTGAAGAAACAAGATTTCAGTCATATAAATCATTCCTTTTTGTATGTCCGAAAAGCACTTTTCTCTTTTCAGACATACATATCCGTAAAAGAGATATGTCTAAATCATGCAATCAGCATTTTAGACATATTTCAAGGCCCGGATCCTCACCCTCACTTCAAAAAGAAGTGCAGAAGTCTCTCCTTATAATCCGGTGCGGTATCAAAAGCAGCATGCCCGTACCCGTCGTACATATAGTATTCGAAGTCAGCCCGGTCACTTAACCTGGCAATTATCTCTTCCGAGGCCTCCGGCCGGAGCACGGCATCATCCTTCGCACCAAGAAGCAGTACAGGACAACGGATCTCAACAAGGCGGTCTAAAACATCAAAACCATCCGTACCCTTTGCCTGGATCACAAAACGGGACAGATCCTCATCGCTTACGGTCTTCGACATCATCACGAAGACGTCCTTATATGCTGCAAACATTTCCGCAGGATACAGGGCCTGCCCAAAGGCAAGATAAAGCGCAGTTGCGTCTTTCTTCTCCGCCAGTTCCACCCAGCCGGAAAGCTCGGAAAAACCCTCCGCCTTTACAGCTGCCGATGTGGAACCAAGAGCGAGTTTCGCAACCAATTCCGGCGCCTCGATCGCGATCGTCATAGCGATCATACCGCCCTGGGAAGCTCCGAAAAGATAGATATCGGTAAGCTCAAGTGCAGAAAGTACAGAGATCGTATCGGATGCCATATCAGAGATCGTATAGACCTCCGGCATATCCAGTCTTCTATCCAGCACATAGATCGTGAATTCTGAAGTCATAGGTGCATATGCTTCTTCGATGGCATGCGCGGACTTCATGACGCTGATCACACTCAGGCCGGGGAGAATGACCATGGTCTTTCCTCCCTGCCCGAACTTGAAGTATTCCATTTCGCAGGAATCGGTTATTACTTTTTCGATTTTGCTCATATCAGAAATTATGCCCGTCCCATCCCCAGTCACGAACCGGATGATAAGTAACATAGACACCGTCACTCGCGATGCCGAATTTCTCCTGAAGCATCTTGCAGATCTCTCTGGTCATCCGATCGTACTGATCCGGTCCGGCATTTCCGAGAAGGCTGACAGCAATATATGCACCTGCTTCGAGCTTCATGCCGCCAAACCACAGGTCAGCTCCGTCATCGATCCCGACCATCAGATAGGTCTCTGTCTTATTCAGGCAGGAAATCAGTTTTCCAAATTCACTCTTGAGTTCTTCCTTCTGCTCGGAAGAAAGGGAAATCGTCAGTTTTGCATCGATATATGGCATGGCAAAAGCACTCCTTCGTTTTTTGTTTATTATACCATTACACTTCTTCTCTTTTGTACAGGCTCTCTGTCAGTGGATCTCGTGCCACTAGCGCCCAGAAGCCCTTTCCGTCATAGATCTCCACCAGATCCGTATCAGGTTCGGTTTTTATGTAATTGACCATGCCGCTATAGGTGAACATCTTCTCTTGTCCGTCTTTGATATACCATCCTTCTGCTTTTTCACGGACAACACTTGTCACATGAACGACATCACACTTCAAGTCATGGGGAAGGAGGATATGAAGGTGCTTGGAATAGTGGGAATCCCGATACTTAGAATCATAACGGTCATCGATCCTGGT
>DFFH01000107.1:1835-7934 GCA_002368805.1 Mageeibacillus sp. UBA3781 | reverse complement strand
GCAATATGCGGGTGTACACGTACAAGCCCGGAGATAGCGATGATAGCAAATGCAAAGGGGCAGAAAAGGAGCGGCAGAAACGACAGCGCCAGAAGCGGCCTTTTCGGCTTCACCTTATTCGCATCGAACATTACGAATTCCGGATGCGAAAGAAGTATATTACGTTCTTCTGAAGTAACCTGTCTCACCATTGCTATTCCCCCGTTCCCTATAAAAAGCATAGCACAAACATCGAATATGTGCTATTATAGTCGGCGGAAGCTTAGCTCAGCGGGAGAGCATTCCCTTCACAGGGGAGGGGTCATGGGTTCGAACCCCATAGTTTCCACCAGATAATAGATCCTGAAAGCATGGGAACAGAGTGCTTTCAGGATTTTTCTTTTAATTCAGAATTTCGTATTGACGACAGTTTTGACGACAATTACGAAAGAATTCTATGGAAAAGCACTGGTCATGTCTTTTTCTTTCTCCTCGCAAACTGATATTCACTCTTGACATTTTATATTGCATCAAATATAATATCATCAAATGCTTATTTAGGAGATGAATATATGCCGTCTGATTCAGCATTCGACATTCAGGAATATATGACCCGTGGCGTGGAGCGTGTCGTGAAAGACGCACTGCGGGCAACACTCAAAGACCCCAAGGGCAGTGCTTTTATGGCAGGATTTGCCATGGCTTCCAAAGCCGCATCGAAGAAGCGCCGCGAGGCGGAAAAGAAAGGCGAGCACATCCCTCCTTTCCTCATCACCAGCATCACCTCGAACTGTAACCTGCACTGTGCCGGCTGCTATTCCCGCGCCAATCACGCGACGACCGACTGTGCGCCGCAGGATCAGCTGACATGTGATCAGTGGAAAAAAATCTTCGAAGAAGCAGACGACCTGGGCATCAGCTTTATCCTGCTTGCAGGCGGAGAACCGATGCTCCGAAAAGATGTCATCGAAGCAGCAGGAAGTATCCGGAGCATCCTTTTCCCGATCTTTACCAACGGTGTGCTTCTCAATGAGAGCTATCTCACGCTTCTGAAGAAAAACAGAAACCTCATCCCGATCATCAGCATCGAGGGTGGAAAAGAATCCACCGACAGCCGACGTGGTCCGGGGATCTATGACCGGATCATGAAGAGCATGGATGATCTTTCCAAAGAGAACCTGATCTTCGGCTGTTCCGTGACCGTGACCACAGAGAACCTTTCTGATGTCACTTCCGAAGAGTTCATCTCTTCTCTTTCCGAAAAAGGCTGCAAAGCTGTGATCTATGTCGAATATGTTCCTGTCACGGAAGAGAGCCAGAACCTGGCGATCGGCGATGAAGAAAGAGAGATCTTCTCCTCTGCCCTCTCTGATCTTCGGAAAAACCATGAGGAGATCGTATTCGTATCTTTCCCGGGAGATGAGAAATCCTCCGGCGGATGTATCGCAGCAGGCAGAGGCTTCTTCCACATCAACTCCCACGGAGGCGCCGAGCCCTGCCCGTTTTCACCTTATTCCGACATCAATGTCAGAGAGACCTCTTTGAAAGAAGCAATCTCTTCCCCTCTCTTTATGGCGCTTCAGAATCAGAATGTTCTGGCCGGCGATCACGTCGGAGGATGCGTATTATTCGAGAAGAAGGATCAGGTCGAGGCACTGATGCGCCGGTAATCAGCCAAGCGCCACATCGAGCGCCATCATCACGGTAAATCCGAAAGAGAACATGAGCACGCCTATATTCGAGTGTTCTCCGGAACTCATCTCGGGGATCAGTTCCTCGACAACGACATAGAGCATCGCGCCGGCGGCAAAGGAAAGAAGATACGGCATCGCCGGCACGAGAAGTCCCGCCGCCAGGATCGTCAGAAGAGCTCCGACCGGTTCGACCGCACCGGATCCCATGCCCAGAAGAAACGCCTTGCTCTTGCTTTGTCCCTGCGCATGCAGCGGCATCGAGATGATCGCGCCTTCCGGAAAATTCTGGATCGCGATACCGATCGACAGCGCCAGCGCTCCGCTTAAGGTCATCGCGCTGTTATCTGAAAGAAAACCGGCATAGACGACACCTACCGCCATGCCCTCCGGAATGTTATGAAGCGTCACTGCAAGGACCATCATCGTGGTCTTTGCAAGCTTGCTTTTCGGACCTTCCGCTTCCTCTGTATTCATATGAAGGTGTGGAATAACATGATCCAGAAGCAGAAGGAAAAGCACTCCCGCCCAGAATCCGATCGCGGCCGGCACGAATGCAAACCGCCCCTTACCTGCCTCCTGTTCCATCGCCGGGATCAGAAGGCTCCAGATCGAAGCCGCCACCATAACGCCGGCAGCAAAACCTGTCAGCGCTCTTTGCACCGGAACGCTGAGTTCTTTTTTCATAAAGAACACACAAGCGGCGCCGAGTGCCGTGCCTAAAAACGGAATCATCAATCCGATAAAAATGTCCATGTAAACGTCTCTTTATCTGATCCGGTCAGAGTTTCTGGTTAAAGCCGGTCTTATCATCACTTCTATATCCTGCTTTCCGGTAGAAATTCAGTGTGGATTCTTTCTTCGATCCGGTCATCAGCATGATCTTATAGCAGTTTTCAGAGATCGCGATCTCTTTTGCCTTCGCCAGGCATTCGCTTGCATATCCTTTGCAGCGGTAGTCCTCATGCGTCACCACATATTCCACCAGTGCGAAAGGACGCACATTATGTGTCAGATTCGGGATAATGATACAGCAGCATGAGGACACGATCTTCCCGTCGATCTCACAGACGATAACATGGTAATTCTTATCGTCCATGATCTTATCCCAGGTCTCAAAGAGGTGATCGTCATGCTCCGGAATACTTTCCTCATGCAGAGAAAGATATAGTTCCAGCATCTGCTCGAGATCTTCTTTTCGCGCCTCACGGATCATATGGCTACCTCGTTTCGTACGGATATCTGTACTACTATTATCCAACTTCCCGAAGCATTCGTAAAGCGGCCGGCACAATCCCGATCTAAAAGAAATGACTGCGCTTTTACGCCGTATATTGCGCGATACGTCCCTTCTCGATATGCAGGACTTCATCGCAGCATAGTGCCAGAAGCTCCGGGTCATGCGTACTTACCAGGATCGTACTTCCCGTTTTTGCAAGGTTTTTGAGCATATCTCCGACCTGTTTCATATGGGCATAATCCAGACCGGATGTCGGCTCATCAAAGAGAAGGATCTTCGCACCTGCAGCGATTGCCGAGGCGATGGCCACCCTCTGCTTCTGTCCGCCGGACAGCGCCATCGGGTGCTTCTCCTTAAAGGGAAGAAGCCCCAGACGGTCGAGGATCTCATCGCATCGTTTTTCATCTTCTTTTTCCATAGAAAGCATTACTTCCGCTTTCACGCTGTCGGTAAAGAGCTGGTGATTGACATCCTGCATGACCATATATGTTAGTTTCAGCCGATTCCTGCCGGCATATGTTTTTCCATCAATAGTGATCGATCCCGGGCAGCGCTTCTCAAGTCCGCACACGCATCGCAGGAAGGTTGATTTTCCCGTTCCGTTTCTGCCGATCACCCCGATCACTTTCCCGGACGGAAGAGCAAGATTCGGGATACATAACTGCAGCCCGTCATAAGTTCCGGCGCCGCCTTCACGGATGCATTTACGGAGATGCCTGACACTTTTCTTTTTGTCATAGGAGAAGCAGAAACCGGACAGGACCACTTTTCTTTCGGAAGCATCAGTTCCCGAACCCTCGATATTCTCACTTTGAGAGTTTTTATCTGAAGCAGAAGAAGCTGATATTCGTCCTTTTTCATCGGTAAAAGCACTTATATACTTTTCTTCGATCGTGACCGGACGGAGTTTCAGTTCCGCAACTTCCTGTTCAGAAAGATCCCGGAAAGCCTCCCCTGTCCATTCATGAACAGGATTTCCGTCTGAGAGGTAGAGCACCCTGTCGACCAGATCCATAAGGTACCAGAGCCGGTGCTCTGAAATAAGGATCGTCTTTCCTTCTTCCTTCCATCTGCGGATCGACTCGCGAAGATCAGAGATCGCATTCCAGTCCAGATTCGAGGATGGCTCGTCCAGGAGGATTATTCCCGGAAGAAGCGCTGACACTGAGGCGCAGGCGATCTTCTGCTTCTCCCCGCCGGATAGTTCGAAGAGTGACCGGTTCAGAAGATTTCCGATCTTCATCTCCGAAACGACGATCTCTTTTCTCTTTGAGATCTCCTTCGGCGGAAGACCAATATTCTCCGGTCCGAAGACGATCTCCCCATCGGTATCTACGGAAAAGAACTGGGATCTCGGGTTCTGAAATACAGTTCCGACCAGACCTGCCAGTTCATATAGCTGTGTCTCGCATATATTCTTCCCCGAAACAGTAACATTCCCTTTTAGGTCTCCGGTATAGTAATGGGGGATCAGCCCGTTGATCAGGCGGAGTATCGTCGTCTTCCCGCATCCGGATGCCCCGCAAAGCAGGACAGTCTCCCCTTCTTTAAAAGAAAGACTGATATCGGAAAGAAGTCCTTCCTTGCTCCCCTTATATCGGAAGGAAACATGATTAATCTCGATGATTGATTGCCGGTTATCCATAGTTCTTCTCTAAAGCTATCTCTTTTCTACATTTACTGAATGATCGTTCATCCGAAATACTTCATATATACGAATATTCCCAGAGCTGCGGTAAAGAGAACCATCAGCAGGATATCCCAGATCCGGAGTCTCAGTTCGACCACACTTGTCCTTTTGACATTCCCGCCCAGACCTCGGGTCAGAGCTGCGGCCGAGAGTTCATCGCCGATATTGACGCACGAGAATAAAAGAGGGATCATGCGGTATTCGACCATTTTCAGGGCATTTCCGCCTCCGAATGAGATCCCCCTCATTTTCATCGCATCTCTGATCGAACCGTATTCTTCTTTGATCGTCGGGAAGAAACGCATGACGACTGCAAGCGAGATCGCTATACCATCCGGCATATGCATCCGCTGCATGGAAGACATGAATTCGTCGATCTTTGTGGTCCTCACACAATACCAGGCAGTAATGATCGCCGGCGCGAACTGCACAACAATGCCGCAATATCCGATAAGCACCGTCGTCAGAAGCCCCTGCATTTCCTTCTCGAGTACAAAGAATGTCAGCACCATTGCGATACCATAAAAGATCAGGAAACGGATAGCGCTTTTATATCTTTTTTCCGAAAGCAGAAGCATGATCGGAAACAATGTGATGAAGATGCGTATCCCCCATAAAAGTGGGGTTGCCGCAGGCATCAGAACCACCATGGATACAATAAGCACCATATACAGTTTTGTACGAGGATCCAGCCTTATCTGCATCAGACGATTCCCGCTTTTTCGAAATGTTTCTTTACAGCTTTCTTTCCGATCACTGCGCCAATACAGCCGAATACGAAGCACAAGATCAGAAGAATGGCAATCGTCTTTCCGTTGATCGCACCGAAGAGATTGTCACAGTACTCTGTGGAATATCCTTCTTCTATAAGATCCTTACGATAAGAATCTGCAGTCACGATGACCGGGAAATAGTTTGCACAGATCCACAGGCTAAACACCCCGTTACTCAGGATCGTTTTCTTGAAGCTCTTATAGTTACCGGACTTGGCGATCAGATCTGCGATCACGCCAGCAGCTATGATGAGCGGAGCACCAAGATATCCCATGCCGAGCACGAACATGATGATCGCGATAAGTACCGACATGATGGTGATCATGCCGAACTTCTCCACTTTCGTATAGAAAAGCATCATCGGGATCGCGCCTACAAGCGGGATCATCACTACATAAGATGCCACGATATACGGATGGATATATCCGAGCAGACCACAGAGAAACTCCACCACGATAAGGATCGCCGTAAAAATGCCGACTGTAATAAAATCTTTTGCTACTAGTTTTTTACTGTTCATAAAAACCCCTCTTCAATCCGTTAGTTATCATTTGCTAACCATCGATAACAATTAGTTAGCTTTTGCTAACCAATAATATAGTATTCAGAGGAATATTTCCAGTAGTAATTGAACACATTTTCGAATTTGTTCAGTAATTCGTCATTTTGCATGAAAATCATGTTCCTGACTGAAGCGCAACCATTCTCGCATATGTCCCGTTTTT
>DFFH01000107.1:0-1676 GCA_002368805.1 Mageeibacillus sp. UBA3781 | reverse complement strand
GCGATGCGCGATGACCAGGAGCGTCTTGTTCCGGCAAAGCTCCGATATCGCTTCCTGTATCGCACGCTCATTATCCGCATCCACGCTGGCAGTCGCCTCGTCAAGAATGACGATCGGTGCATCCTTTAAGATACATCTGGCAATGGAGATTCGCTGCTTTTCCCCTCCGGAGAGAGATGCTCCTCCCTCGCCGATCACGGTATCAAAACCATCCGGAAGTGCCATGATAAAGTCATAGCAGCGTGCTTTTCGGGCAGCTTCGTAAACTTCCTCTTTCGAAGCATCCGGACGCGCCATCGAGATATTGTTATAAATCGTATCCTGGAACAGATACACACGCTGGAACACCATACTGATGTGATCCATCAGATCCCCCATCGGGACATTTCGGATATCTTTTCCGTTTACCAGGATCTTTCCATCCCCGATATCCCAGAACCGTGCAAGAAGCGAAGCGATCGTTGATTTACCGCCGCCGGAAGGTCCGACCAGTGCGCACATTTCTCCACTATTTACTTTAAAAGACACATGCTTCAGCACGTCTTTTTCTGTATATCCGAAGGTGACATCGTCATATTCGATCGCCGCCTCATTTCCGCTCAGAGAGGATGCGTCAGGGAGTTTTTCTTTTCCGTTATCCGGCATCTCTTCTTCCAGGAACAGGGCTTCGATACGGTCGAGACTTGCCGAGGTTACAGTAAGCCTTGCCATCTGGGAATAGTAACTTTTGACTGCATTAAAAAGGTCAAAGAGGAACAGCGCCATACCGACCATATACACATTCGAGATCAATTCCAGATGGAAAAGATAGGCACAAAGTAAAAGTACAAGGGCCGTACCGATTCCATAGGTCAGGTGCAGAGCTCGTGACCAGGGTGTATAGTCTACCTCAAACGCGATGCTTTCCTGACAGTTCTTCTCAAACTCGTCTGTCAGTTTCTTTGAGTTTTCACCCAAAAGATTATAGCTCTTAATGATTCCGATCCCTTCTGCAAAATCCAGGACTTCGTTTGTCAGAGATTCACTGTACTCCTGTTTCTTGCGCGAATGATCCATGGTATAGCGGAGCATCAGGTTGCCGACCACAAAGAATACGAGCAATATAAACAGAGACAGAAGGCCCAGCCGGAAATCCATAAAGAACATCATGAGGATCATCAGTGCCTGCGAGATGATAAAAGACACCAGTTCAGAAAGCACGCCCATGCAGTTTTCCTCAATAAATACCATATCGGTGGAAAGGATCGAACTGATTTTACCGATATTTCCTTCTGTAAAATAACCCATGGGAAGTTTTCGCAGATGGTCACCCAGACGGATACGCATATCCGCGAATACTTTATAACCTGCCGCAGACTGAAGTACATTCGTCAGATGTTCGAAAACCGCCTGAAGTATCACACTTGCGGCAAGAACGATACCGAAAATCAGGCATGTCTTCTTATCCATGGTTCCTTCCATAAAAAGCTTGATCATCAGGAAACTGAGTATCAGTGGCATTTTCATCAGGCATCCCTTGAAAAAGGAAGTTATATAGGATGCCCGGATCGGTTTTTTATACTTTCCCGTCATACGGATCAGTCGATGCATGATCTTAATCATACGTTCTTTTCCTCCTTGATTCTCCATGTGCTGGCACTTACCGATGCGTCCCACAGATTCTTATACTCGGGACA
>DFFH01000134.1:20283-23209 GCA_002368805.1 Mageeibacillus sp. UBA3781 | reverse complement strand
CAAAATTTGAAAAAATAGCTTATGTCAGAGTAGGCTAGAATTGCAAAAAACGAAAATATAGCTTATCACGACCGGAGACTATGTAAGCCAGAAATCGAAAAAAGCAAAATCTGGATTAGTTTGCAGTAAGCTAGAAATTGAAAAAATCGAAATATAGCCTATCGTGTCCCAAAAACCGGTAGGCTATATTTTGAAAAATCGAGAATCTAGCTGACTTTTCGAAAGAAAAGACCGTTTTACCGAGGGTGATCGTTAGGGTGATCGTTAAGATAGAGATAAAAAGCGCGAGGAAGGGTGCTTTTCGAGAGGAACAGTTGACAATCGGGAAAATATTGCATACAATATAATCGTATCAAATTATGTGAGGCGATATAGTATGGAATATGATTATCGTGAAGCTATGAAACTTAAAAACCAGCTCTGTTTCCCGCTTTATGCGGCATCCAGGAATGTGATCGGCCAGTACACGCCGATCCTGAAGGCGCTCGGGCTGACCTATACGCAATACCTCGTTTTTCTGGTCCTCTGGGAGCAGGACGGGATCACCGTCGGGGAGATCTGCGAGAAGCTGATGCTCGATAACGGGACGGTCTCGCCGCTTCTTAAGAAGCTCGAGAGTGCGGG
Source organism: Mageeibacillus sp. UBA3781 (assembly GCA_002368805.1). Lineage (GTDB taxonomy): Bacteria > Bacillota > Clostridia > Saccharofermentanales > Saccharofermentanaceae > Scatonaster. The sequence goes on along the minus strand of DFFH01000134.1, from coordinate 22,585 downwards.
CTATGTCGAGCGGCAGAGAAGTTCCGGGGATGACCGCGTCGTCGTGATCACGCTTACTAAGGCCGGAAAGAAACTCCAGGAAAAAGCGAAGGATGTTCCGATGCAGGTCGCCTGCAATATCGATCTTTCGCCCGATAAGGCAAAAGCACTCTACACGCTGCTTTACGAGCTTCTGGATGCACAGAATAAGAAATCTGAAGACAGAAGAACTGAAACAGAAACCTGAAATAGAAATCTGAAGACTGGAAATCTGAATAAGAAATCCGAATAAGAGCGTGCACTGCCCTGTTCGGGGCACGGAGGGCGAAGATGAAATACGGTGAATCTTCTTTCGATATCCTTTATCTGCTTTTTGCGATCATCAGCGGAGCGGTCATCCTGCTTCGCGCGAAAGCCTTCGCCGGAGACGCGAAAGACCCGGCGGGGAATGTGGGAGCGCAGATCGAAAATGAACCCGGCCGGGAGGAAGACGCGAAAGGCCGGGCGGGAAACCGGACGGCGATGCTGATGGGTCTTGCTGCCCTGATTCTTGGCTGTGGCGACGCCTTCCACCTCGTGCCGCGCGTCCTCAACTACTTTACCGACTATGACATGACCTGCGCCCTCGGCATTGGAAAACTCGTGACGTCGGTGACGATGACAGTTTTCTATGTGCTGATGTATTATATATGGACAAGTGCTTTTGCCGGAGAAAAAGACCGGAAGACAGAAGCCGCGGTGTGGTGCCTGGCCATCGTGCGGGTGGCGCTGTGCCTGTTCCCGCAGAATGACTGGATCCATAACGGAAACAGCATGACCTGGGGGATCCTTAGAAATGTCCCGTTCGTCGTGCTCGGCGCAGTCATCTGCTGGCTGTACTTCAGGACGCGGGCGGAAGACCGGATCCTACGCCTGACGTGGATCTTTATCCTTCTGTCGTTTGCATTTTATATTCCGGTGGCGGTCGGCGCGGGGGCGGTCCCGATCCTGGGCATGCTGATGCTGCCGAAGACGATCTGCTATATCCTGCTGATCGCATCGTTCCTGAAGTGGACTTCCTCTTCGGAAAAAGCACTTGTGAAATAACGGTAGAATAACAGGTGAGATCATGATCACAAACGTCGTACTGGATATGGGAAATGTACTTCTGGACTTTAATCCGGAGTTCGTGCTTTCGAAGTTCTGCTCCTCGGAGAAAGAAAAAGAAGTCATTCGAAAAGAACTGTTCGAGGGGCCGGAGTGGGCGCTTGGAGACAAGGGCGACATCAAGGATAAGGACAGATTCGATCTGGTGAAGGGAAGAGTCCCGGAAAAGTACCACGAGGCGCTGAAAAACTGCGCGGACCACTGGGATATCTGCATGGACCCGCTTCCCGGCGCGGAGAACTTCTGCCGGCGCGTAAAGGAGATGGGCCTTAGGATCTATGTCCTTTCAAATGCGAGCGATCTCTTCTATACATATTTTCCGAAGTTCCTGCCGCTGGAGTTTTTCAACGGTGTGTTCGTCTCCTCGGACTATCTGATGCTTAAACCGGATGTGAAGATCTATGAGACCTTCCTTAATAAGTACGGCCTGGATCCGAAGGAGTGCCTCTTTGTCGATGACCGAAAAGAAAATGTGGAAGGCGCCAAGAAGGCCGGAATGAACGGCTTCTGTTTCAAGGGAGATTACGATCGGGTCCTGTCTGTTCTACAATCATAGAATTTTAGTTGACAATGTAATTCTACACGGGTAGAATGGTCTTGGATTATGAAGGGAGAATGCCCATGAAAGACTATTCTATCGGTGACAGTGAATATAGATTGATGGAGCTGATCTGGCAGTATGCGCCGATCTCTTCCGGTGAACTTTCCGACATCTGCGAGCAGATGCATGGCTGGAAGAAGACGACCGTCTATACCATGATCAAGCGTCTCTGCGATAAGGGCTTTATCGCGAATAATAAAGCAAAGATCACATATCTTGTAAGAAAAGAAGAGGTTCAGCACCACCAGAGCAATGATCTGGTGCAGAAGAATTTCCAGGGATCTCTGCCGAGCTTTGTAAATGCATTTCTCGGAAACGGCGATAACAGCCTGAGTAAAGACGAAGCGGCGAAACTGATCGAGATGATCGAGAAGCATACCAAGTAATGAGGATCTACGGATGAATGCTGTATATGCAAAAGTACTGGAGATGAGCCTTTACGGCAGCATCGCGATCCTTCTCGTACTGCTGTTCCGTCTTATTTTCCGTAAACTGCCGAAGCGCGTCCTGATCGTCTTCTGGATGATCGTGGCCGTGCGTCTTCTGCTGCCTGTTAACTTCGCATCTCCGACGAGC
>DFFH01000134.1:0-20166 GCA_002368805.1 Mageeibacillus sp. UBA3781 | reverse complement strand
GGAAAAGAACTCGGACGAAGAAGGTGGCGCAGTTTCAGTGAACACAGGAAATGCCGGCGCAGACACTGCCGCTACTTCTGACGCTTCCGGGGCAGGTGCTTTTGCCGACGAAATGGATGTAGAGGCGGAAAATGGAGGCGCGGAGAAAGCGGGAGCAGGCGATGCCAATAAGGCGGAGACTGCTGCGATCGAAGAGGAGCCCGCAAGACTCAACTCAAAGCAGGCGCAGGCCTTCCGTGTGATCGCATATGTATGGCTTCTGGTCATCGTCGGACTGATCGTGCTCTTCGGCGTGCGTTATGTGATCTTCTATTCGAAGGCGCGCTGGAGCTCGAGATCCTATGACGGCAGTTATTTCACGACCGACATTAAGTCGCCGTTCGTGATCGGATTTGTTAATCCGAAGATCTTTATCCCGAAGCATTTCGACGAAGATGAGAAGGAATATATCCTCAATCACGAATGGACACATATTAAGAATAAAGACGGCATCATCAAGCTCATCAGCTACGCCGTGCTGTGCATCCACTGGTTCAATCCACTGGTATGGCTGGCTTTCGTTATGCTGTGCGCGGATATCGAGATGCGCGTCGATGAAGAGACGACGGATTCTTTTGACATGGACATGGTCAAGGAATACTGCATGTCGCTGGTCAAGCATGCCGCCGCGGACTCCGGCGGAACGTTCCTGGAGAGCACGGCTTTCAGCGGCCTGGGATTCGGCGGGATGGAGACGAAGCTCCGCATCAAGAACCTGCTGAATAACCGGAAAGTATCGAAGTTCATGCCGGTCCTCGCGATCATTATCACTTTCAGCGTCGTATTCTTCGCCTCGTCCAGATCGTTCGGATCGCCGGCGGAGGATTATTTCGCGAAACTGGGAAGAAGCCCGGCTGAAGCGGAAGTGACAGAGAAAATCACAGAAGAAAGTACGTCGGAAACCGTAGATAGTACAGAAAGCACCGAAGAAACAACACCTTCCGAAACGCCTTCGGAGACGGAAGAACCTTCGGAGAGCACCGCTCCGCTTTCTGACTATGCGCAGGCATATATAAAGCTCATCGAGGATCTGCAGACAGATAGCCGGGAGGCAAAGTTAACACTGATCCATGTGGATGGAGATGATATCCCGGAACTTCTGATGACAGAGCCTAAAGCGGATCAGAAGGATGCTTACTGCATATATTTATATACCTTTAGAAATGGCCGGGAGCAGCTGGTGCTGAGCTCTGTTGCCGGAGAAGGCGCTTATGTGTATTTCTTCTGCTATCAGCCCTATCAGGATGCGATCTGCCAGTACAGAAGGCCGCAGACCGATGATCCGGCGACTCCATATCTCGTGGAGAGAAAAACGATGGATAACTATATCCGGGGCGCGAATGGTATAGATACCGATTATACGAAAGATACTCCGAACTGGCTCATGATGGGCTATGAAGATGGCGATACCGTGATCGGTTATCTGAAGAGCGGAAACATCCCGATGGATAATAAGTATGAGAAGCATCCGCAGTATGCGCCGTTTACGCCTACTCCTACACCGCAGCCGACAGAGGCGCCAACGCCTACTCCGACGGAAGAGCCTGCTACTACGACGGAACCGCCGGAGCAGACCCCGGCCAGATATCAGCCGCAGAGAGAACCGATCGCTGATTACAGCCTCTATAACGGCAATTATGTTGTGAATGGCGGAGGCGAGATTCTTTATCTTTTTTATGTCCGTGCCAACCTGATCGAAGTGAACCTGTGGGTCAACCGGACGGCAAATCTTGAGCAGGCGATAGTTGAGTTTGAGGATAATATCGGAATCTTCTATTATAAGGGCGTAAAGGATGAAAACTGGAATGGCGTGATCGATGATGGAGAGGAATTCTACCGGAAAGCAACGATCGAGCTTCTTCCGGATGGCGTCAAGATAACGATCGAGGATGTGAATAGTAACGAGTTTGAGTTATCGAAAGACGTGTCTTCGGTATTTGCTGGCGGCGAGTTCATCAGGGCCGGTACACTTTTCTATCCGTTCTCCTCGAGATCTTCCTGAGCGTTCCTAAGCGCTGACTCGAAAAGCACTTGCTGCATCTTAAGCGCGAAGTCGGGCGCGATCCTTACGCTCGAGAAGCACTACTGCTTCTTAGGCGCGATTTTTCCGCTCGAAAAGCACTTACCCCTGAAATTATAGATTTTTATAAAACAACAGAAGGCTGTTCCCGAACACGGCAAACGCAGAGGGGACAGCCTTTTCCGTCGTTTGCGAGTGCTTTTCCCGAACAAAAAATTCTACAAAAGTAGAAAAAATTTCTACAAATGTAGAAAAATCTATTGACACGGTAGTACTACATGTGTAGAATGACCTTGCAATGTTGCAAAGGATATCAATAAAACGAAGCTAAAACAACTGGGAAATAGGTTTTATCGGAGGATAAATAAAATGAAAAAGATGAAAGTCAAAGTTACAGCAGCAGCGCTGGCGACGATGATGGCCGTGGCAGCAACAGGATGTACACTGAAACTGAATGGTGACGTCGGAGAGATGGTCTCCAGTATGGCGGAAAATGTAGAGGTCGTTGTGGATGACGGAAAAGCAGCTCCTGCAGATGCAGATGTAAAAGACGCTTCCAGAGACACGTCCGCAGATCCGGTCGCAACGGTAGAGTCCGAGCCGGAGGATACGACAGTAGAGATCACTTCGGAGACACAGCCGGAAGTTGCTGGGACACAGGCTCCGACGGAAAGACCGGAAACTGCTCCGAAGCAGAAGGAAACAAAGACCCCGAAGACAAACGAGACGAAGGCGCCGAAGGCGACAGAAGCTCCGAAGGCAACAGAAGCTCCGAAGGCAACGGAAGCCCCGAAGGCAACGGAGGCTCCGGCGACAACGCCCGAGCAGACTCAGCCGAAAGAGACGGAAGCCCCGAAGGCTCCCAGTGAGCTCGATCTTAAAAACTGCTTCGCAGATTACGAGCCGTACGTTAAAGCGTATCTCGACGAGAACGGTCACGGTATGTATAAGGTAAAATTTGCGTTCCTGAACCTCGATGGAGACGGTTACCCGGAACTCGTGATCTCTGACCGCCGTGGTATGGATAACGCCAGCGAACTTTTTGTTTATACATATAAGGACGGACAAGTAGTGAGTGCGATGAGTAATATTTATTCCGGCCAGGGCGCATGCTACTACTATAAGCCGAATCAAAACACGATCTACTACCTGGTACAGTATAACGATTGTTATGATTCCCCGACAAAGTTCACACTCGAAGATCTTGTCGATAAAAAAACCGGTAAACATGTTGATGAAGAACTCGTTTACTATGGCTATCCGCTCGAAGGTTATATCGATGCCCTGACTGCCTGGGATTACCTCGCCAAGGGATATGTTCCGACAGATGATCAGTTCTACCAAATGCGTGAAGGATATAAGCCGAATCAAAGATATGATATCTCTGATTATGAGCAGTACAACGGAAACTATAGAAATCTCTCTGACACAGTGCACTTCACATTCTGTGGACCGACGAAGAATAATGATAAAGCGCAGATCACCCTGTGGGTCAATAGAACAGCTTATTTGGAACAGGTACAGATCCCGATGGAGGGAAATGTCGGAGTATTCTACTACCAGGGCTATTATGACGAAAACCGGAACTCCAGACGCGATCCGGGCGAGAGCTACTACAGAAAATGCACGATTGAGCTTCTTGATGACGGCATCAAGATGACATTTGAAGAGTGTAATGCCAGGGACATCGACTCCAGGTACGATTTCACGAAAGATTTCGGCGGCGGTGAATTCATCCGTGAAACAACATACTTCTTCAACTATTCAGATAGATATTGATGAACAGATATTGAGATCCCCGATCCATACAGTTCGGACCTCCCCGGGAAAAGCTTCACCCCCGGGGAGGTTCTTTTATGGTAAGATAGATGCGGCGCCGGCCGCGGGCGCGAATGAAAATGCTTCGGTCGGGAACGCTGTGATCATGCCGGGCGGACCGGAGCGAGATTTAATGGGGAACGAAGAAAGATGGAGAACGAAAAGCAGATTAGAAAAAGATTATTCCGCCGCGATCTGAAAAAAGAACTTCTGATGATGCTGGTTTCGATTGGCGGACTGGTACTTCTCTGGTGGCTGGTGTATGCGCTTCCCGGATCGGTGCGAAGGGCGATGACTGCCGCAGCGACGATCTTTTCGATTCCGCTTCTGATCATGCTCTATATGTGCATCTCCTGGCTTATCCGTGTCAGACGCTGGCCGCTTACGGAGGGTACGGTGGAAGAAGTGTTCCTCGACGATAAAAGTCCGCTGCCGATGGTATTTGCCAGGGTCACTTATGATGTGGACGACGGAAGCAGGCAGCAGCTTCAGATCGTACTCAGTGCATATGGAGACTACGAAGATGGCTGCGAGCCGAAGCTTCAGAAGATGCTCTCTGAGAATAAAGAAAAGTACGAGAATACGAAGATCCCCGTGTTCTATTCGCCGGCAGACCCGAAGAAGGGGATCGTGGTGCTGCAGGAAGCAAAAAAGATCGGGTGCGAAGACGGTGCGGACGCGGATGAAGCGGATGCGAAGAGCGCTCCCGGCGAGCGCGAAGAAGGAGTGGCGGAAGCGTCGTCAGAATTTGAGAGCGGTTATGATATTGAAGATAAAGCTGACGAGAGCGCCGATGATTAAGACAGCGTCGATCGCTTTCACAAAATCCATTTTAAAGAATACGTAGATCGCGATGGCCAGAGAAAGATCAACGATGAACAGCAGGATCGTATTTTTGATCGCGGATTTATAAGCGACCATTTTTTTCGTGCTGACACGGGGACTGTCCAGTTCTGCTTTCGAGAGGCTGTCGAGAAGATCGAAGTATTCGCCGGAAGAATACTGCTTGGTGCCGTAGAAGTTTCCGAGATCTTCGTTTTCGAAATTGAGGTTGCCGATAGGGAAGCCCTCGATCGTCTGCTTGCCGTTGATGACAGTGCAGAGCGGACCGTCAGGATCATATGCATAGACAGTCTCATTATTTGTTCTCAAAAGAAGATTCCGGGGGTCGGAATAATCTGTATTCAGGGAGTCCTCACTCAGGATCTCATATGGATCCGTCGAACTCCAGGTCTGTGCTTTTTCACGGAAAAAATACTTACCGGACTTGTAATTCTGATATGAGTTATTCTTGGCAATAAAGTATCCTGCAAATGAGAACAAAAGGCTCAGAAGGATGAAGCCTGCCAGCATGATTCGTCTTTTATCCTTGTTCATGAGATCTCCCTTTTGGTGATGCTGCCCCGTGCGCGGTTTTCGTGTGTGGGCTTTCCCGGTCGCGGCCGCATCTGTTTCCCTTTTCTTTTTCCTATAGAGAATCATACCATAAAAAAATAATGAGCGCGATGGTGCGGGGAGGAAAGAAGCGGGAAGAACGATGAGTGGATCGGGGGCGAGTGCTTCTCGGAAAATAGTAAGGAGGCGAGTGCTTTTCGGAAAATGGTAAGGGAGCGAGTGCTTTTCGAAAAATAGTAAGGGGGCGAGTGCTTTTCGGAAAAAGGACAAAAGAAAGCTCCCGGTGTGCCAGAAGGCCACAGGGAGTTCTTTTACCGACTAATAATGTTCAACCAGCGAGGTTGGGTTTGGTTAGGATCTGCTTTTAATTGGAAGTTTGGAGAAAGATCTGTTCATAGTAAGCATTTCCAGTTAGTGATTCTCCGCAGAGGTCTCAGTAGCGGGACCTGCAGGCGGAAGATTGCTCGTAGAGGTTACAGGGGTAATAATCAGGGTTGGGTGCGATTGAATCATAGTAGCCGGTAGTATCGAATAAAACAGAGGGGGTATAGCAATTTAGCGGGACCTGCGGCATCATGCTGCCTGCGGAAAGAATAGCTGCGGTCATAAGTTCAAATACTGGTCTCATAATTTTGTCTCCTTTGATCGAAATGTCAGGTGGCATTTCAGTTTTTGTTTGCGTGTCATTTCGTTGTTGTGACTACAATGTACCATTCGCGCGCCTCCGCCTCAATATTCAGAAAATGCGGTGTCTGTAGCGTATTCAGCATTTTGCCGGGATTGTGTATAATAGACTACAGGCGGAGGTGAAATTGTAGCCGCCGGCGATGGATATCTGACTCCAGGGATGGATATCTTACTTAGTGAAGGAATCGGATTGGGCCGCGCTTGAAGCGGGGAAGGTGCATAACATGGACAGTAAGAAACCGGACAGAAGAACTCTTAGGACGAAAAAAGCACTTTGCGAGGCGCTTGCGCAGCTCCTTACGACAAAAGAACTCCACCGCATCACGGTGCAGGAGATCGCGGATAAGGCGGACGTGAACCGTGTTACTTTCTATAAGCATTATCTGGATGTATATGATCTTTATGAGAAACTCGAGAAGGAAGTGATTACGGAGATCGAGCTCGTGATCCTCGATGGCGAGAGAAATCCCGAGTATATGAAGAGCCTTATCGACTATATAGATGAAAACAGGATCTATTTCTCCATGATCATGAGTCCCTACTGCACCGGAACGATCCGGCACAAGATCGGGAAAATGTTCGATGGCACGTACCTTACGATCTGTAAGGAAAGATATAATATGATCCGGAAAGATACCGAGTTTGAGTATCTGTGCCACTACCATGTGAGCGGATGCCTGTCGGTCCTTGAGAAATGGGAGAACGCAGGTTATGACCAGCCGAAGGATCTGATCGTGAAAGGTATCAGCGAGCTCGAAAAGCGCTTCCGCATGTTCTGCGACAGCAAGTACGGGAACAGGCTCGTAAGGTGATCTGCCCTGGCGGCGTGGGGACGGAAAAGACGCGGGGCGAGTGCTTTTGCAGAGGAAGGATCGAGGAAGCGGGGTGACCGGGTATTAAAGTAAATATTCGAAAAGTTATGTCATTGCTGGTGATCGTTTTCGGCGCGCTTGTGGCGGCGTTTGCGGTCGCGTGCATCCTGCTTCCGAACGACGCGATCGACTACGGCACGGCCGGCATCGCGATCATCATCAGCAAGCTCACCGGAATGAACCTCTCCAAGACCGTATTCTTCGTATTTCTGCCGTTTTTGTTTGTCGGGTTTTTCGCTCTCGGAAAAGAATTTCTCATCAAAGCGATTTTCGGATCGGGCGCGTATATGCTCGGGCTCGAGATCTTCGAGCGGATCCCATTTGAACTGAATACCGAGCACTTCATCGCGGTCGTCTTTGGCGGCGCGATCCTGGGCGCGGGCCTCTCGCTCATTCTTAGAGCCGGCGGATGTATCGACGGATCCGAGATCCTGGCGGCCATGATCGTCAGTAAGCTCCAGCAGAGATCCGGGCGGAATATGAGCATGACCGGAATATTAATCGCATTTAATGCGTGCGTCTATACGGCGGCGTTCCTGCTGATCAACAGAAACAGTGCGCTGCTGAGCCTGCTGGTATATATCGTCGCTACCGCGGTGATCGACCACTTTACCGACCGCTTCGAGGCGATCAAGCAGGTCACGATCATTACAAAAGAACCGGATCCGATCATCAACTGGATCCGAGACGATATGCACAAGACCTGCACAGTGATGGACTCCGCAGGCGCCGTGGCCGGCGAGAACAAGACCCTTATCTGCTACGTCACGTACTTCGAGCTGCAGAAGTTCAGAGAGAAAATCAATGAATTCGAGGGCGGTGCTTTTATCACAGTATCGACGATCGATGAAATCATCTCCAGCAAGACGCGGCGGGGATCGCATGGCGGAAATGGAGCACATGGATCGAATGGCACGCATAAGGTCGTTCCCAAGCGGGGGGCGCATGGAGTGCCGAGCGGAAACGGCAGAAAGCCGCATAAGACGCGCTAGGCTGCGGGGCGAGTGGTTTTCAAGCTGCGGGACGAGTGCGCTAGGCTGCGGGACGAGTGATTTTCAAGCTGCGGGACGAGTGATTTTCAAGCTGCGGGACGAGTGCGCTAGGCTGCGGGGCGAGTGGTTTTCAAGCTGCGGGACGAGTGATTTTCAAGTGGGAAAAAGAAAGTTGGGAAAATGTGGATGATGCTTGTCAGCCGGAAGGAGAAGCGCACCTGAACGGTATACCCCCCGGGGGTATTTGGCGGTTTGCGATAGGCTAAAATCTTCATTTTTGCAATTCTAGCCTACTCCTTGATAGGATAGAAATCGTAAAAAACTCATTTGTATCCTACAACGAGTGGCTTAAAACTCGTTTTTTAAAGTTTTGAGATCACGGAAACCTCTATGAATAGAGAAAATGACCCCGAAAGAGCCCCGGATACCCCCTGACTGATAGGCTAAAATCTTCATTTTTGCAATTCTAGCCTATTTGAGGTAAACAGATGGGGCAGCTTTGGAGTAAACTGGTGGGGAGAGACTCCGGGGTGAACTATGGATAACCTGAATGAGGGTAATCTTTGGAAAACCTAACTGGGAATATACCTGTGTAACAATGTTACACGGCTGGAAATGCCCTCGGGAGAAGGCATTCGATTGAAGGAGGAGCGGACATGATACTTTACATCAATGCGTGTGTGCGGAAAGAATCGAGAACGAAAGTGCTCGCGGATCACCTGATCGGGAAGCTTCTTACGCAGGCGGAAAGAAAGGGCGCGAAAAAGAAGGTCGAAGAAGTTGACCTCGGAAAAGTGATTTTCCCGGTGGCGGACGAAGAATTCATCAATCACCGTGTGGAGCTGGAAGAGGCGTGTGCGTGGGATGATCCGATGTTCGACCTGGCCAAGCAGTTTGCGAGGGCGGATCAGGTCGTCGTGGCAGCGCCTTACTGGGATCTGTCCTTCCCGGCAGCGCTCAAGCAGTACTTCGAGCAGATCAACGTCATGGGGATCACCTTCGAATATACGCCGGAGGGGACGCCGAGGGCGATGTGCAAGGCGGAAAAGCTCTACTACGTGATGACCGCAGGAGGCGTTTTCTGTCCGGAGGAATTCGGATTTGGTTATGTGCGCGCCATGTCGGAGAACTTCTACGGCATCAAGGAATTCGAGTACATCCAGGCGCTGGGGTTGGACATCGACGGCGCGGATGAGAAGAAGATCGTGGGCGACGCGATCAGGGAGATCGATAAGCTGTTCTGATTGGCAGACCGATTACAGGAATGATTACAGGAACGATTACAGGACCGATTACAGGCCCGATTACCGGATCGGTTATCTGATCGGCAGTGTGACGTAGATCTTCCAGGACTTATAGACGTCGCCGAGCTCTCTCATGATGTGAAAACTGTAGAGCATATCGAAGACCAGCGCGATGAAAAGTGCGATCGCGATGCGCCTTCTTCTCGGGGTCATCGTCCTGTGAACGAAGCTCATGATCGGCTCGTAGCAGTAGTACATGAAAAGCGTGATCAGCGCGGAGAATCCGAGGCTGGTGAAGAAACTGGTGTATCGTGTCAGGTGCATCGGCAGGTTCGTGTAGTCCCAGTAATAAAATCCGCAGAACTCCTCGACCGTGAAGCCGAGCGCGATCTCGCCGAGCGAGACGAACAGAAATACCAGTGAATAGTAAAGAAGGAAGTGGCCTTTTTTCGGTGTGCCGAGAACCAGGTACATGCCGACGACTGCGATGCCGTAGCCGAGAAGAAACGGCAGGTTCATGTTGCGGTTGTCGATAAAACCGCTTCTTGTCAGCATCCACATGTTCTCGACAAGAAATCCGAGCTGAGATACAAGCGCCGCCATCGCGAAAAGCTCCGGAAAAGTGTACAGTTTCGGCTGCAATGTAAACTCGTCTTTTCGTTTCCAGATGATCTCCATCGGAAAGCCCCCTTATCTGTTTTTCCCCCTGCTTCCTTATATTCCCAATGTACGCCTCCGCATTTCCGAATTCAAGCGACGGAAATGAAAAATTAATAAAACCTTTACCATTTTTCCGCTTCTATTTCTCCGCGAAAAGCACTTGCTCCCGACTTAAGTTTCTCCATCGTTTCTCCGCGAAAAGCACTTGCCCGAATCTTGCGTTTTTCCATCGCGGCCGGTCTGCTATAATGGCAATATATTAGCCTTATCGTGAGGTGGACTTATGAAGAGATATTCGCTGGATAGAGTGCAGATAACAGAGCCGCGCTGGGTCGGGAAATTCGACCTGAATGCGGCTTTTCTTGATGAGATGGATGTGGAGCGGGTGCTCGCGGGATTCCGGAGAAATGCCGGGATCAGTACAGATGCGGAGCCGTATGGCGGATGGGAAAGCGGTCTCATCGCAGGCCATGGTGTCGGGCACTATTTCTCGGCGCTGGCGATGCGGATCGTATATCTTCGCGGACAGGCTGTCGCGGCAGGTGAGGCCATGCGGATCGCCGAGTGTATGGAGCTTCGGAAGTCTTTCGAATTCAGCAGGGCGCAGGCCGGGAGAATCATCGCCGGTCTTTCTGAATGCCAGGCGAAATACGGAAGCGGATTCTTGTGTGCGGCGATCGAGCAGGATCCGGAGAACCGGGAACTGCAGTTTGATATTCTCGAGGGAAAAGCACAGGGCGAGCAGTGGGTGCCGTGGTATGCGCTGCACAAGGTGCTTCAGGGCCTGATCGATCTGTGGGAGATCGCGGAGATCGACGGCGCGAAGGAGGTCTGCCTGGCGCTGGGTGAGTGGACCTGTAACCGTGTCCTTGCCTGGGATGAGGAGACGAGAAAGAAAGTCCTGAATGTCGAGTTTGGAGGCATGAATGACTGTCTCTATCAGCTTTATGGTCTTACCGGGGATGAGAAATACCGCCGCGCGGCAGCTGCCTTTGACCAGCCGGAACTCTATGCGGATCTTCTCGGATTTAGAAACCGTCTCAACGGTGTTCACGCGAACACGACGATGCCGAAGATCATCGGATATCTGAGAGGCGCAGTTGCGGGAGTTTCCGGTGCTTCGGATGAGGTCGGAGAAGGGACGGCAGACTCTTCTGTGAAGACCGGCGGCACTGCTTCGGCAAAGCCGGCGGATGAGGAGAATGACCGCGAGGCGAGGATCTCCGTGGCGGAGCGCTTCTTCGATATAATCAGCACGAAGCAGAGCTATATGACGGGCGGCGTCGGCGACATGGAGCACTTCTTCGGGGACGGGATCCTCGATGGATCAAGAACGCAGTGCAACGGCGAGAGCTGCTGCGCGCATAATATGATCAAACTTTCCCAGATGCTTTTCGAGCTGACGGGGAAAATAAAGTACGCCGAGTACATCGAGCGGACGCTCTGGAATGCGAAGCTCGGCTCGGTCGGCCCGGATGGCGGATATACGTATTTCAACCCGATGGCGACCGGCTACTATAGGCTGTATTCGCCGGCGCATCCGGCGGAGAATCCGTTCTGGTGCTGTGTGGGAACGGCGATCGAGGACTTTACGAAGTTCGAGGATCAGGTGTACTACAGCGACGGCGACACGGTCGTCATTACGCAGTGGATCTCCTCGGATATCAAGATCTCGGAGAACCGTAGATTGTCGCTTCAGGTGGATCTGGAGGGCGGCAAGCTGATCCTTCAGCATCATGATAAGACGTATTCGGAGGACAAGATCCCGGATTGTTCCGATGGAAAAGTACACTCCCCCTGCGAGGAGGAGACGCATGTGAAGCTCCGTGTCCCGCGCTGGATCAAGGATCGCGCCAAGTACCTCCCGGACGATCAGGACTATCTCGAGCTGATCCTGGACGCGGTCTCGCGGATCGAGATGACTTTTGAGATGGAGCTGGATTCGCATGTCCTACCGGATTCGATCCCGACACCGGATGCGAAGACTCTTTCAGATGATTCCGCGCCAAAAGCACCTTTCTTTCCGACTTCTGCGCCTCGGGTACCGTCCATCGGCTTTTCGTACGGCCCGCTGGTCCTCTGCGTGCCGCTCGGAAACGAGAAGTGGGGCATCACGGAAGAGGCCGGGATCGATGTCGTCGCGCCTGCCTGGAAGGTCGTTTTTGATGTGTCGGTAAAGACCGATATCCACTATGGAAGGACGACGAAATGTGTCCTCGACAGAGAGTTCCTGACACTTCCGGAGGGCGTGTCTGTGGAGGATCTTCAGGCGGATCTTACGAAGTATGTCGTGCGAAAAGACGGAGGCTTCGTGCTGACCGGACTGAAAAACTGGAAAGACGAGGCGGTCGAACTTCCGCTGATCCCATATTATCAGACCGGAAATGAGCGGTATGGCATCTACTGGTATCTTAAAGAATGTTCGCGTAATAGACGAGAACCGATGAGAGGATGACCAGGAGCGAGAGCACCCGCACGATGTTGGTGGAGTAGTATAATGATTCTGTTGATGGATCAATAAAGGGTCAATTTGGGGATTTTAGGGGGATATGAGTATGAGACAGTGTCCGAATTGTCATGCGGAAATCAATGATGTGGATAAGTTTTGCTGTTATTGCGGGTTTCAGTTCCCGCAGGCAGAGCCGGCTCCGTTGACCGGCGCACCGCAGCAATATCCGCAGCAGTATTCTCAGCCGGTTCCGCAGCAGTATCAGCAGCCGATGTATCCGCAGTACCAGCAGCCGCAGGGACAAGTGCTTTTCCCGCAACAGCAATATCCGCAACAGCAGGTTCCTCCGCAGCCGATGAACCAGCAGTACCAGCAGCCGCCGATGGGAGCGCCTACGGGCCAGCCCGTAGTGGCTTCGCCGTATGCGCCGAATAAGATAAACGGGCAGCCGAGTCCGGATACGATCGGAGTCAGAGTGATCATGCTGATCTTCATGTGCGTCATCGCGGCCGTGCCTTTCTTCCCGATGTTTGAAGCTTTTGGCGAAAATGTGTCTTCGTTTGATCTGCTGAAGTGGGTAGCAAATGTATCTGATACCGTTAGGAAGCTCGGAGTCAAAAGCAAGGAAATCGGTGGCGTTGCGATATTTGTGTATGTAGCGACAGTGTTCTTCGCGCTTGGCATCGTTGCCACGATTGCAGGTATTGCCGATCTTTCCGGCTCGAATAAGAAAGTAGAGAAGTTCTGGGCGAATCTTTCCGGAGGTGCGCTGGGAGTTCTGATGGGCAATTTCATGATCTTAATTGCGTTGCTTGCGCTTAAAGGTTCTGAAAAATCACTGTTCCACGGGGCTTTTGAGGTGTCCGGAGGTTTCTACATGGCGCAGTTCGGAATATTCGTTTTCTTTCTCATCGCCAGGATCTACTTCAGCCGTTGGATGAAACTGAATAAACAGCTGACGATGGCAGGGTATAACGTGAAGTAATGACGATTCCCTGTTCGCCGTCATGGGCATTTGTTACACTTTCTTAACGGTTGCTGCGTTGAATATCACTTATACATTGATTAAAATAATAATGATATATTGCGTTGTTTGATAGCTCTTCTGGAAGGAAAGAGCAGGACAGCATAGGAGGAGAATAGTTATGAAACATAGTAAAAGGCTGCTATCTTTATTGATTACTGCCGCTATGGCGATCAGCTTGATTCCGGCAACGGTCATGGCAGATACGGCAAAAGCACCGGTAAACAACGTTCCGGCTGTATCTTTTTCTTTGGCAAATAGAGCTGCCGAAACTCCCGCTTTTAACACTTATGAAGAGGCTGCGGAGTATATTGCCACAGAAATGGTGGGTGGGGCAAAGGAAATTCCATTCAAGATCAACCTGGAAAACCCGATCGACGCAAGCACACAAGAAGCATTACAGCAGAATGCCGGCCCCATCTTTAATGAAATCATATCTCTTGCTGATGCCGCACTGAGTACTAAGGAAAAGGGCGATTACCTTCGATATACTAAGGGAAGATGCCGTTATGGTATGTCAGCGAGCCCGGTGCAAGCTGCTACTTCGGTTACTTTCACATATAAGGTTGTTTACCGTGTGACAGACGATGAGCTTCAGGAAACGGAAGCTGCCATGGATGCTGTTCTTACTTCGCTTGATCTGGATAACAAAACCAAGTATGAACAGTTTATTGCGATCTACGACTATATCGTAAAAAACACAATTTATTCACATAATGTTCCTGGGAAGGATCCTAATGATCAATATGAATATACGGCGTATGCTGCATTGATCAAGCATACCGCGGTTTGCCAGGGTTACGCGACACTTCTTAATCGTATGCTTGAGAAGGTCGGCATCGAGAACCGCATCATATCCGGATGGGGCAGAAATGAGGCGCATGCCTGGAATATCGTAGAGATCGATAAAACCTGGTACAATGTCGATGCCACCTGGGATAATACCGGATGCATCTCATACAAGGGATCCGCAAGGTATTATCCAATGTCCTACCGTTTGAAGGGCGATGCTGACTTCCCGAATCATACTAGAGACGCGGAGTATCTGACGTCCGCATTCACTAAGAAGTATAATACCAGTGGAGAGAGTTACGTTATCGAGCCTTCTTTCCTGGGTCATGCACTTACGATCACGGATGATATCGCCGTAAAATTCCTGGTGGATATTCCTGCCGGTATTGATCTTAATACGGTCTATGTGGATTTTGCCATCGCAAGTGGCAGATCTATCACCCTGAATATCTCAGAGGCAGATCCGCTGCGAACAGACAGCGGCCTTACATACTATATGTTCGTTTTTGATGTAAATGCACTGGAGATTGCTGATAATATTACCGCGACTCTCCACTATGGTGAGAATAACACGATCACAGATACGTATTCCGTACTTCAGTATTGTGATGATATCCGTGAAAGAGAGGCGCTTTACGGATCCGAAGCTGTTGCGCTTGTCGATTCGATCCAGGACTATGGACATTACCTGCAGGGGGCAGCGAAGTTCGGCTGGACAGATAAGAGGAACCATACAGCCGTGGATGCAAAGAGTGAAATCAATGCGGATACAGTCGAGCAGGTTAAGCCCGCACTGGCGGATTATAAGTTCGTGAGACCGTCCACTCCCATCGTTGAGGATGTGATGTATTCGCTGGTATTGAAATCGGATGTCACCATTAAACTCTACTATAAGCTTGCTAACGGTTCTTCTATCGGTGATGAGACTACTACTATTGGAGGCGAGACCTGGTATGTAGTTAGAAAAGGCCCACTTGGTCCGCTCAACTTCGATAAAAAGATTAAGCTCCTTAAAGATGGCGGATATGTCAGCGTACTGGCATATGCAAATGCAATTATCAATATGGATAGTATGGAAGCAGAAAAGAAATATGTAATGGTTGCGATGTATCAGTACTATCTGGCAGCAGAAAATTACAGTAACAGAGCATAAGGAGAGACTGGTATGGATAACTACAAGGAACTGGAGCTGGAAGTGATCTTTTTTGAAGATGCTGATATCATTATTACCAGCAATGATGGAAACGTGGATACAGATCTCATCCATGGATAAAAAGAAACTTTTATATTAAACTAAAGGACAGTGATCGGTGTAAAGCCGGTCATTGTTCTTTAAGGAGAAAAAATTATGAGTGAGCATCTGGATATCGTATGTATGGGCACGGCCCTGGTGGACTCCATTATCAAGGGCTTTGATCCGGAGCCTGTCTCGGCATCCGGCTTCACGGCGGCATCCGGTTCGCTGAATGTCGGCGGCGAGGCTGTCAATGAGGCGGTTACCGCTTCACGCCTCGGGATGAAAGCAGGAATATTTTGCTTCCTGGGCATGGACCCCGCCGGCGACATGATCTGCAATTACCTTCAGAAAAACGGAGCCGATACCTCTCTGATCCTCCGCGAAAAGGACCATCCGACACCGGTGACGACGATGTTTGTCAATGAAGACGGCACAAGAAAGTCGATCACGAATTCCTCGCACCGCTATAATTTTCATCCCGAAAAGCACCCGGAGGCTTTCGACGGTGCGAAGATGATGATCCTGGGATCCCTGTTCCGTGCGCCTTTTAATGATCCTAAGATCATCCATGAAGTCATATCGCGTGCGGCGCAAAACGGGACGATGATCTTCGCGGATACGAAGCTCCCGAACTTTGTAAAGCTCGGGCTGGACGATATTTCAGACACACTCCCCCTGATCGATTTCATCACGCCGAACGAAGATGAGGCGAAGTACTATACCGGAAAAGAAGATCCGGAGGAGATGGCGGATGTCTTCCTCTCCTATGGCATTAAGAATGTTGTCATCAAGCTCGGCAGCAAGGGCTGTTTCTTTAAAAATGCGCAGATGTCTCTTTCGCTGCCGGCGTTCCCGATCGACGCGGTGGATGCGACCGGCGCGGGCGACAGCTTCGTAGCGGGCCTCGCCTCGGAGATCCTGCGGATGAGAGAGACAGCAGGTGAGAGCGGTGCAGGAAATGCCGGCGCAGAAAAGGCCGGTGAAGGTGCGTGCGGTGCAGGAAATGCCGGCGCACAAAAAGCCGCCGGGCAAGTGCTTTTGGAGAAGAATAAGATGGAACAGGCGCTTCGGTTTGCCAGTGCGTGCGGCGCGATCTGCACGACAGCAGTAGGCGCGGGGACAGCGCTTCAGAGCCGGGAGCAGGTTCTGGCATTTCTGCAGAAGATGGACTAAAATCCGGGAAGCACCCTGTTTCGTCCTTTAGGATTGATCCCTGACCAACTTTAGAAATTCTTAAATATTTCTTGGCGATTGCTTGACCCATGTCGTTTAGGATAGAATTATCAAAAGCGGCAGGCAGGGAAATGAGAAAGACGCCCGATGGCCGTTTCCGATGAAATAAGGAAACAAGGAACACCGGAATCAAGCCGCGAAGTTGGGAGAGTATAAATGTTAGTAGTTAATCGTGTTACCAAGATGTATGGAAAAACTGCCGCGTGCAAGGATGTTTCCTTCACGCTCGAACCGGGATCTCTGACGGTCCTTCTCGGGCCGAACGGCGCGGGCAAGAGCACAATCATCAAGTCGATCATCGGTTTTCTGAAATATGAGGGTGAGATCACAGTGGACGGATTCCTGAATAAGACCTCCGAAGCCCGAAAGATCATGGGCTATATCCCGGAGCTGCCGTCACTTTATCCGAATCTTACAGTCATCGAGCACATGGAGTTCATCGCCCGTGCGTACAAGATGACGAATTATAAGGACCGCATCGAGATGCTTCTGAACCGTTTCGAGCTGGCCGACAAGAAAAAGAAGTTCGGCGATGAGCTCAGTAAAGGTATGCAGCAGAAACTGAATCTCTGCATCGGCCTTCTTCCGGACCCGGACATCATCCTTATGGACGAGCCGCTCCTGGGCCTTGACCCGCACGCGATCAAAGAACTCAAGAACTACATCGAGGAGATGCGTCAGGCCGGAAAAACCATGCTGATCAGTACACACATCATTGATAGTGTCGATATGCTGTGGGACAGAACGGTCATCATGCAGAACGGTCAGGTCTGCGCAAACGTCACCCGCTCTGAGATCGAGAGTGCCGGAAAGACACTCGAAGATCAGTTCTTCCTCGTTACCGAGGGTATTTCCCCCGCTTCGGTAAAAGCACCTGTAGAAGCAGCTTCGGATGAATCCGGAAATGCAACCGGGGACAGTGCTTTTGGCGCGGAAAAAGAGGACGCTGAGGCGAAGGGAGCGAAAGACTGATGAGACTATTTTTCTATTACACCTTTCACACCTTCATCAATACGATCAAGAAGGTACTGAAAACGTGGGTCGCGATCATGCTCGCGTGCCTGCTGCTAGGTGTGCTGATCGGACTTGGAATCAATGCAATCGCACCGGATTCTGATAAGGACAAAGATAAAGAAGATACCGAGGTCACAATTGTTGTTGGCGAGGACGGCGAGACAGTCGTATCTCCGGATGGCACGGAAGCGACAGCGAAGAAGCATAAGCTTCCAAACTTCCTGACAGAGCGCGGCAAGACCGCTAACGACCTGGTCGGCCTCATCATCAGCGCAGTGTTCTTCCTGACACTGGCGATGAATATCTCGAATGCGAAGTCATCCGGAAAGATCTTCAAACCGGCCGACGTGCCTATGCTGTTTGCCAGTCCGATGAAGCCACAATCGGTCCTGATGTTCCGACTGATCGGCACGCTTGCAATGTCACTGTTACTTTCGATCTACATGCTGTTCCAGCTGCCGAACCTCATCTACAATGCAGGTTTTACCACCTGGGGCGCGATCTCGCTGATCATCGCCTACGGCCTGATCCTGATCTTCGGCACACTCGTGCAGGTCACATTCTACACAGTAATGAGCAGAACAAAGCGCGGAACATCCGGGCTGTCCACATATGTCATCATCGCATATTCCGTCATTGCAGGTGCTTTTGCCGCATACGTAATGGCAACCGGCAAAGACTGGCTCACGGGTGCCTTTGACTTCTTCGCAAGCAAATACACCTTCTGGGTTCCGTTCTGGGGCTGGATGCGCGGTATGTGCTATCACGCGATCGAGGGCGAAGTCGCCATGTCGCTCCTGTATCTGGCGCTGTTCCTGTTCTCATGTGCACTGATCGTCGCCCTGATCTGGAAGATCAAGGCGGACTTCTACGAGGATGCGATCGTTGAGACCGATAAGATCGCGGCGCTCATGGATAGCGCGAAGAATGCCTCCAAGGGCGGTGTCATGGTCCGTCAGAAGGAAAGAAAAGGCAAAATCGACCGCGATGGATTCCATCACGGTTCCGGAGCGAGTGTATTCTTCCACAAGGCAGTCTTCAACCGCCTGAGATTCAGCAGATTCAAGATCTTCTCGAATACTCTGATCGTCTTTACACTGGTTGCGGGATTTGCGGCCTGGATAGCAAAAGATGCCAATACCGGATCCGTCGATCAGTTCATCATCCCGGCATGCGCGCTGACATTCCTGATGTTCTACAGAACGCTCGGAAACCCGCTCCTGGAAGATACGAAGCGTGAGTTTTTCGTGCTGATCCCGGAGTCTCCGCTGACGAAGATCTGGTACTCCCTCCTCGGAAGTATCGCGGTCAATGCGATCGACCTGATTCTTCCGGTTGTGGTCGCAGCAATCATTCTCGGCACATCGCCGATGGTTGTGATCGGATGGTTCGTATTCATCCTGTCCGTGTCGCTCTTCGGAACGACGGTCGGTGCTTTTATCGATGTATCCGTCCCGGGCGAGGCCGGCTCGACACTTAAAACATTCGTGCAGATCATGATGCTGTACTTCGGACTTCTGCCGGCAGCGGTCTTCATCGTGGTCGGTGTGGTGCTCCATGTTCCGGCACTCATGCTCATCATCGGCTCGGCCGTGAATATCGGGCTTGGCGCCCTGTTTACGCTGATGACGCCGCACTTCCTGGTGAATAGGTAATCCGGTGAGCTGCGGCAGGTCCGCGATGGGCCCGCGGAAGGCGCGATACAAGTGCTTTTGAAGTATAGAATTCCAAAGCTCCCATGCGAAAAGAAACCGCGTGGGAGTTTTTCTATGGCTGAATGGAAGAAATGTAGGCTAGAATTGCGAAAAAGCGGAATATAGCTGAGTGCTTTTCGCGAAGAAGTAGGCTAGAATTGCGAAAATCGAAAATATGGATGATGTCGGAGTAGGCTAGTTTTTCAAAAATCGAAAAAATGGATTATCGCGGGAGGAGACTATGTAAGCTAGAAATTGAAAAAACCAAAATATGGATTAGTTCGCAGTAAGCTAGAAATCGAAAAAATCGAAATATAGCTTATCCTGCCGCAAAAACCAGTAGGCTATAAATTACAAAAATGGAAATATAGCTGATATCCGCGAAGGGGAGGTCGGATTCTGACAATAAAGTTCGGTTTCCGGTGAGCTGCGGCGGGCAAGTTTTGCTATAATATAGCGCGAAAAGATGAAATGACAAAAACTGACGTAAAGAGGGAAGACATATGAGTAAGAAAAACCTGAAACTTCTGCTTCTGCTGATCACTGCGGTGATCGCGCTGGGACTTTTTGCGGGATGCAAGAAGAAAGCGAAGAAGACGGAAGCGCCGGCGACCACGACGACAACGACGGCCGAGTCAGTGACGGAGACGACGGAAAGCACGGCGACGACCGAAGACTCTTCGAAAGAGACGGCCGCGATGACCACGGAAGCGACGACGGAGACCGAGGCCCCGACAACTACGGAGAAGCCGACGACCGAGCCGACTACGGAAAAAGCACCATCGACCGAAGCTCCCACGGAGACGACCACTGAAGCGACGAAGAAGACAAAGGCGACCACAGCACCGATAAGCGAACCCTCGGAGGCGAAGATCGACGAGGACGGCACATACACGTCAAAGGACGATGTGGCGCTGTATATCCACACCTACGGACATCTGCCGAAGAACTTCGTGACGAAGAGCGAGGCGAGAGCGAAGGGCTGGGAAGGCGGAT
>DFFH01000030.1:13422-30625 GCA_002368805.1 Mageeibacillus sp. UBA3781 | reverse complement strand
TCTATCAAATCTCTTTACTAAATAAGTACTTCCATACTTCGAAAACTTTTCAAGTTTAGATTCGGGAACATTCAGTCCACAAAGCTTTGCCAGATCGTGAACAACCATTTCCCATGCCCCGGTATCATTCTCATCATTTTTCGACGGAAACTTTGCTATCCAAAGATCTCCCTTGGTATCAACTACAGTTGCTTTCGGTCTTGCACCGCCAAGAGAAGATCCCGGTCTGATTAACTGGTTAAGCCACTTTTCTGTGATTCCTGTTTCATCCTTTTCGAAGTTTCTCGATGCTTCTTCCAGAGTTCTAAGTGATGTCCATGGAGGCGCATCTGTTTCTCTATCATCTGAAAGAAATGCTCCATCACACTCAAGTTTAAAGCGTATTCCTCCCATTCGAGTTTCGTCATACACGCCAAGAAGATAATCACTATCAAACAGTTTTCTTGGCTTACGGCCTTCCTTTTCTGCAAGCAATCTCTCTCGCTTGTTCATAAGAACACGTCCCCATCTATCCGGAGATGAATCAGCGAACAGTCCAAATATACTCTTGCCAGAAGGAATCTGTCGTCCGGCAAAAGGACGAAGCTCTGGATCTATATTAATCGATAGCTTATTCTTCATAAGCCATTCCTTGTCATATTCAAACGAATACGATTCCCCACCCTTTATTACTCCAACATACAGTTTTCCCATAAGGATCGGTGCATCAGATGAAAAATCATCATAAACAAGAATTGCTTTATCTACTCCCGCCATTAATTCTTTCTCCTTGAAGCACGCTTTCTTGTCATAAGGCTTAAATCCTGCATCTGTCTTCCAAATTCATCATCCTTGGCAACAAGTAGCAAATCCTTGTCCATATTATTCAGGGCATGTAAAACAGCAGCATATATTCCCATAGCAACAGCGGGATTGCCGGATTCCACCTTCCAAAGAGAAGCTCTGCTGATTCCTGCACGCTCTGCAACCAATTCCGCAGACAAGTCTCTACGCAGTCTTGCCAACTTTATCTGTTCTCCCAAGATTTTTAATATTTCTTCTGTTGCCGGTACAATATTATACGCTGCTTTTTTCATAATATACGTCCTCTTGCATCATTTTATGTTTTCTATTATAAACATAATTAAATATTAGTGTCAACAATAGAGAACGTTACACACGTTGCGTATCGATACCTTAGTTTATTCTGAACAATATAAATCGTAGTATAGCCTTTCTTCAACTCCGTTCTACGTTCTAGAAATTTACACCCATTTCATACGCCTTGGAAAGATGTCGTGGCATATTCTCATTTCGTGCTTCTTCATTCCAATGCGATATACTATCAAAAATAACCATTTCTTTCTCTTTTGCTCTATTACGAATTCTATCGCCCAACATTACTGTTTCCATAGCACTCTTTTCCCCTGTTTCAATGAGAGATTGCATGGTTTTTCCTGCACAAACAATAAATAATGCTTTTTCAAGAACCTTCATCGCAGGATCTGGTCTATAAGCAAATCCTGTTGTCCAAACCCGGTCAAACCAACCCACAAGCTTCGCGGGTGCTTCCGTCCAAAATACAGGATATATAAACACAATTGCATCACTGTCCTGTATTTTTTCCTGTTCAATCAAGACATCTTTTGATTTTATTCCATCCGCTTTGTAATAGGTCTCTCGTATATATTCTTCTTCACTCATGTCCGTTTTAAAATCCATATCATATAAATCAGATATTAAAATCTCATGACCTGCATCTCTTAAACCTCGTTCAAAAGATTTATATACTTCATTCGTAAAACTATCTTTTGAAGGATGGCAATATACAATTAACACTTTCATATCATTGCCTCTTTAAATTCTTTTGGTTTCGTAATCTGTAATTATTTGCTCTCATCCAAGCATTTCTGCATGACAATGGCATCGCTATAGTTATTGTTCGTAAACCAGTAGTTCTTGTATACTCCGATATCGGTAAATCCCATTTTATGGTAAAGCGCAATGGCTGCCTTATTATCAACTACTACTTCCAGATCAATATTCCGAAGATTCATCTTTTTCGCACAGTCAATGATTTCCGTCATCAGACTGGTGCCGATTTTCATATTCCAGTAGTCTTTTCGGACAGAAATGGAAAACGTGGCATTATGATGCAATTTTGCAGCCGGATAACCGGCCAGTTCAGCCCGGGCTATGATCTTCCCGTCAGCCACTGCAATCATAATCACGCTGTTATCCGATTCATGAGAAGCCTGGATGCGCCGTTTTACCGCTTCGACCGGCGCTTTAAAACCGTCTGCTCCATGCATGAGATTATCGGATTCTCCCCCAACGATGTTCAGATAGGAAATCATTTCCTCTGCATCATCCATTGTTGCTTCTCTATAAACAATGTTTTCCATTTATTCGCTCTCCTTTTCGATTCTTTCAATCGTATCCTTAAGGATCTCTTCTCGAAGTGCTGTGAGCCATTTCGAGAATGAGACCGTTTCAAAAGCATACGTCTTATTCAGCTCGTACTCGTTTTCCGACCATGTGGAGAGCGGAGACTCATTGTGCTGGATCAAGGCTTCCAGTTTATCTAATGCTTTATACAATTTCGCTTCAGCCGTCTCCTGTGCATCCATTTCCTTATATAGGGCGGAGATATCGGCAGATAATTCTTCCGGGAGCGACTTCACCCATTGATCTAATAATGCATCTTCTGTTTTTCTGTCAGCATCAGTCTTCACAAAAGCAGGTATGTCGCCGGTAAAGCACTCTCCAAGATCGTGAATCAGACACATGTTCACGACCCTATCCATATCCAGATCAGGAAACTCATGTCTCAGAAGTAAAGCCATGAGCGATACTCTCCAGCTATGTTCCGCCACGCTCTCCGTTCTTCCGCTGGTGGTCGTACAATGTCTGGGCGTATCTTTGAGTCTTTCGGCTAAATGTAATATCTCAAGGTATTCTCTCGCGTTCATGCTTATCCCCCACTTCTATGCCGTGTATTGGTTAATCAAACAGTGATCTCGATCACATCATCGCGACAAAGCTTACTATTAAGGATACAATACAAACACTTGATTGTGATACCCAAATGATGCCTCCATCTTTTTCACCTCGTCATAATTCGATTTACGCATGGGATAGATTTAGGCCTGAGCAATCTCTATTCCAGATGTGTTTTCAATTTATCAATTGACTGCTTCAAATCCGACTGATCGATTTCAACCGAGAATGACAGCTTAAAATCTTCATCTGAATTAAACTGTTGCAATTCCCCGCAGATCTTGATATGACCTGTTTTTGATGCAATAAAAACAAGTTTCTGTCCGCCAAGCCCTTTTAGTACAGCTTCACCTCGGAGATTATCGTAAACATCAACGATCTGCTCTTTAAACGATTCAATCTGAAGTGTTCCTGAATCAATAACGGACTTCGCAGAAAAACTCTTACTTTCAACACTTACATAAATGATTGCATTATAAGCAGAAGGACCATCATAGACCCGCGTGTATATTTCGAGTTTAAGACCATTTGTTAAGATTTTAATCATGTTTTCAACCTCTAAATACCCCACCAAGTGCTTTTCCCGTATTATAGAAATATTATTCGATCGGCACTCCTTCCGGTTCAATCAATTTATTATCTAGATTATACCATTGGCAGTGGGGCTCCATAGATACCGGTAGTATATTCATTTCTTAGATGAAAAACTGTACTTCAATACATCTTTGGGACATGCATCGGCGCAAGCCCCGCATGATATACACTCGCTGTACACTGCTGTCTTATTCTCGGCAACAAGCTGCCTGACATCCAGACCCATAGGACAGGACTGGTTGCATTTACCGCACGAGACACACTTCTCTTTATCGGCGCTTATATGTAACTGAGGGATGTGAAGCACTCTTCCAAGCTTACTTCCAAGGATCATGAAAGGTGCCATCCAGCAGATATAGTGACAGGTTGCCCTCTTCCCGTGAATGATATTCGATATCACAAATAGGAATACCACACCATAGTAGATCACATAACAGTAAATATTCGAGACAGAGATGCCGTGGTCAGTCTGGTAGAACGGATTGATCTTCACGTCATTCTTGCCGAGGATAAATGTCAAGATAACAGCTAATACCCAGATGATCCAGATCACGAATTTGATTTTGTCTCTTCTTCCCTGCTTCGCCGGGTTGGGATTTATGGAAGACAAACATTCCTGAAGCCCGCCGGACGGACAGAAATAACCACACCAGATCCTTCCGAAAAACATGGACAATACAAACATCGATACAAATACGATAAAACTTCCGTTGATAATGTGTTGCGATGCTCCGTCAATAATAAGATAGGGAGAAAAGTACCAGATCGTTATTGGAAAGAGCAGAAAGGAGATGATAATAATTGCTTTTCGTATCTTCTGTCTCATTTTTTTGCCCTCCTATTCAGCAGTTTCTTTGCCTTGGAACACCATTTAAGATAGGCTTCGTAAGAGTCGATTCCGAATGAAACCGTAAGATAGTAATGCAGGTGGTCCTCGTTCTCAAGATCCTTCTCCAGGACCTTTCCATATGTGCGGAGCATTTCAAGATCACCTCTTATCTTATTCTCGAAAACTTCGATATTACGGTACGTAACATTCTTTTCCTCAACTCCGCCGAAAAACAGTTTCAGGAGTGTCTCGTACTTCAGTTCGTTACTTGCCTGTTCATCCCGAAGCCACTTTCTCAGTTCATCCTTACCTGATGCCGTGATCTTATAACTGATCTTCTCTCTGCCATCTGAAGTTACTTCGCATCTCGTGATAGACCCCTTGTTCTCAAGTTCCTTAAGTGACGGATAGATATTTCCGAAGCTTCCATTCCAGAAGAAACGGATCGCTCCGTCTATACGTTTCTTCATGTCATATCCGGTAAGCGGTTCGTGACTTAATAGTCCTAAGATAACCATATCGATCTTCTTTTCTCTAGGCATGGCATACTCTCCTTATATATCAGCTTGATATATCATTTTGATACACAATACCACCATTAAACGATTTTGTCCAGCCCATGATTTCTCTTGACTTTGTCCTTGGGACAAGGTTTACGCTTAAGCCAGAAAGAGTTAAGGAGGTCATGATATGAGCGTTCTCGGAAGGATACTTAAGGCAAACCGGGGATGGGTCACATTCGCTTTATTAATCTCTCTGCTGGCGAATGTTTCCCAGCTCGTCTATGCCCATTTTGTCGGGATCCTGGTCAACCGGATCGTGGCGGGGAGCGGGATCATTGCGGAACTTGTCCTTCTGCTGCTTCTTCTGATTCTGACTTTAGCCAGTCTCAATTATCTCGACCAGATGGTTGGAAACTATACTGCCGAGAAAACTTCCCACACGCTTCGTATGGGCTATATGCGTTTCCTTCTGGAAAGCCCTAAGGGTGCGACGATGTCTGCTGACCAGGCTATGTCCACTGTGCAGGGGGAGCTGGCCCTCTCTTCAGACTTCTTCAGCAATTCTTTCTTCTTCAATATCAGCATGGTCATCACCTGTATTCTGGTACTGATCTTTCTCTTTATCGAAAATGCACTTCTTTCCCTGGCGTTTCTGATCCCGACCCTTCTGATCCTGATCTATGTTGCTTTCTCGGGATCAAAACTTGCTAAGATCACGAAGGCTACGCTTGCTGCCAAGCGCCGCATGAACCGCACGGTCTTCAGCGCAGTCACGAATCACCCTGTCATCTCGGTATTCGACGCAGGTGCTTTTCTAGAAGAAAAATACGATCAGGATATCAAAGCGTGGGAGAAAAGTTTCCGGAAGGATGAACAGCTTCATGCGGTGCTGAATTCTATCTCCGGCCTTCTCTCCAAAGTACCTTTACTCTGCCTTTTCCTGGTTGGAGGATACATGGTCATCTCCGGAACGATCACACTTGGAACCTTTATCGTATTTTTGAACCTTCAGAATAATGTCACCGGACTTCTCATGAACACCCCGACATTTCTTGCACATTTTCGGACGTTCACATCGAACCTGAAGCGGATCGATATCATCTTAGAAGGAGGACCTCATGCCTAATTCCGATAGAAAACAGATACTTGCAGATATTTCCCACATCTCTTTTTCCTATGATACCAAGCCTATCCTTCAGGATATTTCCCTTACGATCCAAATCGGGGAACGCATCGGTATTGTAGGTGAAAGCGGATGCGGAAAAAGCACTCTTCTCAAGATCCTGGCGGGTCTTCTTCCGCCTTCTTCCGGTTCGGTAAACATTCTCGGGAAATCCGTTCCTTCGGACATCCGAAAGCACGTTTCGGTCGTCATGCAGTCGGCGATGCTGCTGCCGATGACGATCTTTGAAAATATCACGCTGGGACATGACTATAGTGAAGATTCAGTGCGAAAAGTACTGGAGCAGGTCAGTTTGCTTGAGTGGGCCGATTCTCTGCCGGACGGGATCCACACCTATCTCGGTGACCGGGCAGATGAGCTTTCCGGCGGACAGGCCCAGCGTCTGGCGATTGCACGGGCCATGTGCAAGAAAGCTCCTCTTCTTCTCCTGGACGAACCCACTGCATCTCTGGATGCATCCACAGCCTCTTCTGTTATGGCCTCTCTAGACGCCTGCACAGCAGGTTCTTCCCGGAATCTGACCATCGTGCATGTCACGCATCAGGTCGAGTATCTGAATGGCTACGACCGGATCCTTCGTATGGAAGGAGGAAAGCTCTATGTTTAGGAGGCTGTGTCAGCTTTTACGTGAACTCGGGGTCCTTCGTCTGTTCATCGTATCCCTTCTTCTTCGTGCGCCCTTTGACTTTCTCAGCACCGTGCTTTCCGCAAATCTGATCTCCCGGTTTATCCGTCTGATGGAGCAGGGGCAGAGGGATTCCCTTCTGCCCACATTCTGGATTTTCCTTCTTCTTTCGCTCCTTCTGTTCGCCTATAACATGACGATCTGGGCAACCATCTCCATGAAACTGAATCTGCTTCTGCTTTCTAGGCTTCGGAAAAAGCTCCTCTCCCATATAATTTCCTCGGAATATGCCGATATCCAGTGCTTTTCGAGCGGCGAATGGATCAACCGGATGAACTACGACGTGGACCGCCTGCACGCTTATATGATGGGTCCGGTCACGTTTATGCATCTATTCATCGCGCTGGTGAATCTGATCCTGTCGTCCATTATCCTGGCCTTCCTGAACCTGCCATTACTCGCCGTATCTATTGCGATCACGGTTCCCTTCATGCTTCTAAGCTGCATCGTCGTGGTCAGAAAGATCCCTCATTTCAAGAAACACGCCCAGGAGAAGTTCGGCGAATATACCAACTGGGCAGAGCCGATCCTGAGAGCGCATCACGCGATCTCTATCTTTGATGGAAAAGAACTTGTCATGAAGAAAGTCGAAGATACGAGCCTGAGTATGCTTCAGGAGAACATGAAGGCACACCGGGCGATGGCCAGATCCAGCTTTCTCAATACTCTTTCCGGCGGATCCGGGTATATCCTGTTACTGGTATTGGGCGGCACCATGATGGGCGAGGCCATCGACAGCCTGGCCACGCTCATGAAGATCACCCAGTACCGGGCGGGCGTCATGCAGAGTGTCTTTGTCATCAACCGCTCCGTGAATAACATGAAGAATAACCGGGCCGGTGCGGAGCGGGCTTTAGAAGTACTTGACCAGGGACATACAGAAGCCTGAAGTATCTATTTAACAGAAAAATGGTGTCAATAAGGATTCACAGCCAGATGGCTTCGCTTAAGATCTGACGGACATTATTCGGATTCACGCGGACCATTTTCGCCAGATACCAGGCGCGTTCCTCGTCACTCATTTCAAGGAACGGCTTCGAAAGTGAAGATTCCTCCGCCGTCGGATCTTCCATATCCGCCATCTCCGAAGAACCGGGCTTCTTTCCTAAGAGGCTTCCTTCCAGCGAATCTATCTCTTCGATCTGGGCCTGAACCTTCCAGATCGTTTCCTGAAGCGCCTGTCTTTTCTTTGTGAAAAGCTCTTGCAGTTCCTCCTTTGAAGCAGGTTCCTGCAGAAGCATCCTGATCTCATTTAACGAAAAACCCATATCCTGTAGCGCGACCAGCGCTTCCACAATCTCGCACTGCTCCGCGGAGTAGAACCGGTAACCGGTCTCCGGATCGACCTTCACCGGCTTGATGATATCTTTACTTTCATAGAGCCGCAAAGCCTTCGATGAGACCCCGGCCAGACTGGCCAGCTCTCCGATCTTCAGAAGAGCCATCTCTTTCTTTTCCTCTTCCGGATATACATGTTCGCTCATAAGAAACTCCCGTTCTTTCGAAACACCAGATGGTGGAAAAACGCTACTCTCTTGAATTCATCCATCGTGCTCGCTTTAATTTCCAGCTCGAGCATCGGCTGGTACCATTCCTTCTTCGACTTGATCTCATTATTGGAAGAAAGCCCGAAGAATGCTCTTATTCCATAGGTTTCAGAGAGTGTCATATCTTGAGACAATGCTTCGATAAGCAGTTCATCGCTATATACGCTTCTGTTTCCGAACATGCTGTCCTCGGGAACTTCATTCAGAAGATCCAGTGCTGCTTGGGGATCGTCAGCAAGCACCGCACTTCCCATAACTCTGCCATAAAGATTATGTTTAATTACAGAAAGGACTCCTTCCGGTTTTACTACCCGCGCCAGCTGTTTGAGAATTTCTTCTCTATTATCAACATATTCCAGAACATTATGGCAAAATACAACATCGAATGAATCATCTGGAACTGTCTTTAAATAATCCAGTCCTTGCGTGATCAGAGTATACTCATTTTCCTTGACCCGCAGGCTGTACATCTCTTCATTCGGCTCTACAGCAATCACTTCATGATCCTTGGCATAGTGATCCGCAGTAATGCAGAATCCTGCTCCGAAATCCAGAATCCTGAGCCTCTTATCCCCTGAAAAGTCCAGCTGATTATATATCATCTCGTAGAACATCCTGCCCCAAGGCTGCTCCACCATTTTTCTGTAATCCAGAATTGTTCCCATGTTTTACTTCCTTTTTGTTACACCTCTAATGACTATATGTTAGCACAGATTCTTTTTCACCGCCGCTCAAAAAAACTATTGACATCTCTGGTCTATGGTTGTAGACTAAAGTCAGTCTATAGTTATAGACCGAAGGAGTGAAAAAAATGAAAGACCTTATGCTAAGCGAAAGCGAATACCGCCTTATGGACGTGATCTGGGAGCATGCGCCGATTGAATCCGGAAAGCTCGTTAAAGTATGCGAAACGGAGCTGAACTGGAAGAAATCGACGACGTATACCATGCTTCATAAGCTTATCGTCAAGCAGATGGTTGCCAACACCGATAGTCTTGTTACTGTCCTGATTCCGCGTGATCAGGTGCAGATGTTCGAAAGCAGACGAGTCGTAAAGAGAACTTTTGGAGGTTCACTCCCCTCCTTCGTTCTCTCTTTCCTGGAGGACCGTTCTCTGTCTGACAGTGAAGCAGACGAACTTATCAGGATTATCGAAGAGTACAAGAAAGGAAAATGAGGGAAATATGCTTGGTCTGTTTGAGACAGTTCTGAATCTCAGCATGATGGGTTCGATCATGATTCTTTTGATCATGCTGGTCCGCCGGTTATTGCGCCGGATACCTACGAAGTACATCTATGGTCTTTGGGCTTTAGCGGTTTATAGACTTCTATGCCCGAAGTCTCCTGCATCGATCTTGTCTCTATTCAATTTTCTTCCGAAAAAGAAGATTTCGTTCGTCTCCTCATCCGGAGCGATCGGGCAGACTACTGCCACGGCCTCTTCTAATGTAAAAGCACTCGAGCGCAGCATACGGCAAGTCACCCCACAGGCAACTTCCGCGGTTTCTTCCTCTGCGAAGGCCTCGGGAGGTACCATGCCCGATATCTGGCAGGTCCTGATGGTCCTCTGGATTCTGGGCATGGCCGTATTTGCTATCGCGATCCTTATCAAAACCATTACCATGTACCGGTCCCTTCGGGACACCCGGAAGATCGAAGGAAATGTTTACTCCTCTCCATCGGTCCCGTCACCGTTCGTTATCGGAATCATAAAGCCACGCATCTTTATGCCACAGGGGCTTTCAGAGAAAGAATACAGTTATCTTCTGCATCACGAACAGACACATATTCGGAGACACGATATGGTATTTAAGTCCATCTGGATCGCTACGCTCCTCGTACACTGGTTCAATCCTATTGTCTGGATTGCTTTCCGGATGTTCGAGTCCGATATGGAGATGAGCTGCGATGAAGAAGTCATCAAGAACATCAGCAGCGATCTTCGCGCTGATTACTGCATGTCCCTCGTATCTTACGCCAGAAAGAGCAGCGCGCCGAAATATCTGGTTTCGTCTCTCGGTTTTGGCAAGGAAAATGTGAAAGCGAGGATAAAAAACATTATGAATTATAAGAAACTCTCCCTATGGCTCTCTATCGTCAGTGTGTTAGCTGTAGCCGCCATTTTCACCTGTGGATTCCTGAATCCTGTCGAGAAAAAAATTGTTGCCCAGGAAGAATCATCAGTAACTGAAGTATCTGCCCAGGTCGCCGCCAAGCAGTCTCCTGTCAAAGAGACTTCCGAATCAACCGAAGCAACAGAAACTGTAGAAACAGAGTCTGAAACAAACGAAACGCTTCAGGCAGATCCCACATCGGTCATACCCTCTTCTGAAGCCTTTTCGGAAGACGAGGAAGATTACGAATCCTTTTCCAAAAGAATGGAGAATGAACCTTTATGGGGCTCTCCGGAATGGATCGAAAAGCACCAGAATAAAACTATTCCGGAAATTCCTGATGTATCTATGTCTGACGGAGCGCTCTTCGATCTTTATCTTCCCAAGCCTGAAAAAGAGATCCTGTTCTGCTGCAACTTAGAAAAAGGTGCTACTTTCGCTCCCGATTCGCTTGGTGACTTCACCCGTTCTTATGCGGTAGTTGGAGAAACAAATCCTTCTGACCTCATCTTCATAGCAACTGAGGAGCTTTCCGGCGCTGAGCTGGAGTCGTATGTCCAAGCCCTCCACGAAATCGGCTTCATCGATGCGGTAAGCGGAGAGCACACATACATCGGATACACCGAAGAAGGATGCCAAGTAATCGTCGAATCCTGTGGCGATATCGAAAAATACACCACGATCCGTTTCAGTCCATCTACTTCAACAGATAACGACACAATGGGCGTCGGCTAAGAGTTAAAATCAAGTATTACATCCAAGCAGATGCAAAAAGAGACTGGAGATACGGTATCTTCAGTCTCTACTTAGTTTAAATATTAGAACAGTCACCTTTCCATCTACTTCTTCTCCCACGATATCGAAACCGAACCGCTTGGTGTAAAACCGGATATTCCTCTCATTATCTTTGGGCGTGACCAACGTGAGCTCCTGCCATTCCGGATGTTCACTCATAAAATGCAGAATTATAGATTTCCACCAGAAGCTTCGCATCACTTGTATCTGCACATCTAAATACCAAATCGTTTACAAACATCTCGTTTATTCCTTCTATCTATCGCTTATGCACGATCCTGAAGCAAATACCGCTCCTCGTCGTGAATCAGGCACAATACAGTCAGTTCAGTTGTTTCTGTTCTACTCATCTCTTCTCCTTATTCTCAACGAGACACTTCTTAGGTTGCATCAGGATAGTCATAGAATCCGCCCTTATGGAAATTCTCATTTCCAAGGGGTTTCGCTGTGAGCTTGAAGATCACGCAGCCATCGGGGCATACCACGGTTTTGGAATACTTTCCATCACCGCCGAGATTCTCAAGGTCACCGCCACTTCTGACTGCTTCCATCAAGGGATACAGCATCATCATGGTCTTCGAGCAGATGCCATATCCATCCTGATTTACCGGACAGCCATAGGTGCATGTATATTTATCACCGATTTCTTCCCCGTTACGGCAGTATCTTTCCGTATGGTCTCCATGAAGGAACCCGGTCACTTCCACAGTAAATTCATATTCTTCGTCATACCACTTTTTCATACTTTTCCTCCGCTTTATTGAAACGTATCCGTTCAGTCGATCGAAAAGTTCTCTGTCTTTTGGTCTGTCAGCACTTCCATTTTACCTTATCCACAGAGCAGATAAACGCCACTTTCTGTTTTCTGATAAAAGCTTCGATCTTACTTTTTTCCATATCTATCTCCTACACGTGGAACCGGACTTCCCGGATATAAAATTCAAGGTCTTCAGTGTTTTGACCCACTCGTTACTCATCGCCGCCAGCTATTCTCCTTTTTACGCTTCAAGATCGATCCACAATGCCGGGCGGACCGCGCTACTGCTGGCAAAAACACTTCTGCCGCCGTAGTTTACGGTGCCGTCACCACTGACATATGCACCGGGTGTCCTCAGCCACCATCTTCCTGGGGCAGAAGAACCTCTGGCCTGGCAATACTCTGTTTCATGACAAGTCCGGGCACTTCTGGTATTCAGATACAGATTTACTTCTGCACCGTCCAGAAGGAAGATCTTGTCGATGGTATCGTTTACGGGTCCTGTACCGAGGGTGTGGGTCTTATCCGCGGCGACAGATACATTCAGGATCATATTCTTTTCTTCCGCAGTAAAAGCACTGGTAATGAACGTTTCGTTCAGCCATCTGCGAAGTGAGCATGTCTCCCATGTAGCCAGCGTACCGTTCTCGCTGTATTTCAGGCATTCGAGGGCATCTTTGCTGATAAGAAGGACTCTGTTTCCATCCTTTTTGAGAACCAGCCACTCGATGTCGGAGGTCGCACCATTTGAAAACTGAGGATAGCGGCCGAACGGGATCGTCACATACCCATTATAAAGGGAGACCTGCTTTAGATTCTTTTCGCAAACGATCTGAATAACACGTGGATTGGAAAGAAGCGCATTCACCGCCTGACCAAAACTCAGTTTCTGTTTCGGCGCATCGGATGACTGTCCTTTTGCCATAAACGTGGCAATGACTTTCTCCGCGGTCTCCTGAGCAGCCTGCTCTTCCCGCTTTTTTCTTTCCTCTTCCGCCTTTTGGCGCATTCTCTCTGCGGATTTATGCGATTCGATAAATCCGAGGATATCGTTTCTCAGGGCGTCGCTTCCGTAGCGAAGTGCTTTTTGCGTATTAGGATTATTCTCGAAGCAGGTTACATTCGTCAATGTCACAAGATTCGGGATACGAAGGTCCGCCATCGCTTTCGCCAGATAGGCCTCACCGTTCTCCGGATCGATATCCAGGATCTTCTCGGCATATCTGTCGGCATTGCTCCAGTCACCATCTTCGATGAACATAAAAGTGCGCCTCATAAGGCCGAGCTTGGTCAGATCGCCTTCTTTCAGGGCAGAAGGCACAGGTGCAGTGACGGTACTTCTGCTCTTTGATCCCAGGATCTTCTCAATTCCACGAAGAAGATCCTGAATAGCGCCGACTTTTCCCATATCCTGGGCCTGAAGCCTTGCGAATTCTTTTGGCATATCATAGGCATCGATTCCCTTATAACAAGGGATCAGGGTCTTATTTGCGCCCTTTTCGATCAGGCTCAGAAAACGGCTCCATTCATTTTTGACCCAGACGGCATTATAGTATTCGTAATCCGTACCGAATGCGAGCATGATCTTCGCGGAGTTAAGTGCCGCAAAAATGTATGGTTCATATTCCTGACCCAGCTTATCTTCGAGTGTGATCCTTGAGAAAAAGACTTTATAGCCTTTCTGCACCAGAGCCTGGTACACATCCTGCGCGATCACACTGTCGATCGTGCGATTGCCGGAATCATCCGTTTCTTTATAGCAGATGAAAATATCATACGGATCTTCTTTGGAAGAAACTTCGTTGATTCTGATACGCAGGGATTCGATGGCTTTCGCTTCTTCTCGATAGACAGCACGGGAAGCCGGATCCGAGCATTCCATGACCATCTCGAAATCCTCATCTTCCATGATGCTGTCAAAAGAAGAACGGTGACATGTCGGAACCTTTTTTCCGGTTCCCGGATCATCTACATATTCGATACCGAACTTACACAGAAGCAGTCCCCAGTAGGCTTCCGCCTCTTCCGGATAATCCGATACCAGCGTCTCATACACGCCGGAAGCTTTATCGAATTCGCCGGCACTTCTTAGTCTGTTGGCTCGCGAAAAGAGATTGATCTTTTTCTCGTCATCGAGCTGTGGGACAGTCTGCACCGATCCGCAGTATTCACATTCACATACGGTCATACCTTCAGTAATATTGAGGCCCCCGCCGCACATTTTGCACTTGAATACTGCCATCGATTCTTACACCTTAACGATTACTTGTTGAGCTTGCAGGCCTGATTTCTCTCGGACAGTCCGTTCATCAGAGCTCCGCAGAAGGATTTTGCAGTAGCATAGTCGCCGCTCGCAAGCGCATTTCTCAGCTGCTGAAGCTGAGCGCCCAGATTGGACTCCATCGCAGCTGTCGCCGCAGAAGAAACCGGATCACTGAACTTGAACTCATCGGCAAGTTTCTGCAAGTCTTTCTTGAGGGCTTCATCCTGACAAAGTCCGGGAAGTCCTGCTGCCATCGCAGAAAGTGTCTTCATATTAGAGATATCCTGCTTGACCTGTACATCCTGACGGACGACCTCATTACGGACAACATCGGCAGCAATGCAGCCGATTGCCGCAACAGCGAAGACTATCACATTGATGATGATCGCAGCCCATGCCGGGAACTTATTGGAAAGAGTCATTTCGATGAAGCTCAGTACCAGCTGGACCAGAAGATAAGTAACGCCGATCCTTGCGATCGGGAATCCATAGAACTTACTTCTCGCACCCTTCCCCTTGGAAAAGGAGATGGAAAAGACAACGAACTGAAAAGCGATCGCGATCATTCCGCAGATATATGCGACCCAGAAAGTCGTTGTCATGCAAAAGGGTGCCACAAACGCGATCACGCTGAACACTGCCAAAAGTATTGCTAATACAATACAACCACGCACTCCGTTTTTACTCATGATCACTCACCCCTCTTCTTTCCACAATTATTGCAGAAATTACCGACGATTCCTTTTAATCCGCAGCTGCAGTCCCAGGCATCACCGGATACGGTGACCGGTCTTCTGCTGCCGCAGTTATTGCAGAAGTTTCCGATGATATTCTTCTGTCCGCAGGAGCAGTCCCACATATCCGCAGAAGGAGCTGCCGGTGCTGGAGCTGCCGGTGCAGGTGCCGCCGGTGCCGCAGTATTCGCGGGCTGCTGCTGTGTGTTCATGCCCTGCATCATGTTGCTGATCTGCGGCATGATCGCATTGGCCGCGGCCATACCGACGCCGAGTCCCATCATGTCGCCCACGATGGAGCTTCCGCCGCCTCCGTTGGAAACGTCCGGTCCCATATTTCCGATACCCTCGGCGTAAGCCTTCTGGACTTCCGCCTGCAGTACATCTTTCTGATTGTAGCCTTTGGCTCTCATGATCTCGGCTTCCGTCATGCCGGCCAATCTCTGTGCCTCGGCATCCGCCTGTGCGGCAATGACCTTTCTCTCCGCTTCTCTTCTGGCGACTTCCGTCTCGGTCAGCTGTCTCTGGAGCTCTGCCTCTCTGTGCGCCGCTTCGATCGCCGCTTTGCTCTGTTCCTGTGCAGTGCGGTACTGTGTCTCGCTCTGCGCCTGCGCGGTCTTGACTGTCGCTTCTGCCTGGATGATCCTGGTCTGCAGCGTAATCGTGTGGAGTTCTCTGATCCGCTTGAAGTTCGGGTCATTTTCCGGAAGAACGATGCTGGTTACATAGAACTGCGGGATCGTAAGACCATACTCCTCAAATCCCGGAAGGATCTTATCTTTCAGGCTGTCGGAAATAAGACCGAGATTCTCATCGATCTCGAGAATATCGATCGCTTCGGACTTAATAACTGTCGGAAGATTCGTCTTGACCGCATTGGAGATCAACGGGCGGAATGATTCCTGAAGGGACTTGGTAAAGCCTTCTCCATCCTGCCATGCGATGCCCTTCATTGTACCAACCAGCTGGATCAGGAGCTTTCTGGAATTAGAGACCTGAAGATTCATCTCACCGGATGCGCCGAGATCCAGAGGTGTACCTGTCAGCGGGTCGATAAATCTGACCTTGTCCGGAGTGCCCCATTTGATGGCCATCTGTACGGTCTTATTGATGAAATATACTTCCGCGTGGAAAGGACTCTGGGATCCGGTTGCCAGCTTATATGCTTTTCCGATAAGCGGGAGGTTCTGTGTCTCCAGAGTATGGCGTCCCGGTCCGAAAGTATCCAGGGCCTGGCCGTCTTTAAAGAAGACCGCTTCCTGACTTTCGTGTACGATCAGCTGAGAGCCGTAGTTGAAATCTTCAACAGGGTGCTTCCAGATAAAGGTATCATTGTTGCCTTCGTATTTGATTACGCTGAAAAGTCCAGATTTTTCGGGTTTCATATTTTCAGAATTAGTCATATCCAAGCCCTCTCTACAATTAAACTTCTATCGTAGTATAACAGATTTCAAGGTCCTTTGATAGGTTCTTGAAATCAGCAATAGGCTTTCCTAATTCTCATATGCCGTCAAAAAGCGGTCCAGAGAAACTCTGAACCGCTATTAATTTGTTTCACTATTTTTCAGCAGAGCGCCGGCATAAACTTGGCAAAGAGATATAGACCCTCGTCTCCTGCATGGACTTCGTGATGCACTTTGGCGGGCATAATCGAGATCACTCCCGGGAAATACTCGATTTCGCAGCCGTCGTTTACGCATGTTCCATTGCCTGCGATCACCTCATGTGTTTCCAGCTGCGGATCATGGATATGGTCGAGGATGCTCTTATCGGGCGCGATCCTGACAAGATGGTAACTGTAGGCTCCGCCAGTGACCTTCGAGGTCACGATATGCTTCAGCTCCACACCCTCAAATGTCGGATGCTTCGACCAGGGGATGTCCTTGAACATGACCGTTCCTTCCGGGACCTGAAATCTTCCTTCGTTAAATGCTTCAAATACTGTGTTTTCCATTATGATCAACCTCTCTTTTTTTTGGATGGTTTGATCATAACAGGATCAGATCAGTCCGCATTGGATAAAATTGCGGATCACTCTGCGTCGGTTAAAACTGCGGATCGGATAAACTGCTCCGGGGAAATGCCGACTTGTTTCTTAAATACTCTGTCCAGATGGCTCTGGTCACAAAAGCCCACCATGTGCGCCACATCCACCACCTTATACCCCTGACGCAGGAGCTGCTGGGCTTTCCGGATACGGCACTGCATCTGGAACTTATG